>DATGDT010000180.1:0-3697 GCA_035310725.1 Gemmatimonadales bacterium
GGAGCGGATGGACTACGGCGCGGTGGCGCCCGGCGCCAAGGACGCGATGCGCGGGCTCCAGCAATACGTGGACCGCTCGGGGCTGGAGCCGGGGCTGCTCGAGCTGGTCAAGACCCGGGCTTCGCAGCTCAACGGGTGCGCCTACTGCGTGGACATGCACACCAAGGATGCCCGCGCCGGCGGGGAAAGTGAGCAGCGGCTCTACGCGTTGTCGGTGTGGCGCGAGACGCCGTTCTTCACCGACCGTGAGCGCGCGGCGCTGGCCTGGACCGAGTCGGTCACGCTCCTCCCGGGCGATGGCGTCAGCGACGAGGAGTATCGGGAAGCGGGCCGACACTTCAGCGAGCAAGAGCTGGTGGACCTGACGATGGCGGTGATCGCCATCAACGGCTGGAACCGCTTGTCGGTGACGTTCCGCACGGTCCCCGGTACGTATCGTACTGCCCCGCCCGCCGGGACGGCGCAGTAACCCCCGGCTATCTCGGGAGCCTGACGATGCGTCAGGTGCGTTCTTCCGGCCGGTAGCCGCAGGCCGTATCGCCGTCGGGGATGTACGCCGTACGCGCGAGCCGCCGACCGACCAGCTCCTCGGCGAACGCGATCTCCAGGCGGCACGGCGCGCGCGTCGCCGCCACCAGCTCGCGGATGGGACAGTGGCACAACCGCAGTGTCTCGCCGTCGGGTCCTCGCACGACCTCCGCCATGAAGCCCGATTCGGTGAGAATCCGCGCGGCCTCGGCGAGGCGCGCCGGGCCCGTGAGGTCGCGCACCCGCGCCAGGGCTGCATCGCGCTCGCCCGCGATGCGCTCGCGCAGGAACTCCTCCACGTCGCTCCCCCGACCGCGCGCGTCGAGAAACCGTACCAGGCCCTTCAGCAACTCTCCCTCCTGTCGCGGGAACAGCGCGTCAGCCGCGGGGCTCAGCCCGAACAGCACCTCGGGCCGGCCGCGCCCTCGCGTGCGGCGTCGCGCGCCGCACCGTTCGACGAGCCCGCGGGAGGCGAGGGCGTGGAGGTGCTCGCGCACCGTTCCTGCGGCCACCCGGGCCCCGCGGGACAGCTCGGCGAGGGTGGCGACACCACGACGCTTCAGCGCGACCAGCAGCGCGCGTTGCGTCTCACCCAGGCCCGGCCCGAAAAGCGAGGCGGCAGGACGATCCTTTGCCATTCCACAAGTCTAGTGGGGGCAAGCGATTAGTCAATAGATTATCTTTATGGGGAAAAAAACTTGACAATAATAAGGCCCGCGCTTACGCTCACGCTCAGCCCTTCTCCCCTGGGAGATACCGTGCCGACCGAGCTCGACGTGCGGGTGATTCCCCCGCGTGAGAAGCATCCCACGATTTTCCGCATGTGCGACGGTCTCGCCTCCGGCGAGCGATTCGTCCTGATCAACGACCACGACCCCAAGCCGCTCTTCTACCAGCTTCAGGCCGAGCGCGCCGGGCGGTTCACCTGGGAGGCGCTGGAAGAAGGGCCCGAAGTGTGGCGCATCGCGATCGGTCGCACGTGAGCGCGCCGGCCATTCCGCGTCCCACGGCGCCACATCCGGGAGGTGTACCAGTCGGCTCGCTCGACCAGGCGCCGCCCTTTGCGCTGCCCGGCGAGCACTTCGCGGCCGGACTCGTGTGGCTCGCGTTGGGCGCGGCGGGTCTCGTCATGGTCGCGCCGCTGCTCGCGCAGGGCGGCTTTCTGGCACCGCGTGTCATCGCCGTCACGCACTGCTTCACGCTGGGCTGGATCACCACGTCGATCTTCGGCGCGCTGTACCAGCTGTTCCCGGTCGTGCTGGGCGCGCCGGCGCGCAGCGTCCGCGTCGGCCACGCCACCTTCTGGGTGTTGCAGGCGGGCGTGGCCCTGCTCGTCGCCGGCACCTGGTCGTGGCGCCCTCTACTGATCGCCGCCGGCTGGGTGGTGCTGTTCCTGGCGGTCGGCGGTCTCGCCTGGAACGTGCTGCCGCAGCGCCGCCGGGCGCCGCGCGGCCGCACGATCGGGCTCTACATCTCCGCCGCCCACATGGCGCTGGGATTCGCGATGGCCGTGGTGGCAGCGCGCATCGGCGCCGAGCTGGGCTGGTGGCGGATCGACCGGCTCGGGCTGCTCGCGGCGCATGCCCACCTGGCCGTGGTCGGGTTCGCGACGCTGACGGCGGTGGGCGTGGGCAGCCGGCTGCTGCCGATGTTTCTCCTCTCGCACGGACATGCCGAGTGGCCCTTGCGCTGGATCGGTCCGGTGGTTGGTGCGGGCCTCGTCGTGTTCGCGACCGGCGAGCTGCTCTCGAGCCGCGCGGTCGCCGTGTCCGGTGCGCTGGCCATGGCTGCGGGGATTGCGCTCTATCTGGCGCTCGTCACCGGCTACTTCGTCCATCGGGCGCGGCGCGCGCTCGATCCGGGGCTCGCGCATGTAGTCGCGGCCTTCATCTTTCTGGCCCTCGCCACGGGGCTGGGGCTGCTCGTGTTCCTCCTCCCGGGTTTTCATCCCCGCCTCATCGTCACCTATGCCGCGGCGGGGATCATCGGGTGGCTGTCGCTCCTCGTCGCCGGGATCTACCAGAAGATCGTCCCGTTTCTCACCTGGCTGCATCGCTTCGCGGCGCGGGTCGGAGAGCCCGGGGTGCCACGTATCGCCGATCTGACCGTGCCGGCCGTGGGTTGGACGATGCTCGTGCTGTTCGCGGGGAGCCTCCTCCTGTTGCTGGCCGGCATCGCGGCGGGCGTCGGTGTGCTCGTCCGGATCGGCGCCGCGGGATTCGCCGCAGCGACAGCGCTGCTCGTCGGCCAGCACGCGCGGCTCGCGCTGCGCCGATGACGACGACGCCCGAGGTGGAGGCGCTCCAGGACGCCGTCTACCAGCAGTTGAAGCGCGTCATCGACCCGGAGCTGGGACAGAGCATCGTCAAGCTCGGCCTGGTTCATGACATCGTGGTCGACGACGGGGAAGTAACCGTGACCATGACCCTCACCACCCCGGGTTGTCCGCTCGGCGACGCCATCACGCGGGGCGTCGAGAGCGTGGTGGGGGAGCTGCCCTGGGTCCGTTCCGTCCGCGTCGCGATCGTCTGGGATCCGCCCTGGAGCCCGGCGATGATCCGCTGATCCAAGGAGACCTGAGAATGTCCACTGTCGCCAACGACGCCGTCGTCTCGCTCGACGTGCGGCCGGTACTCGCGAACGGCGCGGAGCCCTTCACGATGATCATGGAAGCTGCGGCCGGCGTTCCTGACGCAGGAGCGCTGGAGTTGACCGCGCCGTTCGAGCCGGTGCCGCTCTACGCGGTGCTCTCCCGTCAGGGGTTCGGCCACGTCACGGCGGCGCTGCCCGCGGGGGACTTTCAGGTCCGTTTCGTCCGCACCGGCATCACTCCGGCCGCCACCGTCGGAGCCGTCCACGAACGCTACCCGGACACGGCCGCGACCTTCGCCACCCACGGCATCGACCTGTGCTGCGGCGGCGGCAAGACCCTGGAGTTCGTGTCCCAGGCCCACGGCGTGGAGCTCGCCCGGCTGCTCGCGGAGTTGCAGCAGGCCGTCGTCAAGCCCTGACCGGGCAATGCCGAGCGCTTGCAGGCCCTCTTAGATTGCAGGGGTGAGCGAGTTCGTCTTCGGCACCAACAACGCCGCCTTCGTGCAGGTGATGTACGAGCAGTACCTGCGCGATCCCGCCTCCGTCGGCGAGGAATGGCGCGTGCTGTTCGACAACG
>DATGDT010000181.1:0-4253 GCA_035310725.1 Gemmatimonadales bacterium
CCCGGCCGCCACCGCCTCCCGCACGAGCCCCAGGGACGCCCGCAGCAGATTGTCGGCGAACAGCACGTTGTGCGCGGCTTTGCCGACCCGCACCAGGTCGACGTTGTCCTGCGCCTGGCGCAGCAGGCTGTCGGCGACGGCTCGCCGTCCGAGCGGGACCGCCCCGAGCGCGGTGCGGGCGGCTGCGACGACCGGGGCGACGCGGCTGACCTTCTGCTCCATTTCCCGCTGCCACGCAGGCAGCATGTTCGCGTAGCGAACGCCGTGGCACGAGAGACAGGAGGCCTCGCCGGCGAGCTGCACGCGCTCGTGCCCCCGCACGGTCTTGGGCTGCGCGTGGCAGCCGAGGCACGAGACGCGGGCCTTGAACATGCTGCTCGGCGATTCCGGGGTGCCGTGCCCCCCCATCCCGGCATAGAGACGCCGTTGCGCGTCATGGACCTGTGCGTGACAGCTACGGCAGTCCAGCTCGAACGTCGAGGTCAGGGCGACGACCCGGTGTTCGATCGGGGTGTGGCACTGGGTGCACTCCACCTTGTGCTCGGCGATATGCACCTGATGGACGAGCGTCGTGTTGTCGAACTGGTTGAGCCGGGCCGGCTCGTTGTGGCAGTTGAAGCAGCGCGAGCGCTCGGCCACGCCGGAGCCCGCCGTCACCTCGCTGTGACACGAGATGCAGGAGATGCGGTCATTGACGTACTGGGCGTGGTCGACCACGTACCCGGCCGGGGACTCGATGCGGGGCGGGGATGGGTGACACCCCGTGCACCCGGCGATCGGCGCGCCCGGCGGGCGATCCTTGAAGTGGCAGAGAAAACACGTGGCGTCGGTCACGGCGACGTGCTGCCCCTGCACGATCTGGGAGTGGCAGCTCGTACAGCGCAGCTGCTTGCCGCGACGCAGCTCCCCCAGGTGTGACGCGTGGTCGAACCGCACCCCCTTGTACTCGACCAGGCCCTCGACCTTCCGCTCCGAATGGCACCCCGACCGCAGACACGCCGCGTCCTCGATCTCCGCCCACGGCTTCACGCCGTAGGTGCCGGTGATGTATTTGACGACCTGGTTGGCCGCCTGGAGCTTCCCCATCGCCTCCGCCCTGATCCCCGGCGCGTAGTGACACTTGATGCAGGCCACATCGCGGTGGGAGGAAGTCGCCCAGGAGTCGTAGTAGGGCTGCATGATGTGGCAGGATTTGCAGAACCCGGGTCGCGCGCTGTACTCGATGAAGCCCACACTCGTCACGACCAGCAGGATGACGGCCAGAATGGCGACCGGGATGAGCTTGCGCAGCAGCCGGGAGAACCGGTGCAGCCGGCCGGGGGAGGGGGGAGCCGTCACGACCGCCCGCCTGCCCCTTCAAGGTGCCGCAGCGCGAACCAGGCCAGCACCAGCGCGGCCAGCGCGAGAAACCACACGGGCACCAGCAGGAGCTTGTGCTCCCAACGCTGTTCTTCGGCCACGCCCGCCATGCCACGCAGATCCCGGGAGATCGAGCGTACCTGCCGCGCGAGATCGTCCAGGTGATCGGCGTCGAGGCTGTGCTGCGCCTGGGCAATCTGCTCGTACGCCGTCACCGCCGTTTGATACCGGAACCGGGCGTCGCCCGTCTGCCGTCCGGCGAGCGACAACTGTGCGATGGCGACCTGCGCCGCCCGCAGCTCCTCGGTCGCCTGCACGGCGCGCTGTTGGATCTGGGTGCCGAGGATGTAGGCGCTCGTGCCGGCGGCATGACACTTCGCGCACGCCGCCGCGATGCGATCGGCCGGCACCCGCTCCGTCCCGTGATTGCTGTGACATCCGAGGCAGCCCGCGATCTTCCCGGCGTGCGCGGCACGCCCGTGCGGCCCGCGGTCGAACGCCTGGCCGACCAGGATGTGACACCGCTCGCACACGTTCGCGATCTCGGTGACCGTCGGCGGCAGCGCGGCGTGAGACCCGTGACACCCCACGCATGTCGGCGACGCGAAGTTCTGATTCCGGAACAGCGCGACGCCATGGGCGCTCAGGCGATATTGCTCGACCTGGTCCGTCGCCAGATGGTACTTCGCCATCAGGCTCTTGTTCTCATGGCACCGGGCGCACGTCGTCGGGATGTTGGTGGGATAGACGGTGCTGCGGGCGTCGTCCGGCCGCAGGATGGTGTGCGCGTCGTGGCAATCGGTGCAGGTCGGAGCATCGAGATCGTGACCGCCCAACAGCAGCCGGCCGTGCCGGCTGGTGCGAAACTCGGCGACCTGACCGCTGGGCAGGCCGTATTGTCGCATGCGGTTGGGATCGGAATGGCACGAGCCGCACAGGGCGACGGTCGCCACCTTGTCCGGTGCCCCGATGAAGCGGCCGCGGTGCGCCGCGGGCAGGGCGAAGGCGTTCGGGTCGCCGCCGTGACAATCGTGGCAGCGGATGCCGCGCTCCGCGTGTACGCCCTGCACGAAGGCCGCCCGCTTGTCCGCATGACAGGCAACGCACCCATACGTCGTGTCCAGCTGCGATGCCGCCTGCACCACCGCCAGCGGCGTGGCGGGCAGCACCCGGGATGGGAGCGCCAGGGCGGCGAGCGCGATCGCGGCGAACGAGAGGATGCGGCTCATCGCGGCCTCCGGCCCGCAGCGGCGGTATCCTCCGTCGGCGCGGGCTGCGCGGGGCTCGGCCCGAGCTGCTGCAGTGGAGCTCCCGCCGCCGGCGGCGGCATCGACTCCCCCGTGGTCGCCCGCAGCGTCTCCGGAGGTGGCGCGGAGCGCAGCTGTCGGCCGGCGATCCAGGCCGCCACGAACCCCACGAAGAAGACCAATCCCAGCGTGGCGACGGCGGGCCGCCGCTTGAGATCACGCTCCGGACCGCGGTCGAACAGGGGCACGAACGCCAACCCGAGCCCCACGAGGGTGAAGCCGACGAACCCCCAGGCACCCAGGTAATGCGTGAGGGCCCGCGAGACGTCCACGACCACCCAGGTGGAGCGCACGGCCTCCGGCAGCTTGGCCGGGTTTGCGGGATCGGCGATCGGGCGCGGCCAGAGGGCCGCGGCCGAGACGACGATCGCGCACGTCAGCACGGCGACCATGAACGATCGCAGCAGATGACTGGGGAAGAACACGCGGCCGGTGCCCGGCACGGCCGTGGCGTTCTTGGGCGGGGCGACGCCGTGACGCCGCACCATCGTGAAGTGGAACGCCACGAGGGCGAGGGTGATCCAGGGCAGCACGATCACGTGCATCGCGAAGAAGCGGCTCAGGGTCGCCCCCGAGACGATCGGGTCACCCCGCAGCACGGCGACGGCCGCACCGCCGACGAGGGGCACCGCCGACAGCGCATTCAACGCTTCGGTCACCGTCCAGTAGGCCCATTGGTCCCAGGGGAGCAGATACCCGGAGGCGCCGAAGGCCACGACGAGAAACAGGAGCAACACGCCGACGAGCCAGTTGGTCTCCCGGGGAGGTTTGTACGCGCCGTCGAAGAACACCCGCGCCATGTGGGCGAGGACCGCCAGCACGAGCAGACTCGCCGACCATACGTGCAGGTCGCGAATCAACCAGCCAAGCGTGACGTTCGACACGATGTGCTGGATGCTCGGGTAGGCTTCCTGCGCCGACGGCCGGTAATGGACCGACAGCAGGACGCCGGTCACGACGAGAATGATGAAGAGCAGATAGGTGATCCCGCCCAGGGCGTGCCGCCATCCGACGTGCGGTGCCAGCCGGTAGCCCAGGGCCTTGCGGAAGGCCTGATCGATCGGCAGCCGGGCGTCAATCGGCCCGTAGAGCAGGCCCAGAAACCGCAGGATGCCGAGCAGTCCGGCATCGGTGCTCGCTTTCAGGTCGGCCCAGAACTGCGCGGCCCATTGTGCCGTCGCCCGCCCGAATCGGCCCGCCATCTATAGCTCCGTCACGTACACGGCGCCCTGTCGCACGAACACGGCGAACCGCTGCAGGGGCACCGTGGTGAGACCCCGCACCACGTTGCCGTGCAGGTCGTACACCACATAGGTGCACGGCGAGACGACGCGGAGCGACGCGGCGTCCCAGTCGAGCATGCAGCCGTCGATCGGAGACGTCCCCTGGAGAGCGGAGTACTCCCGCTCGCCGGTGCGCACCACGAGCACGATCCTCGGCCCCCAGCTCACGACCCGGCTCCCGCCAACGGGGAAGTCGGACTGCCGCACCACCCGGGCCGCCGGTTGCAGCTCGGGGATCTGCAGATAGTCACCTGGCAACAGGTAGAACCCGATGCCTACGGCGATCGTGACGATGGTGAGGACG
>DATGDT010000182.1:0-3627 GCA_035310725.1 Gemmatimonadales bacterium
TCTCGTGGGTGGTCATGATCTCGTGGATCGCCTCGCCGTGGTCGATCTTCTCCTCGGCGAGCTCCCCCAGGATCACGGCCGCCCAGCCTCCGACGACGCCGGCCCAGAGCGTCCAGATTCCGGCCCACACGAGCGAGTCCCGCTTCAGAATCCATCCCATCAGATCGAACAGGACCGCGGCCAGCAGCAACGCCGCGGGAAGGTCGTTCACCGCCGCGTGCAGGCGCGGCAGGTCGTAGCCGAACATGCGGGTCTGTACTCCTCTGGGTCGGGTTAGAGTCCCAGGCTCGAGACTACCGGGGGATTGGCCGAATAGTCGTAGAACCCCTTGCCGCTCTTCTTACCGTACATGCCGGCGAGCACCATGCGTTTGAGCAGCGGCGGCGGCGCATACCGTTGCTCCTTGTACTCCGCGAACATGATTTCCGCGATCTTGTAGGTCGTGTCGAGCCCCACGAAGTCGAGCAGCGTGAGCGGTCCCATGGGGTACCCGCACCCGAGCTGCATGGCCTTGTCGATGTCGGTCACGCTCCCCACGCCGTGTTCCAGCGCCCGGATCGCGTCGAGCAGGTAGGGCACGAGCAGCAGGTTCACGATGAATCCGGAGTTGTCCTTCGCCGCGACCGGCTCCTTGCCGAGCGAGCGGGCGAAGGCGAAGGCCCGCTTGAACGCGTCCTCCGACGTCGTGACCGTGCGGACCACCTCCACCAGCTGCATCAGCGGCACCGGGTTGAAGAAGTGCAGGCCCACGAACCGGTCGGCGCGTTTGGTGGCCGCCGCCATCGCGGCGATCGTGAGGCTCGAGGTGTTGGAGGCGAAGATCGTCCCGGCGGGGCACAGGGCGTCCAGCTCTCTCCACAGCGCGTTCTTGACCTCGAGGTCCTCGGTGACGGCCTCCACCACGACGTCGCACGCCTTCAGGTCGGCGGTCACCGTCGTGAACGACAGGCGCCGGAGCGCGGCGTCCCGGTCCGGCGCCTGGAGCTTACCCTTCTCCACAAACTTGGCGAGAGACTTCTCGATGCCCGCCTTCGCCTTGTCGAGGATCGGTTGCGCTACGTCGCGCACGATCGTCTCGTACCCCGCGGTGGCGGCGACCTGCGCGATGCCGCTGCCCATCAGTCCGCACCCCAGTACCCCGACGCGCGTGATGTCGCTCATGGATCTCTCGTTAGATCTGGAATTGTTTGCGGATCTCTTCCGCGATCCGCACGAATGCGCTGGCCCGGGGGCCGGGGAGGACGTGCTCGGAGCGAATCTCGCCCCGCTCCAGCCGGTCGAGCACCTGCTCCAGCGCCACCTGGATCCGCCCCAGCTGCGTGCGGCGCCCGGCGACGAGTGCCAGCAGTGCGAGCCCGGTGAACCCGACCGCCGGCAGGGCCAGGAACGGCGCCAGCACCCCGATCGTCCCCGCCACCACCGAACCGGCCGCCCCAAGCCCCGCGAGCGTCAGGGCTCCGCCGATCCGGGCGCGGCGCAGGTTGCGGACGTCGGCGCTCAGCAGCACGTGACAGAAGCCCGGCTCGAGCTGGGTGACCTGGCCGGCGACTTCCTCGGCCTGCGCGAGCGCGTAGCGACGGCCGCCGCCCCGCAGGCCCCGCTGCATCGACGCCATGAACCCGACCTGCGGCTCCCAGGTGGTGCGCTCGGTGTAGCGGCGCTTCACCCGCAACAGCTCTTCGTCTTCCATCCAGGCCGAGAGCGCCCGCTCGACGCCGACGCGATCCCCCGGCACCACGCGGTGCGCGTTGAGGCGCCCCGGCCCCACCAACGACCAGGCCAATCCTCGCTCACCGCCCACCTCGGGAAGGCGAGTCCGCTCTTCGAGCAACGCCTGCTTCAGATAGCGCGCCGGAATGCCGACGTCGTTGCCGAGGGCTTCGACCTCGGCCTCGGTCAGCCCCTCGCCGATATCGCGCTCGCCGGTCTGGAGCTCGGCGGCGCGGCGGATGATGCGATCGAGGGCCTCCCGGCTGATCAGCTCGCCCGCCATGCCTACGCCTTGACCTTGTCCTTGCCGGGGACGGAGGGCAGCGAGAGGGACTCGCCCGTCGTGCGGGCCGGAAGCGCGGCGGCCGTCGCCGCCTCGTCCGGGCGCCGGCGCGACACCGCGTCGAGAATGCCCTTGAAGAGATCGATCGGGACGGGGAAGATCGTGGTCGAATTGTTCTCGGAGGCGATCTCCGTCACCGTCTGCAGGTAGCGGAGCTGGATCGCCGCCGGCTCCCGGCCGATCACCGCCGCGGCCTGCGCCAGCTTCTCCGACGCCTGGAGCTCGCCCTCGGCGTTGATGACCTTGGCACGCCGCTCCCGCTCGGCTTCCGCCTGGCGGGCCATGGCCCGCTTCATCTCGGGCGGCAGGTCCACGTCCTTCACCTCCACCGCCGACACCTCGATGCCCCAGTCTTCGGCGCGCTGGTCGATGATCTTCTTGAGGATCGCGTTGATCTTCTCGCGGTTCGCCAGCAGCTCGTCGAGCTCCGTCTCCCCCAGCACGGAACGCAGGGTGGTCTGGGCGAGCTGGCTCGTAGCGTAGAGGTAATTCTCGACGCCGATCACCGCCTTGACCGGGTCCCGCACCAGCATATACAGGACCGCGTTGACCTTGATCGAGATGTTGTCGCGGGTGATCACGTCCTGCGGCGGAATGTCGAGCGCCATCACGCGCAGGCTGACCTTCTGCATGCGGGCGAACAGCGGGGGCAGATAGATCAGGCCCGGTCCCTTGGCGCCCCAGGAGCGGCCCAAAAAGAAGTAGACGGCGCGCTCGTATTCCCGCAGCACGCGCAGTCCCGAGAACAGATAGAGGCCGAGCCCGGCCATGACACCAAGGAAGAAGTCGCCCATGCGGTCCTCTCAGGCTGGGAAAGCTTCCACGATCACCGCCAGTCCCTGCCCGCCGCCGATGCAGGCCGAGCCCAAGCCGAACCGCTTGCCCGCGCGACGCAATGCGTGCAGCAGGTGCAGCGTGATGCGCGTCCCGCTTGCGGCGAGAGGATGCCCGATGGCGATGGCGCCGCCGTGCACGTTGGTCTTCGCGCGGTCGAGCCCCAGCTCCTTCTCCACCGCGAGGTACTGCGGGGCGAACGCTTCGTTGATCTCCACCAGGTCCATCTGGGCGAGCGTCATGCCGGCCTTCTGGAGCACCTTGCGCGCGGACGGGGCGGGTCCGATCCCCATGTACTTGGGCTCGACCCCCACCACCGCCCAGGCGACCAGGCGTCCCAGCGGCTTCAGGCCGTGGGCCTTGGCGTACGCTTCGCTCGCGATCACGGTCGCGGCGGCGCCGTCGCAGATGCCGGAGGCGTTGCCCGCGGTGACCACGCCGTCCTTCTTGAAGTAGGGCTTCAGCGCCGCGAGACCTTCGAGCGTCGTCTCCGGCCGCATGTGCTCGTCGGCGCGGAACTCGACGGTCTGCCCCTTCTTCTTTATCGGGACCGGGATGACCTCGTCGGTGAAGACACAGTCGTCCCAGGCCTTCCTGGCGCGCTGCTGCGAGTCGACCGCGACCTGGTCCACCTCGGTGCGGCCGAGCTTGTACTTGTCGGCCAGGTTCTCGGCGGTCTCGGCCATGGAGAAGCCGCACTGCGGGTCCTTCAGCGCCTCCCAGAGGAGATCCTCCAGCGG
>DATGDT010000183.1:0-1646 GCA_035310725.1 Gemmatimonadales bacterium
TCCAAATACCGCGACTAACGAGCTCGGCGCGGACCTCGCCCTCTCCGCGGATGTGCGACCGACCCCGGGGTGGCGTCCCTCAACTGCTGTAAATCCGTAGTCGTCAAGGCGACGGCGTAGGTTCCCTCAAGTCCAGCAAGACGATTGAAGGAGGCCTACGCCGTGAGACGTAACGTACCGCCGTCGGCGGAGATTGAGCAGAGGATCGACGGGCTGCTGGCCGGTGGGCTGGGTGCTGAGGATCCGCAGGGCGCGTTGTCGGAGCTGGCGTCGCTTGGCGCGAAGCTGATCATCCAGCGCGCGGTCGAGGACGAGTTCGATAGCTGGCTGGGCCGCGCTCGGTATGAGCGCAAGCCTGAGGCTGCGCCGGGGAAGCGCAATGGGTTTCGCCCGCGCAGCGTGCAGGCCGCGGAGGGGCCGGTGGATGTCGAGATCCCGCAGGTCCGCGAAGCAGCGGAGCCGTTCGTGTCGAAGCTGTTCCCGCGCGGGAAGCGGTTCCTGCGCACCGAGCCGTTGAAGGCGATGGTGATCGGCGCGTTCGTCCGGGGGCTGTCGATGCGAGACGCGGAGTCGTTGTGCGAGGAGGCCGGGCTCGGGCACGTGTCGAAGTCGACCGCATCGCGGATCTGCAAGGAGCTGCGCGACCGGTTCGCCGCGTTCATGGCCCGCGACCTGTCCGGGACCCGGCTGGTGGCGTTGTTCCTAGACGCGATCTACCTGCCGGTCCGGCCGTCGGGCGCGAAGGAGGGCGTGCTGTGCGCCTGGGGCATCGCTGAGACCGGCGAGCGGGTGCTGCTGTCGGTGATGCTCGGGATGCGCGAGGCAGAAGAGGACTGGCTGGCGCTCGGCCGCGACCTCACACGCCGTGGGCTGCCGTGCCCGCAGCTGGTCGTCGCCGACGGAGCGCCCGGACTGATCGGCGCGATCGAGCAGTGCTGGTCTGAGGCTGACCGTCAACGCTGCACTGTGCATCGACTCCGCAACGTATTGGCGCAGCTCCCCGAGCGCGAACGCGAGCGGGTCCGCGCCGCCTACTGGCAGGTGCTCGACGAGGCCCAGTCGATCGCCGAGGGTGAGCGGGGGATGCGAGTGCTGATCGGCGAGCTCGACCAGACCGGGTACACGGCCGCGGCCGCGTGCCTAGCGGAAGACCTCGACGCGCTCCTGGTCCACCTGCGCTACCCGCTGCGACACCGGCGCAAGTGGAGGAGCACGAACCTGCTCGAGCGCTCGCTCGGAGAGGTTCGCCGGCGCACCAAGGTGATCGGCCGGTTCCCAGGCGAGAGCAGCTGCCTGTCGCTGTGCTGGGCGGTGCTGGACCTGATCATCACCCAATCCACCCGGGTCGTGTTCACCGACCTCGAACGCCAAGCACTGCGCCGCGTCAGTGACAGTCACTCTCTCCCCAGCCGTGAGGAGGTGGTTGCCGCCTAAGATACAATGTAACTATTGATACGAACCTGCGCCGTCGAATTTACAGCGGCACAGGGACGCCACCTCTCGAGCTCCCGCACTAGCATAGGCAGGTCGATGGTTTCCGGAAACTGTGGTGGGTGCAGGGCGGCTCTCACCGCGGCTTCGGACGCGTTCGAGTTGCTCGTGATCAGCGGTCCACGTCACGCGCAACACGATTGCAGCTGACCCGC
>DATGDT010000184.1:0-5956 GCA_035310725.1 Gemmatimonadales bacterium
CCGGACTTCCCAATGCCACCAGATACCAGAAACGCCACTGCCGTGCCGGCGCGATTCTCCGTCACGGCCCCGCCGGGCAGGAATGTCCTGGTTCTGCAGCCACCCGATACGTCCAGTGTCATCGTTGTCTGGTTCTTCTGAGAGGAGCGTTCGCCATGCGTCGGCATGCCCCGTTGCTGTTGTGCCTCGTTGCCGCCCTGGTGGCCGCGTGCGGCGGCACGCCAATCCTCGACACCCGCACGTTCCAGCTGAAGTACCTCCGGGCGAGTCAGGCGCAGGACATCGTCTCACCGTATGTCTTCGCTGACCGGCCCAATGCCAAAGGGGCGATGAGCACATCCACCTCGACGATCACCGTACGGGAGACGCGCGACAATCTCGACAAAATCGCGCGCGTGCTCGCTCAATACGACGTGCCGCGGCCCTTGGTCCGGCTCACTTTCCACCTGATTCAGGCGGATGGCGCGACGACGACCGACCCGGCGATTGCCGACGTGGAACCGACGCTGCGAAAGCTGTTTCGTTTTCGGGGCTACAGGCTCGTCCAGGAAGGGATCTTCAGCGCTATGGAGGGCGGCGAAGTCAACCAGTCCATGAGCGGCTATGCATTCATTTCGGGCATCGGACGGGTATCCGGCGTGGGCGACAGCGCGTTCGTGGATCTGCGGGTTCGCCTTCGTGGCCGTGATCTGGATTTCGACACGCAGGTGGTAGTGCCAGCCGGCAAGACCGCCGTGCTCGGGAATGTCGGCGAGGATCCGCGCGGCACCCTGATCCTCACCGTGAAGCCGGAGCTGATCAGCGCCTCGCCCTGAAGAACTCCTCGAGCAGCGCTCCGCACGACTCCCGCTCGACGCCGCCCAGCACCTCGGGGCGATGATTCAGGCGGGGATGGCGCAGCAGATCACCGACACTGCCCGCCATCCCCGCCTTGTCGTCCCAGGCGCCGAACACGACCCGCCCCGCTTTGGCGAGCACGATCGCCCCGGCGCATTGCGCGCACGGTTCGAGCGTCACGTACAGGGTACAATCGGTGAGCCGATCGGTCTCGAGCACGCCGAGCGCGCGCTGAATCGCCAGCAGTTCCGCGTGCGCCGTGGGATCGTGCCGTCCTTCGGTCTCGTTGTGCCCCGTGGCGATGACCTTGCCATCCCGCACCACCACCGCCCCGACCGGGACTTCCCCGAGGTTGTGGGCGCGCCGCGCTTCCCGCAGCGCCGCCGCCATCCCCTCGCGATCCCCGGGGGGGATGGGCGGCCTCGTCCCTCGTCCCCCGTCCCCCGTCCCCGTCTCAGGCACGAACTGTCTCTCTCGCGCCTCCCGCCGGCACCCGCTCGAACCTGAGCGCCGTCCCCTCCTTCGCACGGTCCACCTTGATGGTGTCCCCTTCGCTGTACTCGCCTTGCAGCACCGCCATGGCGAGCGGGTTCTGGAGCAGGCGCTGGATCGCGCGCTTGAGCGGCCGGGCGCCGTACACGGGGTCGTAGCCCTCGGTCGCGATCAGCGACTTCGCCGCCGGCGTGATCTCCAGGGTGAGCTTGCGGTCCTGGACCAGCTTCTTCACCCGCTCGATCTGCAGCTCCACGATGCGGCCGATCTCCTCCTGCCCCAGCGGCCGGAAGATGATCACGTCGTCCACCCGGTTCAGGAACTCCGGCTTGAAGCCCTGCCGCAGCAGCTCGAGCACCTTGGTCTCCACCTGCTCCCAGTTCGTCGTGCCGTGCTCCAGGATATAGGTCGAGCCGAGGTTCGAGGTCATGATCAGCACGGTGTTGCGGAAATCCACCGTGCGCCCCTGTGAATCGGTCAGCCGGCCGTCATCCAGGATCTGGAGCAGCACGTTGAACACGTCGGGGTGCGCCTTCTCGATCTCGTCGAACAGCACCACGGCGTAGGGCCTGCGCCGCACGGCCTCGGTCAGCTGGCCGCCCTCCTCGTAGCCCACGTACCCGGGCGGGGCGCCGATCATGCGCGCCACGGCGTGCTTCTCCATGTACTCGGACATGTCGAGGCGCACCATGGCCTTCTCGTCGTCGAACAGGAACTCGGCCAGCGCGCGGGCGGTCTCGGTCTTGCCCACGCCGGTGGGACCGAGGAAGATGAACGACCCGGTCGGCCGGTTGGGATCCTGGAGGCCTGCGCGGGCACGGCGCACCGCGTTGGACACTGCGGCGAGCGCCTCGTGCTGGCCCACCACCCTCCGCCCCAGCTCCTCTTCGAGCCGCGTCAGGCGCTCGCGCTCGGACTCCAGCATCTTGGAGACGGGAATACCGGTCCACTTCGCCACGATCTCGGCGATGTCCTCGGCGTCCACCTCTTCCTTCAGGTACTTGGCCTTCTTCTGGACCTCGGCGAGCCGCTTCTCGCTGGTGGCGATGTCCTTCTCGAGCGCCGGAATCCGCCCGTAGCTGATCTCGGCCGCCTTCTGAAGCTCGCCGCGCCGCGTCGCCTGGTCGGCCTCCATCCGCAGCTGCTCGAGCTGCGCTTTCTTCCCCTGCAGCCCGGTGATCGTTTCCTTCTCCGCCTGCCACTGGGCCTTCATGGCGTTGGACCGCTCGCGCAGGGCCGCCAGCTCCTCCTCCACCTTGTCACGCCGCTCGCGCGAGGCCTTGTCCTTCTCCTTCGCCAGCGCTGTCTTCTCGATCTCGAGCTGGACGATCTTGCGCTCGACCTCGTCGATTTCCTGGGGCAGCGAGTCGATCTCGATACGCAGGCGGCTCGCCGCCTCGTCCACGAGGTCGATCGCCTTGTCGGGCAGGAAGCGGTCCCCGATGTAGCGGTGCGACAGGGTCGCCGCGGACACGAGCGCGTTGTCGGTGATGCGCACGCCGTGGTGCACCTCGTACTTCTCCTTCAGCCCGCGGAGAATGGCGATCGTGTCTTCCACCGACGGCTCACCCACGAACACCGGCTGGAAGCGGCGCTCCAGCGCCGCGTCCTTCTCGATGTGCTTGCGGTACTCGTCGAGCGTCGTGGCGCCGACGACGTGCAGCTCGCCGCGCGCCAGCGCCGGCTTCAGCAGATTGGAGGCGTCCACCGCCCCCTCGGCCGCCCCCGCGCCGACCAGAGTGTGCAGCTCGTCGATGAACACGACATAGCGCCCCTCGGCCGTCGTGATCTCCTTGATCACCGACTTGAGGCGCTCCTCGAATTCGCCGCGGTACTTGGTGCCCGCGATCAACGCACCCAGGTCGAGCGAGACGAGATGCTTGTTGCGCAGCGACTCCGGGACGTCCCCGTTCACGATGCGCTGGGCCAGTCCCTCGACGATGGCCGTCTTGCCCACCCCCGGTTCCCCGATCAGCACGGGGTTGTTCTTGGTGCGGCGCGAGAGCACCTGCATCACGCGCCGGATCTCCTCGTCCCGGCCCACGACGGGGTCGAGCTTGCCGGCACGGGCCGCCTCGGTGAGGTCCCGCGTGAAACGCTCCAGCGCCTGGTACTTCTCTTCCGGCTGCTGATCGGTGACACGATGGGCCCCCCGGACCCCCTCGAGCGCCGAGAGGAGATCCTCGTGGCTCACCCCCGCCGCCGTGAGGAGCTGGCGTGCGGTGGCGCCTTTCTCCTCGGCCAGAGCGAGCAGCAGATGCTCGGTCGAGACGTACGCGTCGCCCAGGTCCTTGGCCAGTTTGTCGGCACGATCGAGCACCGCGGACAGCTCGCGGGACAGGGTCGGCTCGACCGCTCCACCGGACTGACTTGGAAACCGCTCGATCTCCCGCTCGGTCTCGGCGCGCAGCTGCGCGACGTTGAGCCCCGCCTTCTGCAGCAGCGGCGTGACGATTCCTTCGTCCTGCTGCAACAGGGAGAGGAACAGATGCGCGTCGTTCACCACGGGATTGCCGCGGGAGCGCGCGTGGGATGCCGCCTGCTGGAGCGCTTCGGCGGCCTTGATGGTGAGTCGTTCAGGTCTGATCATGGCGAGGGGACCCCTAGCAACCCGTATGCCGGATAAACGCGCCAAAGTGACAGGCGAATGACGAAAAATGCGTCAAGAAGAGACGTCGAGCAAAGGCGTCCGGCAAAAACGTCCAGCAAAAACGTCAAGCGGAACCGCTCTTCACGATTCCGCTTGACGTATGTGCTCGACGTCGTCGCTCGACGGTTTTCCTCGACGTCTTTTGTTACTTCATGACGATCATCTTCTTCGTGAATCGCCGTCCATCCACCACCAGCTGGTAGATGTAGATGCCCGAGGCCGCCTGCTGGCCCGTATTCAGGACGTTGCCGTCCCAGTACGCGCTGTATTCGCAGGCGTCCCCAACCGGCGTGGCGCACGACAACTCCACGTTGTCCAGCTTCTCGCCCGTGCCCTGGAGAATCGGCACGGCGACCAGCTGCGCCAACACGTTGTAGACCTTCAGCGAAACTTTCGGCCGGTGACCACTCGAAAACAGTTCCGCTCCGAGCGAAAACGGAATCGTGGTCGCCGGGTTAAAGGGGTTCGGGTAATTCTGCTTCAACTGCACCGTGGCGGATTGAGTACCCTGCTGTCCCGAGATGTCTCGAGACGCCGGACCTACCGCCAACAGCCCGAGCCCCACCAACGCCCAGGCGTGCCGCCTCATCACCACTCCTCATTCGAACGTAAAAGAGCGATTACCCATCTCCTTGAGTTACGGGGAACCCTGCTGCAGCCTGCGATTCCAACCTAGGTCCCCTTGCTCCGACCTGTCAAGCGAGCCAGCACCCGGGCGTCACCCCGACGCTCGGTAACTCCATGCCGGTCGGCCCATTCGAGCAACGGAATCAGATACTTGCGGGTCAGGCCGAGGTGGGTACGCAGCTCGGCGGGTGTCGCCTCGCCGAGTTCCCCCAACACCACTTCCAGCCTGCTCCGAAATCCGGCCAGTGCCGCGGGGGCGGCAAACCGCTCCTGGTCGACCTGTTCTACACCCCCCTCCCGGGCAAGGTGCGCGAGCAGCGCCCGCACCGGCGCTCCCGCGAACTCCCGCTCCAACTCCCCCACCGTCGGGATCTGCCACTGCGCTGCGGCGATGCGGTCCGCGATCGCGCTCCGGGCGTCGCTGGCGCCGCGATCCAGCGACGGGCTCCAGCCCGGGCGTCGCACCACTCCTCCCGATACCTCCAGCAGCCGCTTGCGGACGCCGAGATCGATCACCGTGTCGGCGATCGGCTCGGGCACCTTCCGGAGGCCCGGCGTGGCCCGCAGCGCCTGGAGCGACATGCCCGGATCGAGGGGGTGCTGGTCGTGATGCGCCCCCACCACCGTTCCCAGCCGTTCCGCCTCAGCCGCGGCCGCCGACCGTGAAGTCAGCCACTCACCGCAGCTTAGCACACCCTTGCCCGCCGCGGCGATGACGCCGCTCACATCTTTTGGCGGGACGCCGAGCCGCACCGGCAGGTCATCCGGACGCACCCCACCCAGCCCCGCCTCCTCTACCCACGCCGCGAGGCGCTCGGCGGCGGTCTGCGATTGAGTGAGCCGGCGCTCGGGCAGCCGGGGTTCGGCAGGGGGATGCGGGTCCAGCACGACCCCGCCGCCGATCGTGGTCACCGGCGAGAAGCTGCGTAACACGAAGCGATCGCCACCTCGGGCGACCAGCGGAGACTCGAGCACCAGCCGCACCCGGCCCCGCTCTCCCGGGGCGATGGGACCGGTCTGCGACGCCCGCGCCAGCACCTCCGCCGTACCGAGATGCACCCGCAGCCGCGTGCGCGAGAGCACCGGCCGCGGCGCGCCGGCGAGCAGCTCGACATCCGCATCGAGCCGGTCGGTGCCGCGCCACCCCTCGCCCGTCACCACCACGTCCCCGCGCTCCAGCTCGTGTCGATCCACGCCCACCAGCGCCAGCGCCGTGCGACGTCCCGGGACCGCCCGGTCAGCGGCCTTCCCGTGGACTTCGATGGAGCGAACGCGTACCTCGCGATCCAGCGGCAGGAGCCGGACGGCATCTCCCACGGCGACCGTGCCGCTCCAGGTGGACCCGGTCAC
>DATGDT010000185.1:0-10532 GCA_035310725.1 Gemmatimonadales bacterium
GCGGCGACGAGCTTCCGGGCCGAGCGGGTCTCGTAGGTGCGAAACGCATCCGCTACCGGGCTCGCCGCACCCTGGGCGGCAAGCAGTCCGGGAGTACCGATCAGCACCAGAGCGAGGGTGCGTGCATCGAGCTTCATGAGGCTCTCCATTTCGGGGTGGATTGATTCCGCGCCTTCCCGCGCGCATCCTGATTCTAATGACAGACAGGGAATTCCGCGCCCTCGAGCCCGAGGCGCGCAGCCGGTCCGGCCGCCCCCAGCCCGGGGAGTACGCCGCCTACGCCCACTCCGATATCGCCGCCATCCCCGAGGACGACGCGGTCGCGGCGCTGCGATCCTCACGGGAGCAGGTGGTGGCGCTGATCGCCCCGCTCACGGATACGCGGGTCGCCGGGGTGCGTTACGCGCCGGGAAAATGGACGATCAAGGACATCCTGGGCCATCTCAGCGACGACGAACGGATCTACGCCTACCGGGCCCTCCGGCTGGCCCGGACGGACGATCGTGTGCTGGCAGGGTTCGATCAGATACGCTACGCCGACGCAGCCGGGAGCGAGGCCCGTGCCCTCGCCGCTCTGCTGGAGGAGTACCGCAGCGTGCGGGCGGCGTCGATTACGCTGTTCGCCGGGCTGGGGCCCGAGGCATGGGCTCGCCGCGGGACCCTGGAAGGACACGATGTCACGGTCCGCGGCCTCGCCTTTCACATCGTGGGCCACGAAATGCATCACCTGCGCGTGCTGCGCGATCGCTATCTGCCCCTCGTCTCTCCGGCCTGACCTCTTATACTTCCCCCTCATGACCGACGAGCGCATCGCGAAGCTCCACGCCCTGCTCTCGGCCTACGCCGAACGCCAGGCCGCCGCGAAACCGGCCCCCAGGGCCGTGGACAGCACCGCCGAACGCAAGCGGCGCGCCTGCGCGGACCTCCTGCGCACCGTCGTCCGGCCAGTGCTGGAGCGCTTCATGGAGGAGCTCAAGCAGGCCGGGCACGATGCCTCCACCCGGGACCATACCGATCGCGACGACGCCTATCCCAGTGTGGCGCTGTCCTTCACTCCCCGGAGCCTCGCCGCGGCCAAGAGTCCCGAGTCCGTGCTCGCGTCGGCCCTGATGTTCAAGTACGATCCGCGTCGCGGCATCGTGGTGCAGCGCGACGTGAAGCTGTCGCCCGCCAAAGGCCGGGTCGCGCCGGCGGGTGACCGCACGGGGACGATCGGCGTGGACGCCGTGTCGACCGAGTGGGTCGCGACCAAAGCGCTGAGCTTCGTGGAGGACGTGCTCAAGGCGAATTGACCCCCATCAGGCTCCTCGACCGCGGCTTGACAAGAACCGGACACGGGCGTATGTGAGTTCTGTATGAAAAAAGTCACAAGGGCGGACGGGGATCACGGACTTCATGTAGCCCGCAGCACAGCGCCACAACGCCGCCGCACCGCCCGCCTGCCTGTTGGATTTCCGCAGTATCGCATCCCTCCACACGCGTACCGCACTACCCAGGAGGCGGTATGATCGAGCGGCTCACGAAGTGCGTCGTGTCGGCAGCGATTCTGTCCTGCGTGGTCGCCGGTTCGGCAGCTGCGTTCCCGGCCTCCCTGACGACCGGGGCGCGATCCGAGATGCGATCGGCCGAGCTGGCAGCCGCCTACACTGCCTACACGCGCTCGGTCGCGGGGGCGCTGCACGCCAGCGCGGCGATTCCCGCGTTCGCGCGCAAGTATGGTCTGCCCTGCTCCGCCTGCCACACCGTGTGGCCCGAGCTGAGCGCCTTCGGGCAACGGTTCAAGGACAACGGCTATCAGCTGGGCAACGACCGTGACTCGCCGATCTGGCAGAGCAACGGTTACTGGCCGGTCGCGATCCGGACCACGCCGCAGTGGCATCTCGAGAGTACGACGAACCAGGTCACCGACGCGGCTCCCACGGGGAAGACGGTCAGCCAGACGGGGTTCGACCTCTCCGGCATCGACTTCCTCTTCCTCGGGACCCTGTACAAGAACATCACGTTCGGGCTCGTGCCCACGCTGGACGCCGACGGCACCACCGGGGTCGAGGCCGCGTTCGTGCGGTTCGACAACCTGGGCAACTCGCCGTGGGCGAACCTGAAGGTCGGCAAGTTCGAGCTGGACAACCTGCTCTCCGAGAAGCGGTTCACCTGGCTGTCGAACAACGGCGGGTTCCTCTACGCCTACCACTACGAGCCCGTCGGCAGCGTGGACAGCTACGCCTTCGGTCTCGGGGACAATCAGATCGGCGCGGAGTTCTCGGGCCACTCGATCAACAGCTACACGCGCTACAGCGTGTCGCTGCTCACGACCGACGACGGCGAAGCGGGCTTGCCGGGCGGCAAGTCCATGGATGCGATGGTCTCGCTGAGCCAGGCGTGGGCGATGGGAACCGGGCTGGGCCCGACGCGCGTCGGGCTGTTCGGCTATCTGGGCCACCGCCCGACGGCCATCGAGACGATCGGCGGCGAACCGATTCCCGGGACGGGCTCGGCCAACAAGTCGTTCCTGCGGATCGGGGCGACGGCGCAGGTCTGGCTGGGCAACCTGGAGCTCCTCCCGCTGGTGGCTCACGCGCAGGACGACGCGGCGCTGGGCGGCAGCACGGAGAAGCCCGCCTGGAACTCCGCCCTGCTCGAAGCGCACTACGTCGCGACGCCCCGGCTGATGGTCCAGGGGCGTTACGAGCTGCTGCGCATGTCGAAGCAGGCCGACCCCGCGATCCCCAAATCGTTCGGCAACGCCGACGCGTTCGCGCTTGGCTTTCGCGCCTATCCCTTCCTGTTCAGCCGCGACGGCATGGCGATCCACGGCGAGTTCGCGCTGACGAACACGACCGGGATGGCGCCGTTGAGCGGCGACGGGTCCGGCGTCGATGCCGCGGATCCTGCGACGAAGATCCGCAGCCTCAGTTTCCTGCTCGCCTTCGACTTCGCCTTCTGAGAGAGGAGCCACCAATGAGACCGCAAACGCGCTGGATCTCTCTCGTGTCGGCTTGGGGCGCCGTGCTCTTCCTCGGCGGCGAGACGCCGCTCGTGGCGCAGGCGACGCACGTCGGGAACGTCACGGGTCAGGCCACGAGAGGTGCGCGGCTGTACGAGCGCTACTGCGTCGGCTGCCACGGCCCGGACGGCGACGGCAACGGCGAGAACGCCATGTGGATCGATCCCAAGCCGCGGGACTTCACCGCCGCGGTGTTCAAGTGCCGGTCCACGCCGTCGGGCAGCCTGCCGACGGACCAGGACCTCTACGACGCCGTGACCCGCGGCTTCGTGACGACGAACATGCCCCCCTGGGTGGCGCTGACGCCGCAGAATCGCGTCGATCTGATCGCCTACATCAAGACGTTCTCGCCGCGCTGGACCGGGGCCGCGGCGCCGACGGCCATCACGATTCCACCCGAAACGCCGGCCAACATCGAGAGCATCCTGCGCGGACGGCAGACGTTCCAGCGGCTGGAGTGCTGGAAGTGCCACGGCCCTGCCGGGCACGGCGACGGACCGTCGGCGTCCACGCTGACCGACAGCAAGGACAACCCGATCCGGCCGTACAATTTCTCGTCCGGCACGCGCTTCAAGTGCGGCGACACCAACCAGGACCTGTATCGCATCTTCATGACCGGCCTGGACGGGACCCCCATGCCCTCGTTCATCGACAACCTGCAGCCGAACGAGGCGTGGGATCTGGTGCATTTCCTCCGGACGCTGCAGCCCGTCAAATCGCCGGAGGCGCTGACCTGGCAGAATTATCTGCAAACACATCGGGGCGAATTGAAACCCATCGGCCCCGAGGGAGGCTCGCAATGAATCGACATCTCGCCCCGGCCATCGGGGTGCTCGCCCTCGCCGGACTCGCCGCCGCAGCGACCGACGCTCCGGCTGCGCGGCCCGCCGCCGCCGGGACCGTCAGCGGCACGGTGACCTTCACCGGCACGCCGCCGAAGATGCGGCCCATCGACATGAGCAAGGAGCCGTCGTGCGCGAAGGAACACGCCACGCCGGTGATGACCGAGAACGTGGTGACCGGGCCCGGCAGCACGGTGGAGTACGTGGTGGTGTACGTCTCCGCCGGCGCCCCGGCCGGCCCCGCGCCGACGCAGGCGGTCCGCTACGACCAGAAGGGATGCCAGTACATCCCCCACGTGGCGGTCCTCCAAGCGGGTCAACCGCTCGACATCTACAACAACGATCAGACGTCTCACAACATCCACCCGCTCGCCAAGGTCAACCCGGAGTGGAACAAGTCGCAGCCACCAGGGACGCCGCCGATCCACGCGAGCTACGACAAGCCGGAGTTCATCCCGGTGAAGTGCAACGTGCATCCCTGGATGCACGGGTACTTCGCCGTGCTCTCCACGTCGCACTATGCGATCACCGGCAATGACGGGAAGTTCAGCCTCGCGGGCCTGCCGGCCGGAAAGTACACCGTCACGGCCTGGCACGAACGGTTCGGAACGCAGAGTCAGGAGGTGACGGTGAGCGAAGGTGGAACCGCCACCGCGAATTTCGTCTTCAAGGCGCTGCCGTACTGAGCCGGAGGTCGACCGCGTGGGCAAACTGTTCGCCGTGCTGCTCGCGATCATCACGATCGTATCGGCCACGATCTTCATCCGGCACACCTGGTGGATGCCGCCCGACTATTCGCTGCACGGGATCCGCATCGATCATCAGCTCGCCGAGACCATGACCGCGTCGGGCATCCTGTTCGTGCTCGCGCAGCTGGTGCTGGCCGGGTTCGTGTGGCGGTACGGCGACCGCACGGATGCCCCGGCGGTCAAGCGCTTTCCGGGCGGGGCCACGCCCATGGTGATCCTGGCCTCGGTCCTGGTGGGCGTCGAGATCCTGACGCTCACGCTGGTCGGGTCCAAGGTGTGGGCCGGGATCTACCAGTCGCCGCCCGAGCCCGGCTCGCTGCACATCGACGTCCAGGCCGAGCAGTTCGCCTTTTACTTCCGCTATGCCGGTGCCGATGGGGCCTTCGGCGGCACCCACCCCGAGCTGATCGACCCGGCGAGCGGCAACTTCTTCGGGCTGGACCCCGCGAACGACACCACCGCGCGGGACGACATCGTGTCGGGTTCGCTCGCCATCCCGGTCAACCAGCCGATCCTGCTCTCGATGCACGCCAAGGACGTGGGGCACGCGTTCTACGTGCCGGAGCTGCGGATCCAGCAGGACTTCGTGCCGGGGCTCGTGATCCCGCTCCATTTCACGGCGACCCGCACCGGCAAGTTCGAGCTGGTGTGCACGCAGCTGTGCGGTCTCGGCCACTACAACATGAAAGCGTACGTGGAAGTGATGGCGCCCGAGCAATTCGCCCAATGGCTCAAGGACCAGGCGGCACAGCAATGAGTCACCCTGCAACCGTCGCTCCGGCCGCCGCGCACACGCACGGGCCACCGCGCAGCTTCCTCCGCAAGTACGTCTTCAGCCTCGACCACAAGGTGATCGGGAAGCAGTACCTCGGTCTGGCCCTGGTCGCGGTGTGCACCGGGATGGCGCTGTCGTGGCTGATGCGCCTGCACCTCGCCAATCCCGATCTCGCCCTCCCGCTGATCGGCAAACTGTGGCCCAACGGGGCCCCGGGCGGCGTCATGACCCCGGAGTTCTACCTCTCGCTCATGACGATGCACGGCACGATCATGGTGTTCTTCGTGCTGACGACGGCGCCGTTCGCCGGCTTCGGCAATTTCGTGCTGCCGATCCAGATCGGCGCCGAGGACATGGCGTTCCCGCGGTTCAACATGATGTCGTTCTGGGTGACGTTCCTGGCCTTCCTCGTGCTGGTGTCTGCGTTCTTCGTTCCCGCCGGGCCGCCGATTTCCGGTTGGACCGCCTATGCGCCGCTCAGCGCCGTGGGCAAGGACGCCGGCCCGGGCCAGGGCACGGGCCAGCTCCTGTGGGCGATCTCGATCGGGATCTTCTGCGTGGGACAGCTGCTCGGATCGCTCAACTTCATCGCGACGACGCTCGACCTGCGCACCAAGGGCATGACCCTCGCCCGTCTGCCCTACTCCACCTGGGCCTGGTTCATCACGTCGGTCATCGGCCTGATCGCGTTCTCGGTCCTGCTGCCCGCCTGCATCCTGCTGATCCTCGATCACGTGGCGGGGACGAGCTTCTTCATCCCGGCCGGCCTGGTGATTTCGGACACGCTGCAGCCACACAGCGGCGGCTCGCCGCTCCTGTGGCAGCACCTGTTCTGGTTCTTCGGGCATCCCGAGGTGTACATCGCGATCCTGCCCGGGTTCGGCATCGTGTCGCAGATCCTGCCCGTGTTCGCCCGCAAGCCGCTGCTCGGCCCCCGCGTGCTGATCGCCTGCATGATCGCGATCGGGTTCCTGAGCTATGCCGTGTGGGGGCACCACATGTTCCTCAGCGGCATGAACCCCTTCTCCGCCACGCTCTTCTCGGTGCCGACGCTGATCATCACGATCCCCGCGACGATCATCACCCTCCTGTGGATCGGGTCGTTGTACGGCGGCAGGCTCCACTTCACCACGGCGATGCTGTTCTGCATCGGCTTCGTCTCGGTCTTCGTCAGCGGCGGCATCAGCGGCTTCTTCCTGGCGCAGCCCTCGATCGACGTGTACCTGCACGGCACCTATTTCGTGGTGGGGCACTTCCATTTCGTCATGGGCGTCGCCGCCATGTTCGGGATCTTCGCCGGGACCTACTACTGGTTTCCGAAGATGTTCGGCCGCATGATGAACGAGACGCTCGGCAAGATCCACTTCGCGCTCACGTTCGTCGGGGTGTACGCCATCTTCATGCCGATGCACTACCTCGGCCTGCACGGCGACGTGCGGCGCTACTCGGCCTTCACCGACGAGTACATGAAGGGCTCGATCCCGCTGCACCGCTTCATCACGGTCGCCGCCCTGTTCACGGGGGCCGTGCAGGTGCTCTTCCTCTACAATCTGGTGCGCAGCCGCTTCCGCGGCGCCCCGGCCTCCGACAACCCGTGGCGGGCCACGACGCTCGAGTGGACCACCTCCTCGCCGCCGCCGCACGACAACTTCGGCGGCCACCACCCGGTGGTCACCCAGGGCCCGAACGAGTACGGCGCGACGGGACAGGCCGAGGACTACGTCATGCAAACGGCGCCGGAGCGGCGGCCCGGCGCATGAGCGCCCAGGTGGAGCGGCACAGCATCCCGACGCCCGCCCGCACCGGCGTCTGGGTCGGGATCGCGGCCATCGTCCTCATGGTCGCCGCGTTCACCGGCGCGCTGGTCGTGCGGCGAACCCAGTCGGACTGGATCCACTTCCGCCTGCCGCCGATCATCTACGTGAACACGCTCGTGCTGCTCGTGAGCAGTGCCACGCTGGAGCGCGCCCGCAGAGGAGATGGAGCCGCGCCCCGGCGTCGCTGGCTCTCCATCACCCTGGGGCTGGGTGTGCTGTTCGTGGTGGGTCAGGTGCTGGCCTGGAGCAACCTCGTCGCCCAGGGCCTGTTTCTCGCCACCAGCCCCTCCAGCGCCTTCTTCTATGTGCTGACGGCATTGCACGGCGTCCACCTGCTGGGGGGCGTGGCTGCGCTGGCCTACGTGCTGGGGAGGGCCCGGCACGGGCCGGGGAGCGGCGCGGCCGGTGCGCTCGACGCGGCATCGTTGTACTGGCACTTCCTGGCCGTGCTGTGGCTCTATCTCCTGCTGCTCCTGACATTGCAGCTCTAACCCGCGGGGAGAGAACGTGGCCGAATCGGTGATGACCGCGCACGCGGCGGGGGAAGAATCCCCCTTCGGGATCCAGTCGAAGAAGCTCGCGATCTGGCTGTTCATCGCCGCGGACTCCGCGACCTTCGGGGCGATCCTCTTTGCCTACGGGTTCCTCCGTGTGGGGGCGGCCGATTGGAGCCGCCCGTTCGCGTTCCTTCCGAGCATCCTGAACGGCATCGTGATGACGGTCGTGCTGCTCACCAGCAGCCTGACGATGCTGGCCGCCGTCGCCGCCGCCCAACGGGGAGATACCGCGAAGACCGTGCGCTGGATGGGGATCACCGCCCTGCTCGGCGCGACGTTCGCGGCGCTGCACCTGCGCGAATGGTTCAACATGTTCCACGAAGGCTGGAGCCCTTCCAAGAACCCACTGGGCGGCTCCGCTCAATTCGGCGCTACGTTCTTCGGGATCACGGGACTTCACCTGCTGCACGTGACCTGCGGCGTGCTCGCCATCCTGGTGATCGCCCTGCTCGTCCGCCGCGGCAAGCTGACGGCGGGCCATGTGGAGACCACCGGGCTGTACTGGCACTTCGTGGATCTGGTCTGGATGTTCGTGTTCCCCCTCGTCTACCTGATGAACGCCCGATGACCACGACTCCACAGCCCCGGCACGGACCGACGATGCAGGTCTACGTCATGGTGTGGATCGGCCTGGTCTGCATCGTGGGCGCCGAAGTGCTGCTGGCCTACGCCCACCTGCGCACAGGAGTGCTGCTTGCATGCCTGCTGGCCCTGGCGCTGGTCGAGGCCGGCGTCGGCCTGCTCTTCTTCATGCACCTGAAGTACGAGCGCGCCAGGCTGGCCTGGTGGCTGATCCCGGTGCTGCTCTTCGTCTTCCTCCTCATGGATCACCTCTGGCCCGACGCGTTCCGGTTGGCCGCGATGCGGGGGCCCTAGGCGCATCGTGGATCATCCCATGGCCTCTCTCCTGGGTGGCATGGTCCTGCTGACGGTGGTGTCCTTTCTGGTGGTCGCCGGCATCGCCCTCATGGCCTATCGCAGACGGGACAAGAGCTCCCGGGACTGAACCCCTCGCGTCGGGGTCCAAACCCGGGCCCACGCGGCGGCATCCAAGCTCCAAACCTCGATGGAGGATCGGATGTCGCACGTATTCGCGCTGCTCACCCTGTTCGCGCTCAACTTCGGCGGCTGGGCAGTCATTACGGTCGAGAACCTGCCGGACCAGGTCGTGGTAGGCCAAGCCGTCACCCTCGACTTCACGGTGCGCCAGCACGGGCACACGCTCCTCTCCAACCTGAACGCCCGGGTGGTCGCCGAAGCCGGTGGCGACCGGGTGAGCGCCGTGGCGCAACCGGGTGCTTCTGAGGGTCGGTACCGCGCAACCGTCACGCTGCCGCACGCCGGCGCCTGGTCGATCACCATCTACTCCGGATTCGGGAACAGCAACGTCACCCTGCTGCCGTTGGCGGCGGTCGGCCCCGGGCGGGCGGTGGCGGCGCTCCCCGCGACCGAGCGGGGCCGGCAGCTCTTCGTGGCGAAGGGGTGCGTCACCTGTCACGTGCACCCTGAGGTGTCGGGAAGCGGAGTCGTGAAGGTCGGGCCGGACCTGACCGGTCGCCGATTCACGGGAGACTACCTGCAGCGGTTCCTGGCCGACCCGACCATTGCCACCACGCGCGGGCCAGGTGGATTCGAGATGCCCAATCTGAACCTCGCGCCGCGGGAAATCGCCGCGCTGGCCGCGTTCATCAACGGGGAGACCGCGGCGCAGACGGGGCAGTAGCTCGGGCTTGAACCCCTGTCGCTGTCCCGGCAACTTCCCCCAGGTGAACCGGGACAGCGACTACTCGCGCACCATCAACCGTCATTACGGGGTCGGCGACCTGTCGGCCCGGATCCTCGAGCGGCTCCGGGCCGCCGGGAAGGACCCCGCGACGATCACGCGCGACGATCTCGCGGCGTTCGACGAGTTTCACACCGGCGGGCGGGAGTCCACCCGGGAGTTGGCCCGTCTCGCCGCCATTCGACCCGGCATGCGGGTGCTGGACGTCGGCAGCGGGATCGGCGGGCCGGCGCGCACGCTCGCGGCCGAGTACGGCGCGGCGGTGGTGGGACTCGACCTGACCGAGGAGTTCTGCCTCGCCGCCACCACCCTGACCGCGCTGGTGGGGCTCGCCGACCGGGTGACGTTCCGGCACGGCGACGCTCTCGCGATGCCGTTCGAGGATAGTCGATTCGACGTCGTCTGGTCGCAGAACAGCATCATGAACGTCCCCGACCTCGCCCGCCTGTTCGCCGAGATGCACCGCGTCCTGGTGCCGGGCGGCACGCTCGCGCTCGAGGCCGTGTTTGCCGGCCCGGTCGAGGGGGTGATCTTCCCGACCTTCTGGGCCTCGGCGCCGGAGCTGAACTTCCTCATGGCCCCGGCTGCGGCGCGCGCGCTGCTCGGGACCGCGGGATTCCGCGAGGTGCTCTGGGAGGACACCACCGCGGACACCCTCGATCATGCCCGTCGGCGCCGGCCACCTCCGCCTGCGCCTGAGACGGCCCCTGCCCTGGGCCGCGATACCATCGTGCTCGTGGACGTCGCACGGAAGATCGAGAACGCGGTGCGCAATCTGGAGGAGGAGCGGATCGTGACGGTTCGGGCCGTCCTGCGCCGCGACGAGGTGTTGTAACTTTCCCCTTCAATAGCAGGAGCCGTCCCACCCCGAAAGAGAGGACTCGGCGCATGCGACGCCCGGTGATCGTGCTCGTCATCCTGGGGAGCGTACTCGTCTCCTGCAAGAAACGCCCGGAGCAGCCCGCTACACCTCCGGCAACCACCTCGCTCGATCCGGCCTCCCCC
>DATGDT010000186.1:0-5022 GCA_035310725.1 Gemmatimonadales bacterium
TGCCATGGGGCCCACAAGGTGCTGCCGGCCGATTCCGCGGAGTCGTCGGTGAACCGCCGGAACATCCCGGCGACCTGCGGGGCCTGCCACGTCGGGGTCGCCGAAGTGTACGAGCGCTCCTCCCACGGTCAGGCGTACCTCAGCGGGCGCAAGAACAACGAGGGCCATCCGGCCCCGGTGTGCGTGGATTGCCACACGGCTCACGGGATCGTGCGCGCCGACCAGCCGCAGTGGCTCCTCGGGGTCGTGGCGGAGTGCGGCAGCTGTCACGAGCGGCTCTACGAGACGTACTTCGAGACCTATCACGGCAAGGTGACGCGTCTCGGGTTCACGCTGGCGGCGACGTGCAGCGACTGCCACACGGCGCACGACATGCGTCCCGCGTCCGACCCACGCTCGTCGGTATTCCCGGCGAACCGGGTCGCCACGTGCGCCAGGTGCCATCCGGCGGCCAACGAGAACTTCGCGCGCTATCGCCCCCATGGAGATCCCAGGGACCGCGCCAGGTACCCGGTGCTGTTCTGGACCTGGCTGTTCATGACCGCGCTGCTGGCCGGGGTAATGCTGTTCTTCGGGACCCACACGCTTCTCTGGTTGACCCGCATCGTCCTCAACCGCGTGCACGGCGCGGCCGCTGAACCTCCCGGTACCGGACCATGACACCGCAAACCCTGGACGCTGCCAGCCGCGGCGAGCAGCCCTATCTCTGGCGATTCACGCCGCTGCAGCGCACGCTCCACGCGCTGGTGATCGTCTCGTTCCTTGGTCTCGTCATCACGGGCCTGCCCCTGCGCTTCGCCTACGCACCGTGGGCTCGGGTGCTGGTGCACGCGTTGGGCGGCCTCGAGGCGGCGGGCATCATTCACCGGCTGTGCGCCCTCATCACGTTCGGCTACTTCGCGGCCCACGTGGGCTCGCTGATCTACCGCGTCGCCCGCGGGACCTCCTGGAAGAAGATCCTCTGGGGTCCGGACTCCATGGTCCCGCAGGGCAAGGACGTGCGGGATCTCGTCGGGATGTTCAAGTGGTTCCTGGGTCGGGGCCCGCGGCCCCGGTTCGAGCGCTACAGCTACATGGAGAAGTTCGACTACCTGGCGGTGTTCTGGGGGGTCGCCATCATCGGGTTCTCGGGGCTGCTGCTCTGGTTCCCCGAGTTCTTCTCGCGATTCCTCCCCGGCTGGGTCTTCAATGTGGCCACGATCATTCACGGGGATGAAGCGCTGCTCGCGCTGAGCTTCATCTTCACGATCCACTTCTTCAACGTCCATCTGCGTCCGGAGAAGTTCCCCATCGACCTCGTGATCTTCACGGGGCGCGCCACAACGGACTACCTCAAGGAAGAACATCCGCTCGAGTATGAGCGCCGGCGGGAAGCGGGCGCGCTCGACCGGCTGACTGCGCCCCCGGTGTCCCGTCTCGCTTACGTCTGGTCCGTCGCCCTGGGCTTCGCGTCGCTGGGGCTCGGCATTCTGGTCATTGTCCTCGTTCTGTGGGCGGTGCTGCATTGAAGCCCCATCTCACATACGTGGCCGCGGGAGTCACGCTGCTGCTCGCCGGGCGCTGGGGCGAACTTGGCGCTCAGCAATACCGGATCCGTCTCGACACACGGGCGCAGCAGGTGTCCTACCGCGGCGTCACGCTGGACAGCATCCCCGTCGCCGATACCGTCTCGACGCCGGGACGGGGACCGACCTCGCCCGATGGCTTCGCCGTGTTGTGCCTGAGCGGCGTCCCCTACTGCACGTTCTTCCGGCCCGGTCCATGGCGTAATGGCGGTCCGCTGACGAGCACGGTCGACCTGACCGCGTGGGGCCTGGGAGTGACCGGCCTGAGCGTGCACGCGGCCGCGCGACTGGGCATCGACTTCGGTACGGCCGATGTCTGGCCCGGGACCGAGCCCGCGGTGCAGCTGCTGGAGGGCTACGCGGAATACGCCGTGACCCGCGCGACGGCGCGATTGGGCCGGCAGGTCGTGGCCTCCCGCCTCGGCACGACCGGATTCGACGGTGCCGGCGTGGTGCTGCGCGACGCGCGGCGCGGCGTCGAGATCGATGGGTACGCGGGCTGGGGTCTGGCCCGCGGCGTCGCCCTGCCGGTCACCAGCCCCGTGCTCAATCCGCTGGACGATTTCCAGCCGCGACAGCGCCAGCTCGTCGCGGGCGCGGGCGCAGGCTGGACGAAGGGTCCGGCGGACGTGCGGCTGGACTACCTGCGGGAAGTGGACCCCGGGACCGACCACTTCGTCTCGGAACGGGTGGGTCTTGGAGCCACGCTGCGGCCGATTCCTGGAGTCCAGCTCGCGGGCGGGGCTGACTACGATATCGCGGCCGGATGGTGGGGCAGCGCCGAGGCGACGCTCACGTACGCGCAGTCCAAGGTGCAGGCGAGCGTCGGCGCCCGTCGCTACCGGCCGCATTTCGACCTGTGGACCATCTGGGGCGCGTTCAGCCCGGTGCCGTATCATGCCGTTCAGGCCTCGGTGGCCGTCACCGCGATTCGCCGGCTCGAGCTGCGGGGCCGTTGGGAAGGGTACGAATTCGAAGAGGCCGAGACATCGACGCCGCTGTTCAGCGCGAAGCGCGACGGCTGGCGCTGGGAGTTGGGCGGGACCTACCGGCCACTGAGCGGCCTGGCGGTGGACGCGTCTTACCGCCAGGAGTACGGGCCGGGGGCGGGCGTCGCCGCGGTGGCCGGGACCATCACCTACGAGCCTTCCCGGCGGCTCACGGTCGTGCTGCTCGGATCGCAGGCCACGCGTCCCCTGGAGTTCCGCTTCAATGAAGCCGAAGTACGCGTTTTCGGACTGGACGCGCAGCTCGAGCCCAGTCAACGCGTCCGGCTCGGCGCATCGGTCGACCGGTATCGGGAGATCCATCGCCGCCCCGACGCGGGCGCGTTCGACTGGAATCAATGGCGCGTCAGCGGGCGTGTGGTGCTGCTGTTCGGGAGCCCCGCCGATCTCCGCGGTCTGCCGCCTTCCATCAGAATGCTGCCGGGGGGGAGGTCGGAGCGATGAAACGAACCCCGGTCTTCGCCCTGGCGGTCATCGCCACCGTAGTGGCCGTTGGCGGGCTGCGCGCTCAGCAGCCACCCCGCTTCGACCATCTGAAACATGCCGGCCTGTTTCCCACGTGCACCGGGTGTCACCAGGGAGCCGAGGATCCCGAGCAGCCGATTTTTCCCGATTCGGCGGCCTGTGCGACGTGTCACGACGGCACGACGCGCCCGTACGTCGCCTGGCGGAGACCTGCGGAAGGACGTCCCAGCAATCTGAAGTTCGCCCACGAGCTGGTTCCCCTGATGACCAGGGAGACGCCGCAGGGGACGCAGACGCTGTCGTGCGAGGACTGCCATGTCGCCCCGGGGGGGCAGCGGATGGCGGTGCGTCGGGCCACCCCGGAGGGGTGCCTGGCGTGCCACGGGCCGGGGGTGACACAGCATCTCGCGGCGCCGGACAGCCTGTGTCAGACCTGCCATCTGCCTCTGGTGCGTGCCGCCGCCCTCCGGCCCGCCGACGTCGCCGGTTTCCCCGCGCCTCCTTCGCATCAGGCCCCGAACTTCGTGAGCCGTGCGGGCCACGGCGCCCTGGCCAAGGGAACATCGGAGCCGGTGGCGGCGAGCTGCACGGTCTGCCACGCCCGGGAGTTCTGCGTCACGTGCCACGTCGATGCGCCGGAACAGCCGGCCATCCAGGCGCTCGGCGCCGATGCGCGGTCGCAGGCGATCGCAGTCCGTCTCGCGGCGCCGGCCTCGCATCGCGAATCCGACTTCCTGTCGCGACATGGCGGAATGATGCGGGAGGATTCCCGCGCGTGCGCGACGTGCCACACGCGTGAGAGCTGCCTCGCCTGCCACGCCCCATCGCAGCGGGTCTCGGCCGCACTCCATGCGAGCGGGGAAGGGCGAGGCCAGGGCGCCCACCCGGTGCGCCATCCCCCCGAGTCGCATCGCGAGAATTTCACGGCGCGGCACCCTCAGGCGGCCGCCACGACGCCGGCATCCTGCGCGGGCTGCCACGTCCGCACGGATTGCCTCGAGTGCCACCGGCCCGCCGCAGGGTCGCGGCCCGGGTATCACCCGGCGGGCTTCTTGACGATCCACCCCGCCGCCGCCTACGCGCGTCAGACCTCTTGCAGCGACTGCCACAATGTCGGCAGTTTCTGTGCGACGTGTCACGCCAGCGCCGGACTGGTCAGCAGCGGCCCGTTGCGGTCCGGCTATCACGATGCCAGTCGCTTCTTCGTGGCAGGCCACGGGCAGGCCGCACGTCAGAGCCTCGAGAGCTGCACCGCATGCCACGTCGAGCGCGACTGCCTGACCTGCCACTCGGCCACCGGCGGGCGACGCTTCAATCCGCACGGCCCGGGGTTCGACGCGAACCGGCTGCGCCGCAAGAATCCGGAGATGTGCGTCGCGTGCCACGGCGCGACGATCCCGACCCGTTGAGCGTTGTACCACTCAGGAGGTGAAGGCATGGCGACTGGGCCGCAGCAAGCACCACCCGCGGGGGCGGGGCGACGCACATTTCTCAGATGGGCCACGGCGGTCGGGGGCTTCTTCTCCGTGGTGCTCGCCGGGGTGCCGGCTGTGCGAGCGTTCTTCTCCCCCACGTTCAAGCGGGCCCAACCGGAGAAGTGGATCCCGCTGGGCCCGGCCGATCAGTTCGATCCGGAGACACCGACCAAGGTCGATTTCGTCGACACCGGGGCCGACGCCTGGATCGAAACGCGGCGGCTGCGGAGCGTCTGGATCTATACCGAGGACGGGGAGCACTTCACCGTCTATAACGGCCGCTGCACCCACCTCGGGTGCAACTACGCGCTCGACCAAAAGGCGAATGTATTTCGGTGCCCCTGCCACACCGGGTACTTCGAGATCAAGACCGGGAAGGTGCTGGGTGGTCCGCCGCCGCGGCAGCTCGACCAGCTGCCGGTGAAAGTCGAGGATGGGGTCGTGTACGCGGCGTACGAGGATTTCCGGTTGGGCGTTCCCGAGAAAGTCAGGGCGTGATTCCATGCCCTC
>DATGDT010000187.1:0-1590 GCA_035310725.1 Gemmatimonadales bacterium
CCCCGCCACGGCTAGGGCGGACGGGGCTATCTTCCCAGCCCGTGGACAACCTCGCCCATGCCGTGGTGGGAGCCGCTCTGGGCCGCGCCGTGGCGGGCCGCAAAGTGCCGGCCGCCGGCTGGATCGGCGCCGTCGCCGCCAACGCGCCCGACTGGACCGAGCCACTCCTCGGGTTCCGCCCCTTTCGGGGATCGCTCGGGTACTACACGCTTCATCGCGGCATCACCCACTCCTTCATCGGTGCCGCCGTCGAGTCGGCGGCGATCACGGGTGTGTTGTGGGGACTCTTCGTCCTGCTGCGGCGGCGCATCGAAACGGTCTCGCTCCTCACTCTCGGCGCACTGGTCACCCTGACGGTCTGGAGCCACGTCTATATGGATTGGCAGGGGTCCTACGGACTGCGCCCGTGGCTGCCGTGGGACGGCAACTGGTACTATGCCGACTGGGTGGCCATCGTGGATCCCCTGTTCTGGGTCGTTCCCCTGGTCGGCCTCGCCTGGGGGGCGGAGCGACACTGGATGGCGCTGACCCCGGTGTTGCTCCTCGCGGGCTTCGTGCTGTGGGCGGAATTCATCTGGCGGCCGAACGTGCCGGCCCCCTGGGTGCGCGCGGTAAGCGCCGGGCTCGTCGTGCTCGGGGCGGTCGGTTGGGTGCGTCACTGGTTCGGCGTGGCGGGAAGGCGGGCAGCCGCCGCGTGGTCGCTCGCCGTGCTCGCCGTGTACGCCGGGACGCAGGCAGTGGCGAGCGTGCCGGCGAAAGCCCGGGTGCGGCGTGACGCGGTCACGCGCTTCGGCCCGGACGCTTCGTGGGCCGCGTTGACCAGCGTCGGCAGGCCGTTCCGGTGGGAGGCGATGTACGCTTCTCGCGACAGCGTGGCCGGACCCGGGTGGGTCCTCCCCCGGCACCTGGACGACGAGCACGTGCAGACGGCGTTGCGGCAGACCGCGGCGGGCCGGGCGATGGGGGGCTTCGCCAGGTTCCTGGCCGCCGAGGTGGATTCGACTCCGTCCCTGGTGGTGCGGTTGCGGGATGTGCGCTACGCGCGCACCGCGACGAGCGGGTGGGGAGTGGTAACGGTCCCGGTCTCGATGGCTGCCGGATCTCCGTGATGACCGCCGACACTCCGCCCGTCGATCTCCTCAGCGGTATCACGCCGGCGCTCGAGCCCGATTTCCGCCTCGATCACCTGGTGGAGTTGTCGCGCGAGCGGGCGCTGTACCGGGCGTGGGATCGCCGGCTGAAGCGCAGCGTGGCGCTGCGCGTGCACCTCATTCCCGACTCGCCCGGTCGCGCCTGGTTCCTGCGGGAGAACGAGACTCTGGCGGCGCTCAATCATCCGGCGGTGCGCCACGTCTACGCCGCCGGCGAGGTCGGACCGTTCGCCTACCGCACCACCAACTGGATCGACGGCGAGAGTCTGGCCGAGGCGATGCGGCGGGGCCCGCGACCGATTCCCAGCGTCATGTCGCTGGTGCGCGACCTGCTGGGCGCGCTCGAGCACGCGCACGCGCGCGGCATCATCATCCGCCGCATCGTGCCGACCACCCTGATCCTCGAGCTGTCGGGGCGCGGGGTCGTCACCGACCTGCG
>DATGDT010000188.1:0-8738 GCA_035310725.1 Gemmatimonadales bacterium
CGTGGCGACATCCTTCACGTTGTCGGGGAATTCGGCGCCGAGCTGCTCCTGCACGGTCACCTTGAGGGCGGACAGTGCCTGGGCCCGCTCCGACTTCTCGGGCAGGTTCAGCGCCTCGGCCACCCGCTGCCCGGCCAGCGCCTTGACACGCGCCACCAGATCGGCGGGCGGCTCCACCTTGGTCCATTCCATCTTCGGCTGGCGCTTCTCGGCGATCAGCTCCTCCATGGCGTCCAGCAGCTCGCGGATGCCCTTATGCGCCACTTCCAGCGCTTTGACGATGTCCGCTTCCGTCAGCTCCAATGCGCCGCCTTCGACCATCACGATCGAGTCGCGTGAGCCGGTCACGATCATGTCGATGTCGGAAGCCTCATCGAGCTGCTGGAAGGTGGGGTTGAGGACCCACGCCCCCTCGACGCGCCCCACGCGGACGGCGGCGATCGGTCCGTTCCACGGCACCTTCGACATGGCCAGGGCCGCCGAGGCTGCGGTCACCCCGAGCACGTCGGCGTCGTTCTCCTGGTCGGCCGACAGCACGTAGATGAAGATCTGGACCTCGTTCTTGAACCCTTCCGGGAACAGCGGGCGGCACGAGCGATCGCACACCCGGGCCGAGAGGATTTCCTCGTCGGACGGGCGCCCCTCGCGCTTGAGGAAGCCGCCCGGGATCTTTCCGGCGGCGTAGCTCTTCTCGCGATATTCCACGGTGAGGGGAAAGAACGGGAGGGGCGAAACGTTGTCGGATACGGTCACGGCGGCGAGGACGACCGTCTCGCCGTACTGTACCAGACACGATCCCGCCGCCTGCTTGGCCAGACGACCCGACTCGAGCCGCAGTGCGCGGCCGGCAAATTCACGCTCGACGTGCTTCACGTGCACACCTGTCTAGAGCACCCGATAATACGCCGAGCGCCCCGGTGCTCTTCCGGGGCGCCCTGCGCGACGCCAGTAACCCTAGTGGCGGAGACCCAGCTCGTCGATGAGCTGACGGTACTTCGCGAGATCGGTCCGCTTCAGGTACTCCAGCAGGCGCCGGCGCTTCGACACCAGCTTCAGCAAGCCGCGCTGCCCGTGGTAGTCCTTGGCGTGAGCCCGGAAGTGATCCGTGAGATGGTTGATCCGCTCGGTGAGCAGCGCGACCTGAACTCGGGTCGATCCCGTATCCCGGTCGTGCAGCCCGTGCTTCGTGACCGGCGTCGTCTTCTCGTCCATGCGTCGACATTCCCTAATCGTTGTGAGCACACTAAGTTAGACCGCACATGCTCGAATGTAAAGGCCACCGCTCGTGACTGCTCCCGCCCCCGCCCCAGCCCCCGACCTGCTCGGTAAGTCGCTCGGCCCGTATCGCCTGGAGCGCCTGCTCGGCCAGGGCGGCTTCGCCTGGGTATTTCTCGGACGCGGAGCCGACGGCGCGGCCGTCGCCCTCAAGGTCTTGAAGCCCCGCTACGCCGGCGACCCCCAGTTCGAAAGCCGCTTCCGCAACGAGAGTCAGACCGCCGCCAAGCTCCAGCACCCCAACATCATCCCCATCCGTGCAGTGGGCAAGGAAGGCCGCAACGTCTATTTCGTCATGGACTACTGCCCCGACACGCTCGCCGCCCGGATCGGCCGCGAAGGTCCGCTGCCGGAGGACGTCATCCTGCCCATCGCGCGCGACGTCACGCGCGCGCTCGGCTACGCGCACGCCCAGGGCATCATCCATCGCGACATCAAGCCCGACAACGTACTGCTGCGTGAAGACGGCACCGCGGTCCTCACCGACTTCGGCATCGCGCGTGCGGTCTCGGGATACAACTCCTCGACCGGTCACAATATGACCATCGGGACGCCCCAGTACCTCTCGCCGGAACAGGCGCAGGGACGTCACCTGGACCACCGGCTGGACTTCTACTCCCTGGGCGTCACGCTGTACCGCGCCGCCACGGGGGAGCTGCCGTTCAACGCCGGCGATTGGTTCGAGCTGGCGCGCATGCACGTGGAGGATCCGCCGCCCAGCCTGCGTCGCAAACGCCCGGAGATTTCGAAACGGTTCGAGCGCGTGGTGGTGAAGTGCCTCGCCAAACACCCCGACGACCGCTATCAGGACGCTGCCGAGCTCGAAGCCGATCTCGGCGACGTACGCGAAGGCGCGCGCCCGACCACCGACGTCGGTACCGCGCCGCTGACCAGCACCGAGTATCAAGCGCTGCGCGATGCGCACACCCCCACCCGGTGGGGTCAGCTCATCACCTTCATTCTGGTGGGAGCCGCGTTGATCGCGGCGATCGCGTTCCTGATCAGGCTGATGCGCTGAACAGCCGTCGCACCCGACCCAGCAACCGCGACCAGAACCCGTCGCCGGGAGCCGGCGCCCCGCTCCTCGGTTCACCCGCCAAGGCAGTTCCACTCTCCAGCACCGATTGCGCCGCACGGCGCAGGTCCGCTTCGTAGGCTGCTGGAAACGGACGCTCGGCCAGCCGGATGTCGAACCCGGGCCCGCCGGCGACGCGCGCCAGCTGCACGATGCCGGGTGCGGCCCGCTCGATGACGTCCATCAGCGGCCGGAGCCCGTCCCGAGCCGCCCGCGCGCCCGACTGGTAGTACTGCTCGGCGACCGCCGGTACGAGCCGGTCGGCGGGGATCCGGCCGCCGACGTAGTCCTCGAGCAGCGTCTTAATGGCCGAAGAACTTGAAGATGCCATTGACCACCGCCAGGCTCATGAGCCCGAGGAGGAAGACAAAGCCGACCTGCGTCAGCCGCAGCCGCAGCTCGAGAGAGAGCGGACGGCGACGGACGCCCTCGGCCAGCAGGAACACGAGCTGACCTCCGTCCAGCACCGGAATCGGCAGCAGATTCAGGACGGCCAGGTTGATCGAGAAGAACCCGAGCAGATCGAGAAAGCGGTCGATGCCGAGGCGGGCCACCTGCCCCGACACCGACGCGATTTCGATCGGGCCGGCCAGCGACTGGCGCAACGACACGCGGCCGAGCACCAGCTGCCCCAGCCCGCCCAACACGGCCCGGATCGCGTCCCACGTGTAGCTCCCGCCCTCGAGCACGGCCGTGCCCAGGGGGACCCGCTCGTGGCTCACCGGCGCATTGTAGTCGGTCCCGATCTGGCCGTATTCGGCGGCCTGGACGCTGGAATCGCGATGTACTTCGGGCACGACGGTCACCGGGATGAGCGCGCCGTCCCGCTGGATGACCAGCTCGAGCGACCGTCCCGGGCTGGCGCGGATCGTCCGCACCAGGGCGACCCAGGATCGGACCGTATCCCCGCCGGCGCGCACCACGAGATCCCCCGGCTTGAGACCCGCGCGATACGCCGGGAGCCCCGGAACGACGACGCCGATCCGGGGCGGCAGGTACGCGATCAGGGCCCCGGCCGCGCGATGCCGGGCTTCGGGCGAGCCGTCGCCCAGACGCACACTCAGCGGCGCGCGGTCGGCGAACTCCACCCGCGCCGTGTCCGGTCCGCGCACCAGGCGGTCCATGATGTCCTGCCAGTGGCGCATCGAGTCGCCGTTGATCCGCACGATCCGGTCACCGAACCGGATGGTGCCCAGCGCCTCCGCTCCCGGGGGCAGGTCCGCCACGACCACCGAGTCGACCTGCGTCGTGGCGAGCACCGGCAGGCCGACCCCGGCCGCCCGGGCCACGTACACCACGTACGCGAGCACCACGTTCATCGTCACACCGGCGAGGATCACGATGATGCGCGCCCACAGAGGCTTTCGGTCGAATGCCCGTGCCGGATCCACCGGCTGCGCGGGCTTGCCGCCTTCCACCTCTCCCATCATCCCCTCTTCCTCGAGCCCGGCCATCTTCACGTATCCGCCGAGCGGCAGCGCCGCGACGATGTACTCCGTCTCGCCGCGTTGCACTTTCAGGATCGGCTTGCCGAACCCGAGGGAGAAGCGGTGCACCTGGATGCCGAGCGATTTCGCGGCGACGAAGTGGCCGAGCTCGTGCACGAAGATGAGCACGCCCACGATAATGGCGAAGGACACGAGCGTTACGAGCATGACACCTCCAGCGCCCGGCGCCGAGCCTGGGCATCCGCGGCCAGCACCGCCTCCAGCGATCCGGCGTCGCCGCCGGCGTGGTCGGCGAGGACGCATTCGATGATTTCAGGGATACGGCCGAAGGCGATCCGGCCGTCGAGAAACGCCTGCACGGCGACCTCATTGGCCGCATTGAACACCGCGGGCGCGGTGCCGCCGGCCGTGCCTGCGGCCCGCCCCAGCGCGTACGCGGGGAACCGCGCCGCGGAGACCGGCTCGAACGTGAGCGCGCCCCCTCCCGCCGTCAGGGCGTCGAAGCGGCGCAGCCCGTGATCGGCGACCCGCTCGGGGTGCGTGAGGGCGTAGAGAATCGGCAGTTCCATGCTGGGGAAGCCAAGCTGGGCGAGTACCGAGCCATCCACGAACTCGACGAAGGCATGCACGACCGACTGTGGGTGCACCACCACCTCCACCTGCGCATACCCCAAGCCGAACAGAAAATGCGCCTCGATCACCTCGAGGGCCTTGTTGACGAGCGTGGCCGAATCGACCGTGATCTTGCGGCCCATCTTCCAGGTCGGATGCTGCAGGGCCTGCTCCACCGTGGCTCCGGTGATGCGGGCCGGATCCCAGGTGCGGAACGGCCCGCCCGACGCCGTGAGGATCAGTCGCGACACTTCCTGCGCTTCACGGCCCGTGAGGCACTGCAGCACGGCACTGTGCTCGGAATCGACCGGCACGACTTCCCCACCGCCCGCGCGCGCCTCGCGCATCACGAGCTCGCCGGCCATCACCAGGGTTTCCTTGTTCGCCAACGCGACTCGTTTGCCGGCGCGCAACGCGGCGAGCGTCGCCTCGAGTCCCGCCGCACCCACGATCCCGTTCACGACGATCTGCGCCTCCGGATGCGTCGCCGCTTCGACGAGGCATGCGGTACCCCTCCCTCGGCCCTCGTCCCCCGTCCCCCCGTCGACGAGGCCCACGTAGGCCGGTGCCCAGTGCTGCGCCTGGGCACGGAGCAGTTCCCCGTTCGAGTGCGCCGTGAGCGCGACGACGCGGAACCGGTCACGATGCCGTTCGAGTACCGCCAGAGTGGAGCAGCCGATCGAGCCGGTCGAGCCGAGCACCGCGACCCCGATCGTCATACGAGACCCAGCAGACGGAACAGCCCGGCCGAAACGGGGATGACGAAGTACAGCGAGTCGAGCCGGTCGAGCACCCCGCCGTGACCCGGGATCAGGTGCGAAGAGTCCTTCACGCCCACTTCGCGCTTGAGCAGCGACTCTGCGACGTCCCCGAACTGGCCCACCACACCGACCGCGCCACCCACGAGCGCGAGTTGCGGCACGCCCAGCGCCAGACCCAGGCGCGGGAGGACCCACCCGCCGAGCAGCAATGCTCCGGCCACGGCGGCCACGAATCCCCCGATCGCCCCTGCCCACGTCTTCTTGGGCGACAGCACGGGAGCGAGCCTGGGCCCGCCGATCAGGTGCCCCGCGGCCATCGCTGCCGTGTCGCAAATCCAGGTAAGCGCCAACGGCAGCAGCACCAGCGCCGCGAGCGGCCAACTCTTGACGCCGGCGTGGGCGCCGTGGCGGATGGCGATCGCAAAGGACGGCAGTGCCGAGGCGTACAGGGCGCCGAACACGGTGATGGCGACGGCGGGAAGCGGCCGCCCCTGCGGTCCGCGGGTGCGCATCGCCAGTCCCAGCACCGCCAGCAGCCACAGGGCGCCGACGAACAGCGCGGGCTCGGCCCAGCGGGTCTCCGAGCCCTTGGCCCAGTATGTCGCCAGCGGGATCACCGCGGCGGCCGCGAGGCCGATGCCATCGAGCGGATCGATCTGTTGCCGCCGGGCGAGATCGTACACTTCCCGTGCGCCGAGCACGCCGAGCACCGCCAGGATCACCGCCAGCGGCCACCCACCCCACCACACCACTGCCACCGCCGCGGGAATCGCCACGACCGCGAAGGCGATGCGCTGAAACAGATTTCCCGTCATCCCGTCTTCACGGTTCCGAAGCGTCGCTCGCGCCGCTGGTAGTCGAGGATCGCCTCGAACAGCGTCCGCCGCGTGAAGTCGGGCCACAGGACCGGCGTGAGGTACAGCTCGGCGTAGGCCAGCTGCCACAGCAGGAAGTTGGAGATGCGCTGCTCCCCCGAGGTGCGGATCAGCAGATCGGGGTCGCCCCAGGGGGCCGTGTACAGCCGCGCGGCGAGCGCCTGCTCGTCCACGTCTTCCAGCCGCCGCGTGCCCCGCAGCACCTCTTCGGCCAGGAGCCGCGCCGCGTGCGCGATCTCGGTGCGCGAGGAATACGAAATGCAGAGATTGAGGGCCAGCCGCGTCCCACCGGACGTCTCGTGCTCCACCCGCTCGACCGCCGTACGACCGCCGGAGGTCAGCCGCCCGCGATCGCCCAGCACACTCACGCGGACCTGCTGCGAGACGAGCTCGCCGATCTCGGACCCGATGTATTCCTCGAGCAGGTCCATCAGCGCCGAGATCTCGAGAGCGGGACGCTTCCAGTTTTCCTCGGAGAAGGCGAACAGGGTCAGCACCTCGACCCCCGCCTCGATCGCGCCCTCGACGACCTCCCGCACCGCTTTCATTCCGGCGCGGTGCCCGAGCGGGCGCGGCAAATGCCGTTCGCGGGCCCAGCGGCCGTTCCCGTCCATGATGATGGCGACGTGGCGCGGCACCCCGCCATGCAGCCGGATCTGCGCCAGGAGGTCGTCGCCCATCAGACTTCCATGATCTCGGCCTCTTTCGACTTGACCGCGTCCTCGACCAGCTTCAAGTGATCGTCGTGCAGCTTCTGCACGTCCTTTTCGGCGTGCTTCTTCTCGTCCTCGGACACGTGCTCCGCCTTCTTGATCCGCCCGATCGCCTCGGTGCGGGCATGGCGGATGGCCACCCGACCCTCCTCGGCGAACTTGTGGACGACCTTCACCAGCTCCCGGCGACGCTCCTCGTTCAGGGGCGGCAGCGGGATACGAATCAGATTGCCGTCGTTCGATGGCGTGAGTCCGAGATCGGATGCGAGGATCGCCTTCTCGACCGCCTTGAGAAGGGTCTTGTCCCACGGTTGGACGGTGAGGAGCTTCGGCTCGGGCGCGGCGACGCTCGCCACCTGGTTCAGCGGCATCTCGTTGCCGTAGGCCTCGACCCGCACGAGATCGAGCAGCGACGTGGTCGCCTTGCCCGTGCGCACGGTCGAAAACTCCCGTCGCACCGCCTCCACCGCCTTGTCCATCGCCGCCCGCGCCTGCTTACTGTGGTCCCCGAGAGTCATTGCACGATGGTGCCGACGCGCTCGCCGGCCAGTACCCTGGCCGTCGCGCCGGGCTGGTTGATGTTGAACACCACGATCGGTAGCCGGTTCTCCTTGCACAGCCCGAAGGCATTGGCGTCCATGACGGCGTACCCGTTCACCAGCGCCTCCTGGAACGACAGCTCGGGCAGGAAGCGGGCGGTCGGGTCCTTCTTGGGATCGGCCGTGTAGACGCCGTCGACGTTCGTCGCCTTCAGGATCACGCGCGCTTCCACTTCCAGCGCCCGCAACACCGCAGCCGTATCGGTGGAAAAGTACGGGTTTCCCGTGCCCCCCGCGAAGATGACCATGCGCCCCTTCTCGAAATGCCGCACGGCACGGCGCCGGATGTAGGGCTCGGCCAGCTCCTCCATCCGGATCGCCGTCATGACGCGGGTGTTGAGGCCCTTCTTCTCCATGATGTCCTGGAGCGCCAGCGCGTTGATGACCGTGGCCAGCATCCCCATGTAATCCGCCGAGACGCGGTCCATGCCCTGATCGCTTGCCGCCGCGCCGCGCACGATGTTGCCGCCACCCACCACGAGGCCGAGCTGTACCCCGGTCGCGGACACCTGCACGAGCTCGTTGGCCAGCCGGTCGATGACCCCGAAATCGATCCCGGAGCGCTCGCCCCCGGCCAGCGCCTCGCCCGAGATCTTGAGCAGGGCCCGCGGGTAGGCGAGCTGGCCCACGCTACTCGCCCCCGAGCTCGAAGCGCGTGAAGCGACGCACCTCGACCTTCTCGCCGGTCTTGGCCGCGAGCGCCCGGACCAGATCGCCGACGGTCTGCTTGTCGTCCTTGATGAACGACTGCTCCAGCAGCACGTTCTCCTGATAGAACTTCTTCAGCATGCCCTCGACGATCTTGGGCCGGATGTTCTCCGGCTTCTTCTGCTCGATCACCTGCGCCTCGTAGATGCGCCGCTCCCGCTCGACCACCTCGGCCGGGAGGTCCTCGACGCGCACGGTGATCGGCTTGGCCGAGGCGATCTGCAGCGCCACATCCTTGGCGAGGGCGCGGAAATCGTCCGTCCGCGCGACGAAGTCCGTCTCGCAGTTCAGCTCCACCAGCACGCCGACCTTGCCGTTGAAGTGGACGTAGGACTCGATCAGGCCTTCGCCCGCCGCCTTGGCCGCCCGCTTCTCGGCCTTGCCGGCGTACTTGACCCGCAGGATCTCCTCCGCCTTGGCCATGTCGCCGCCGGATTCCTCCAGCGCCCTCTTGCAGTCCATCATGCCGGCGCCGGTCTTGGCACGCAGCTCCGCCACCAGTTTCGCGGGAATCTCTTTCACGGTCGTCATCTCCGGTCACTCCTCATAAGAACGCCGCCCCCCTGCCGTCTGGCTCGAAGGGCGGCGAAGTCGGTCGAACGAATCACGACCCTCCCCGGGATGGGGTTAGGACTCGCTCCCTGCCGCTGGCTCAGCCGCTGGCTCCGTCGC
>DATGDT010000189.1:0-1792 GCA_035310725.1 Gemmatimonadales bacterium
CTTGGGGGTCTTCTCGATCTTCACGAGGCACATGCGGCACACGCCGGCCGCCGGGATGCTGAGCTGATAGCCGGCGGGGAGCCCCGGATGGTAGCAGTAATGCGGGACCAGCACGCCCGCCTGCTTCGCGGCCTCGATGACGAGCGTGCCGGGGGGCACGCTCACGGGGACGCCGTCGATCGTCAGGTTGACGAGTTGGTCAGGCATTGCAGGCTCTGTCCCGTTCGACCCGTGCCCTGAAGGGCCGGCTCGGCCCGTTGGCGCCCTGAAGGGCACCGCGCGGTTTTCGTCCTTCAGGACGGTCACACGAGCCGAGCCGGCGCTTCAGCGCACGGGAGGCACCGAAACGCACGCTGCTCACGTGCCTCACGCGGCGAGGACCGGCTTGCGCCGGCCCGCGATGTAGTCCTCGAACTCGCCCCGGAACTTCTTGATCCCGGACGCCACCGGCGCCGCGCAGGAGTCCGACAGCACGCAGATCGTCGTCCCCGTCATGTTCTGTCCCAGCTCGAGCAGCAGATCCAGGTCCTTCATCGCGCCCTGCCCCGAGAGGATGCGCTCGAGGATCTTCACGGTCCACGCGGTCCCCTCGCGGCACTGGGTGCACTGCGCGCACGATTCGTGGGCGTAGAATTTCGCCAGGCGCATGATCTGGTAGACCATGTCGGCCGAGTCGTCGAACACGATCACGCCGCCGGAGCCGAGCATCGTGCCTTTTTCGACGCAGCCCTCGTAGTCGAGCAGCGTGCTCTCGGTCTCCTCGCGGTTCAGGATCGGCACCGACGATCCGCCGGGGATGCACGCCTTGAGCGTCCGCCCCGGGCGCATGCCGCCGGCCAGCTCGTAGAGCAGGTCCTTGAGCGGGAAGCCCATCGTCACTTCGTAATTGCCGGGCCGGGCGATATGGCCGCAGACCGAGAATAGCTTGGTGCCGGTGCTCTTGGGATTCGAGAGCGACATCTTCTTGTACCAGTCGGCCCCGTGGCGCAGGATGTGGGGCACCGCCGCCAGCGTTTCCACGTTGTTGATCGTCGTCGGCATGCCGAACACGCCGGCGGCCGCGGGGAACGGCGGCTTGATGCGCGGGTTGCCGCGTTTCCCCTCGATCGAGTTCATGAGCGCCGTCTCTTCGCCACAGATATAGGCGCCGGCGCCGCGATGCAGGAACATCCGGATGTCGCCGAACAGCTTCGCGCCATTCGCCTCGGCGATCGCCTGCTCCAGGATCGCGAGGGGCTCGGTGAACTCGCCGCGGACGTAGATGTAGACCGTCTTCGCCCGGATGGCGTGCGCCGTGATGGCCGAGCCCTCGAGCAGCGCGTGGGGCGTCCACCGCATGATCTCGCGGTCCTTGAACGTCCCCGGCTCCGACTCGTCGGCGTTCACGCAGAGGTAGTGCGGCTTCTTCGGGTTCGGCTCCTTGGGCATGAACGACCACTTGAGCCCCGTGGGGAACCCCGCGCCACCACGCCCGCGCAGCCCCGAGCTCTTGACCTGGTCGGTCACCGCGTCGGGCGACATGCCGAGGGCTTTTTCGAGCATCTCGTAGCCGCCGCGCTTCTTCCACCCCTTGAGCGAGCGGGCCTCGGCGTCGCCGAAGTACTTGGAGAGGACGACCGTCTCGCGCGAATGCGGTTTGTGTGGGTAACCCACTACCTCCCCCTTCCCGGGGCGGATGGGCGGATCGCCGGATGGGCGGATGGAGGACTCGCCCAGGCCGTTCTATCCGACAATCCGCCCATCCGCCTATCCGTCATAGATATTTCCTCAGCACCTCGGGCACCCGCTCCGG
>DATGDT010000190.1:0-26394 GCA_035310725.1 Gemmatimonadales bacterium
GCCCCGCGGCCGCCAACGCTCCCCGAATCTCCTCGAGCGGCTGGGACAGGTTCTTCTGGATGTCGTTGGAGAGCGCCTTGAGCGGCGACACGTAGACGACCTGCGTTTCGTCGGGCAGCGTGCCCTCGAGCCCCTGGCGCAGCAGGTCGTCGATCGCGGCGAGGAAAGCCGCGAAGGTCTTGCCCGAGCCGGTGGGAGCGGCGATCAGAACGTCGCGCCGCGCCTGGAGCAGGGGCCAGGCGCGACGTTGTGGCTCGGTCGGCTCGGCGAATCGTCCGGCGAACCACCGGTCGACGACCGGATGGAACCGGACGTTCATGGCGAGAGTCCGCGCATCGCGGCGATCCGTTCCACCGTCTCCCCGATCTTGTTGTTCGGCGTGGAGGCGCCGGCCGTGATGCCGATGCGGACCGGACCCTGCGGCAGCCACGCGTCACGCCGCGCCTCCTCGCGCTGCCCCACCGGGAGGTACCGGATGCTTCCGGTCTGCGGGTCGATGCAGAGCGCGTCCTCGATGTGGAAGGTCGGAACGCGCGACGCGCAGATGGCGGCGAGATGCGTCGTGTTGCTGGAGTTGTACCCGCCGATCACCACCATCGCGTCGAGCGGTTCCTCGATCAGCTTGAGCACCGCGTCCTGCCGGTCCTGCGTAGCCGAGCAGATGGTGTCGAAGGTGCGGAAGTGGTCCGCCAGCGCGGCCTCCCCCCAGCGCCGCGCCATGCTGGCCTGCAGCTCCCCGGCGATCGCCAGCGATTCGTTGGAGAGCATCGTCGTCTGGTTGGCGACCCCGATCTTCACGAGGTCGCGGTCAGGGTCGAACCCGGGCGAGACGGCATGCGCGAAGCGCTCGAGCAGCTGCGCGCGCGTCACGGTCCCCTCGAGGAACGCGCACACCTCGCGGGCCTCTTCCATGTGCCGGACGATGATGTACTTCCCCCCGGGGTACTTGGTCACCTGGCTGGCGGTGGCCTTCGTCTCCTCGTGGAAGTACTTGCCGTGGATCACCGCCGTGTAGCCGTCGCGCGCGTAGGACTCGACGCGCTTCCAGACGTTCAACACCGAGCCGCACGTCGTGTCAACCAGCACGCAGCCGATCTCCCGCAACCGGGCGAAGTCCTGAACCGTGACTCCGAAGGCCGGCAGGATGACCACGTCGGACTGCGTCACCGCGCTGAAATCGAAATCCCCCCCGGGACCACGAAACAGGAACTGCACTCCCATGGCGCGCAGCTTGGAGTTGACGTGCGGGTTGTGGATGATCTCGCCCACCAGGAAGGTGCGCCGCTCGGGAAACTTGCTGCGGGCCTCGTACGCGTATTCAACGGCCCGGTCCACCCCATAGCAGAACCCGAACTCCCGGGCCAGGCAGAAGGTCAGATCCCCCAGGACGAGCTTGTGGTCGTTGGCGCGGATGGCGTCCACGAGCCGGCTGTGGTAGTCGGTCGTGAGCGCGCCCTCGATAGCGTCCTTGAGCCCGAAGCCCTTGCGGAAGTACGTCTGCTCCACGAGGTCAATCTAGCGGCGTGGGCCTCCCGGTGCGCAGCGCATCGAGCACGCGCTGCACGCGCCAGCCGTCGCGGAAGGCGGCCGGCTCGCCTTCGGGCTGGCTGCCGCCGATCACGGACACGAGATCGCGCGCGAGCCGGACGAAAGAGCGGGCCCACATGTTGTTGACCGAGGTCCGGCCGGCGAGGTCGTCGGCCACACTGATGTCCTCGAGCGCCGCTCCCGCGCGGCCGATCTCCAGCCGCCCCTCTCCAGTGAGCACGAGCGAGCCGTCCCGCCCGGTCACCTGGGCCAGGTGGCCGGGCCCGTGATGCGCGACCGCGGAGAGTGTGAGCGTCGCGACCGCTCCTCCGCTCAGGGTCAGGACCCCGGACACGAATTCGTCGGCGGTCACTTCGCGCCGTGCGCCCTGGGTATCGGACCGCTCACCGATGAACGTCCGGACTCCCCCGGCGACGCCCACCACCTCGGTGCCCGTCCAGAACCGGCACAGGTCGATCAGGTGCGACCCTACCGCACCGAGCAGGCCGCCACCCTGGGCGGCATCGAACCACCAGGTCCACGGCGCGCTCGCGGTCTGCGGCCGGCCGTCACCACGCAGGTAGGGTTTGAGCGACAGCTCGATGTGGCGAACCTCGCCGATGGCGCCGGCACGCACCAGCTCGCGGACCTTGCGGCGGTTCGGTTCGTAGCGCAGCTCGTGATCGACCCAGGCCACCTGCGACGGCCGCCGCTCCGCCGCGAGCGCCATGTGCTCCGCCTCGGCGGCGTCGAGCGCCATCGGCTTTTCGCACAGCACGTGCTTCCCGGCCTCGAGCGCCGCGATGGCGAAGCGAGCGTGACCGGGAGGAGTGGAGGAGATGATGACGAGATCCACGTCGTCCGCGCGCGCCAGCGCGGCCCCGTCGTCATAGACCCGCGCGATGGCGAACTCCGCGGCCACCGCTTCCGCATTGGCGCGACGCCCGCTCGCGATCGCCGTGACCTGTACACCCGGCACCAGGCGCAATCCGGGCAGCTGGACTCGCCGCGCGAACCCGGTGCCGATCATCCCCACGCGGACCGTCATGGCTGAACGCGGCAGTACGCGGAATCGGGCGCGAGCGGGACGTCGTCCACCGTGAGATCCGCCGTGCGTTGCACTGCCGTTCCGGTTTCCACTCCATGTCCGCGCACGCCGGCGGCCAAGGTCGGCGCCGTCCGCGAGACGCGGGCTGTTCCGTCGTCCACCGTCAGGCCGTGAGACGTCGGGCCGACCGAGAATCGAATCGCCACGATCGCCCCCCGCAGGGCGGCACTGTCGGCCCGGGTCAACAGCACGTACGACCCGGTGTCGATCGCGGGCGTCGCGGACCGGAGCAACAACAGCACGCCCTGACCCTCCCGGGCGCCGGTCACGAGCACGCCGCCTCCACCGGCACAGCGCTGCGCAATCACGGGAACCTCGAACCGGACGGTGTCCGTCGTTCCCTGAACCGCGAGGCGTACGCGACCCGTCCCGTGCGGCTCGGCGGGGTTGCCGCATGCCGCGAGCGCGACAGCGAAGCAGCCGGCGGCGCGGCGCCTCATGACTCCGCCACGCCGAGCGCCGCCCGCGCGGCGGCCAGGCTGAGCGTATGCGGGGCGAGCGCTGCGATCAGCGCCGGCGGGAGCGGGCGTGGGCGGAGGCGCTGGCGGTCCACGCAGACGAGCACCATCCAGCCGGCGGCGGCGAGCGCAGGTGCACCGTCGCGCAGCACGTCGAAGTTGAGAGTCATCGAGGTCGTGCCCACCCGCCCGACGTACGTCGCCACCCGCAGGCGGTCGTCCAGCCGGGGAGGATGGAAGAACTCGCTGTGCACCGCCTTCCGGGGCAGGAAGATGTCGTAGCGGTCGAACACATCCTTGTACGCCAGGCCGCAGGAGCGGAACAGCTCCGTCTCGGCGATCTCGAAGAACCGCACGTAGGAGCCGTAGAAGATGATCCCCGCGAAGTCCACGTCGGACCAGCGGACATATTCCTGGATGATGTAGGGGCTGGGGGCGACGGAGGGCATCGCCCCGGGAAGCTAGAAAGGTCTAGGAGGCTGCGCCAGGACGCTCGACGGGGCCGTAGGACCGCAGGCGCCGCCACAGTGTGGTGCGGCTGATGCCCAGGCGTCGCGCGGCTTCGGCCAGCTTGCCCCCGGTGAGGGCCAGGGCATCGAGAATGGCCTGACGCTCCTGCTCGGCCAGCGTCACGGTGCCGCCATCGCCGCCGACCAGCACCGCCTCGCCCAGTGTCGTTTCACCGTCCCGCAGCGGGACGCTTCGACCCTGTCGAGCCAGCAGAGCCCGCCGGGCTTCCAGGGCGTTCCCCTTCGAGGCGGCGAGCAAGCGCCGGGCGGCGGTGTTGGCGTACACCAATCCGCCGCCGACGTCGAACACCGCGATCCCCTGCTCGAGCGACTCGAGTACCGCGCGAACGATCGCGTCCATCGGCACCCCTTACCATCGGTACCACCGAAAGGTTTCATCGGCGCCGGGGACGTCGCCCCCCGCGCACCAGCCGGGCGCGCTCGGTCCGGGGGAGCTCCGTGAGCTGCCGGCGCATGTCTTCCAACGAGTCGGCCCGCACCGCCGGCCGCCGGCCGCGCAACACGCTGAAGCGCAGGGGCCGATCCAGCTCCGGCAGGTCCTCGGCCCGCAGCCGGCGCGCCTGCCCCTCCTTGAGGCGCAGCCGTACGACGCCTCCAACCGGCTCCAGCTCGTAGTCGAGCGGGACGCGGTCCCCGTACAGGTGGAGCGAGGACGGCAAGGCATCCAGGCGCTTGCGTACCTCCACTGGTACGAACGCGTCCACGTCCAGCATCAGAGGCCGACCGATGAACGCGTCCCAGCTATCTACCCCCGATAGCTGCTCGATGAGCCGTGACGTGAGGTGCTCGGGGGCGACCGCGCTCAGGGTGCCGCCGGATCGCCTCCAGTATTCGGCGGCGCGATCGAGCGCCTGCCGGACCGCCCGCTGGTTGGGATGGAGGGTGCGCCCCCCGGCGAGGGCGCCGGCGAGCGCCGCCCGGGCCGCCTCCGCCAGCGCCGCCGGATACGGCGAAGACAGGAGCTCCTCCTCCCGCTCCAACAGAAACCCGAAGTACTCCACCGTGCGCACGACGATGAGCCGTCCCCGCCCTCCTCCCCCCCGCCCCTCCACGAACTCCACCGTCGCCGTGCCACGGCGGGCGTAGCGACGCACCAGCCGCTCGGGTACCTGCGTGCCCTCGATGCCGGCGCGCGGATTCCCGAAGCGATCGGCGAAGTACCGCAGATTGCCCGCGATGGCCCCCCAGCTGCCGCACACCGAGCCACGCGACACCCGGGCCTCACGGCCGTCGGCCGTCTCCTCGTCGATCACCAGGTCGAACGGCTGGATGCGGGCCACGAGGTCCTGGAACGCCGCCAGCTCTTGCTCCCGGGCGACGGGGAGCCGCTCCGGCAACGACCGCTCCAGCTGGCGGTACACCGAAGCGGTCCCCAGAGCGATGTCCTCGAGCGCTTTGATGAGCGCGCCGCGCCATTCGGCCCAGCGCTCCAGGGTCTCGCGGAACAGGTGGCGCGGCAGGCCGTACACCTCACCCAGGTAGCCGTGCTTGTTGACCGCCTCCGCGAAGATGTTGTACGCCGTGAGGTGGTCGCTGCCCGGGACGATCAGTCCCTTCAGGTTCCTGGGTTCGCGTGTCATGCGGTGCAGCGAATCGATGTTGGACGACACGGCGACGATCGGCACGAGATCGCTTTCCGCGTGCACGAGGAGCTCGCCCCAGGGACGCTCGACCGGCATCGATTCGACCGCGCGCCCGTAGCGCGTGAGCCGCCCCTCCTCGACGAGCCCGCGCTCGGTGAGCAGTCGCACCGCGTCGCGATAGGCGTGACGGTCCAGCGGCACCGGGAGGTACAGGTCCGCCGCATCCACTCCCATCGCCGCGCAGGTGATGGCAACGCGCTCGGCGTCGCCCGCGAGCTGGAACTCCGGTGGAGTGGGTCGCAGGGCGGCGAACTCGAGATTGCGGTCGCTGAGGATGTACACCTCGCCGTTCGACACCCGCCCGTGGACGCGTCCCGCCATCTGGAGGATCTCGTTCGCACCCAGATAGAGGCGCGTGAGCACGTTGCGACCGCGGGTCACGACGTTCGCGTAACGGGCATCGTAGATCACCACGGTGTCGAGCCCGGGGATGTTCAGCGCCGATTGCCCCGCAGCGGTCATCGCGAGGAGGAACGGCCGCTCCACTTCGCCGTCGAGGAACGGGCGGATGACGCGGATCGGCTCGCCGCCGTGGTAGAAGGCCGCCGTGAGCCGCGGCCATTGGGCCCCCAGCCGGCTGGCGAGCTCCTCCACCTCGGCGCGGGTCGGAACGAAGACCGCCACGCCGCGCTGCTCCTTCAGGACGCGCCGCACGAACCGCTCCTCCAGGAAGTCGAGCGGCTGCAGCGGCACGACCCGCACCCGCGCCGCGCGCGCCGGATCGAAAGCGGTGGTCTCCAGCACGTCGGCCGAGTCGAGATAGCGCGCGTAGAAACTCGGATCCACCGTCGCCGACAACCAGATGTAGCGGCAGCGCGCACGCTTGCCGAGCGCCAGGCACAGCTCCAGCTCGGCGGACGTCTGATGGATCTCGTCCACGACCAGGGTGTCGCGCGCGGAGATCAGTCCGTCTTCAAACCAGCGACGCGCGATCCCGGTCGTCACAATGACCACGTTCCACGTCGGCGTCTCCGGCGTCGCTTCCCGCTCGCGGTTCACCACGCCGACCCGAAGCGGAGCGCCGAGGATTCGTTCGGCCATCGGTCGGATGGCAAGCGTCTTGCCGGTTCCGGTGCCGGCCATGATCCCGAAGCCACGTCCCGACGCGGCGAGCCGGCGCAGATCCTCCCCGTGCTCGCGCTCCAGCAGCGTGTCGATATGCAGTCCCATCGCGAGCTCGATGGTCTCGCACGCCGCGCGGGTCGGAGCGATGACGATGACGCGTCCGGTCTCCGGCTCCGCCGCGAGAAACGCCTGAGGATCGGGGGGGAGGAAGTGGTCGCGGGTTGGAGACACAGGTCAATTCAAAGAGGCAACGGCGAAAAAAGCAAACGGCCAGGAGCCGCTCGGGCCCCTGGCCGCCACAAAATCTGTCGTGTCGAGGTTCAGCGTTCGTCGTCGCGGTCGCGGTGGCGCCGATCCCGGTCGAAGTCGCGATCCCGCTCGCGACCGTGGCCCCGGTCCCAACCGCGATGCCGGCCATTCTGCCGATCCCAATCGCGGTCGCGCTCGAAGTCACGACGATAGAAGCGATGATCGCGCTCGTAAACGATCACTCGGTGGGGCGGACCGTACCAACGCGGCAGCGGGTCATAGAAGTAGTACGGGTACCGGTGCGGGTAGTAGTAGTAGTACGGCCGGTACACCGGTCGAATGAACGACCGGCCGATGAACACGTCGCCCGATATGTACGGGCGCGGCACCCCGAACCCAAAAGACAGCTGAACGCTCGTCTGAGCGGAGGCGGTACCGGCCGTGAGGAGCGTGGCAAACCCGGCGAGCAGCAAGATCCGTTTCATGGCTTCCTCCTGTGTCGCCACACTTCAGTGGAAGCCCCGTGCCACGCAGAGACGGTGTCACAAGCCTTTGGCACCACGTCAGTTGTGTTTGGTGGGCCGGGAGGGTGGTGCGGAGGTATGTCCCTTCCCGAGGTCAGCGGGAGGTCAGTCGCCGAAGCTGATGCCGATCTCCCTGGCGGTGGCGATGACGTCGGAATCGAGGGGGATCCGCTTGGGACGCGAGAGGACCTGGTCGATGGGAACGGCCACGATGTCCGGCGGCTGCAGCGCCACCATCATGCCGAACTGTCGCCGGGCGACGAGCCGCACGGCCGCAGCCCCGAAGCGCAGCCCCAGCAGCCGGTCGAAGGTCGTGGGCCCGCCTCCCCGCTGCAGATGCCCCAGCACGAGGGAACGGGTCTCCTTCCCGGTGATCCGCTCGATGTCCTCGGCGACCTTCTCGGCAATGCCGCCGAGCCGGTGCCGACCGGGATCGAGATAGCTCTCCTGTCCCCCGGCGGGGGCCGCTCCCTCGGCCACCACCACGATGCTGAAATGGCGGCCGTGCGCTTCCCGCTCGCGGATCTTGTCGCACACGCGGTTGATGTCGAAGGGGATCTCAGGCACGAGAATGACGTCGGCCGTGCCGGCGATCCCTGAGTTCAACGCGATGAAGCCGGCGTGGCGTCCCATCACCTCGACTACCATCACCCGCTCGTGGCTCTCGGCGGTGGAGTGGAGCTTGTCGATGGCGTCGGTGGCGGTGGACACCGCGGTGTCGAATCCGAACGTGGCGACCGTGCCGCCCACGTCGTTGTCGATCGTCTTGGGGACCCCGACGATGGGGATGCCCTTGGCCATGAGGCGGCGCGCGATGTCGAGCGTCCCGTCGCCGCCGATGACGATGAGGGCGTCCAGCTCGAAGGCTCGGAAGGCGGTCACCAGCTCATCGGAGCGATCCCGTTCGCTCCAGCTGCCGTCGGGGCGTTGTTCGCGCCAGTTGAAGGGGTTACCGCGGTTGGTGGTACCGAGGATGGTGCCGCCCATGTGGGTGATGCCCCGGACCTCGCTCGCACCCAACGGAATGAGCAGGTCCTCCCCCAGCAGTCCGCCGAATCCGCGACGCACGCCGACGCACTGCCATCCCCGGTTGACGGCCGAGAGCACCGCTCCGCGGATGACGGCGTTCAGCCCCGGCGCGTCCCCACCACCCGTCGAGATGGCGATCTTCACGACCCGGTGCCGGCCTCCCGCAGCAGACGGACGACCTCACCCGGTTCGGGGTGGCGCTTCAACGTCTTCTTCGAGAAGACGCGCCGTCCGTCGGCCTCCACTTCGAACACGCCACCGGAAGATTCGATCAGCTTGATCTCCGCGTCCGGAAAGGTCCGATGGATTTCGGCCGCCAGACCGGCGGCCCGCGCCTCGTAGTTTCAGACGACGCAGTATTCTATTGTGACGCGCATGGGCCCAACGATAGCGGTGCTTGACATGCTGCGCCACACGGCAGAGCTTGCGCGCATCCTTCACTCGCGCAGGATGCCGCGGCCGGCATGAGTCCGCTCCCGCGTTCCCGAGCGGTGCCCACGACCCTGGTCCCGGTCGTCGTCGCGCTCGGCGCCCTCGCCGCCATCGGTGTGGCGTTCACCGGATATGCCACCGCGCGACTCGCCACGGGCGGGACCTTCGCGCTGGCCCTCACCGGCCTGGTCGTGGTCGGGGCGCTCACCAGGCGCTTCGGCATTCCGCTCCCCGGCAACGGTTTTTCCTCCTACGTGCTGGGCGTGACCACCTTTGCCGTGCTGGAGCGCGGCTGGGAGTTCGCGGCCGTCGTCGCGCCGCTGCTCGCCGTCCTGGGCGACGTCGTGCTCCGCCGGCTGCCGCTGCGCATCGCCGGCTCGAACGCGGCCCATCTCACGGCCGGCTCGGCGCTGGTGGGTATCATCTACGAGCGGCTCGGCGGTGGGACGGGCAGTCTCGCGCTCGAGCCGGACAACATCGGGCCCATCGCGGCGCTCCTCGTCCTGATGATGGTGGTCGTCAACGGTTCGTTCTATCTCGAGCTCGCGATGAGCCGCTCTGTCGCATGGGTGGACGCCCGCCTCACCGCCCGGTGGGAGGCGATTGTCTACGCCACCTCTGTCGGGCTCGCCCTGTTATGGTTCCGCCTGTTTCACACGGCCCTGCCGATCGCCGCGTGGATCCTGGTGGCGGCGGCGTTGCTGGGCGCCACCCTCGTCTCGAACCACGTGATCCGACTGGGCGTACACGCCGACGAGCTGCTGCTCGTGCAACGGCTGGCGCGCACCATCGTGACCGACCTCAACCTGACGCGCACCTTCGCCCATATCCAGGAGACCACCCGCCGTCTCGTGCCCTGGGAGCACATCGGGTTCGCACGATTCGACGCGAGGCGACGGGAAATGGAGCTGATCGCCGACACCGCGATGCAGGACGGTGTGAACGCCGCCTTCCGGTTCGACGCGGACGCGGGCCTTTCGGGCGAGGCCGTGCGCACCCGGCGCCCCGTGGTCGCGCGCAACCTCGGGCGCGGGGATGCCCTCACTCCGGGAAGCGACCGCACGGGATCGGAGATCCTGGTTCCGCTCTTCCACGGAGACCAGCTGATCGGCATCTGGAGCATCCGGCACTCGGATCCGTGGATGTACCGGGAATCCGACGGGGACATCCTGAGCCTCGCCGCTCCACAGATCGCGTTGATGCTCGCCCTCGAGACCGCGGTGCGTCCGGTGGTCGGCGCCTCCGACCAGACGACGCAGTACGTGCAGACCATCACCGCGACGACGCAGGAAATCCACGCGTCGAGCCAGGAGGTGGCCGCCTCCGCTCAGCGGGCCAGCCAGGAAGCGCGCCGAGCGACGCAGCTCCTGGCCGCCGCCGCGGAAGAGGCGGGCGAGCTTCGCAACGGGGCGGCCGAGCTGGCGACGGCGGGCGACCAGACGAGGGAGGCCGGCGACCAGGCCGAGCGGATCGCCGCGCGGGTCCGCACCGCGACCCAGGAGGCCGTGCGCCGGTTGAGCGAGCTGGGGCGCTCCACCGCCGAGGGGGCGAAGGAGATGGCGCGGCTGCGCGAAGCTGCGGCCCAGGTCGAGCGCTTCTCCGAAGCGATCGGATTCGTGGCGAACCAGACCAACCTGCTGGCGCTCAACGCGACGATCGAGGCGGCGCGGGCCGGCGTGCACGGCCATGGTTTCGCCGTGGTCGCCGACGAGGTCCACAAGCTCGCCGAAGAGGCGGGCCGTGAGGCGCGCAACGTGGGCAAGTCGGTACAGGAGACACTGCGCGTGCTCGATCGCGGCGGCCAGCTGCTGCAGCGCATCCGCACGGAGCTGGACGGCGTCGTCGGAGATTCCACCGCCCTCCTCCCCGACCTCGATCGCATCGCCGAAGTCGCGGGCGGCACGGCTCGGGCCGGCAAACGGGTGGCGGAGTTCGCCCGGAGCACGGCGGACCGTGCCGCCCGCATGGGACAGTCGCTCGCCGACGCGCAGAACGGGGCCGGCGCCTCGGCGCAGGAGGCCGAGTCCGTGGCCGCGGCGGCGGCCGAGCAGCTGCGCGCCATCGAGGATCTGGCGAACGGCGCGACCGAGCTGTCCGGCATCGCCGAGCGACTCGCCCGGACCGTGGAGTTCATCCGTGGCGCCGAGGGTCGCTAGCGTCGTCCTCGGCGCGCTCGCGGCCGCTCTGGCCTGCGGCGGACCGTCCACCGGACCGGAGCCGTTCAAACCACGAATCGACTACGTCGACGGTGCGATCGAGCCGATACTGGTGAACGGGCAGGCGGTGGTGCTGGAAGGATTCGGTTTTGGCGACGTCCAGGGCGGCGGCGCGATTCAGTTCGCGCGAGCCGGCGGAGGCGTGGTGCCCGCGGTGGTCGTTGCGGGAAGCTGGAGCGACCGCACGGTGCGGGCGATCGTCCCCGCGGAGGCGGTGAGCGGCCCGCTCACACTCACGACAGACGCCGGTCGGGCGCTCTCGGCTTCCGTGCACGTCCTCCCCCACCTCGCCTTCGACCCCGCGACCCTCACGTGGCAGGCCCGCGCCACCTTCGACCACGCGCCCGTCGGCGTGGCGCTCACTGCCGGCAGCGAGCCGGGGAGCAGCGGCCTCCGCGTGGTCCTCTACGCCGCCGGGGGAGCCGAGACGGAGACCGGCACAGGCAAGATCTCCCCGGATGCGGCGGTATTCGTCGCCCGGGCCGCACCGGGAGGCGCGGTCGGTGCCTGGCGCCGGACCGCGGATCTTCCGGCGAAACGGGCATTCGCCGCGGTCGCGGTCGCGAATCGGTACAACTCCCGTGACAGCGCGCGTGCATTGTACGTGATCGGCGGGGTCGACGAGGCAGGACGCGCCCGCGCTACGGTCTATCGAACACTCCCCAGTGCCGACACGGCGGTCGGCGCCTTCACTTCGATCGAGCCGCTCCCGGCTCCCGTTGCGGGAGCCATCGCCGTCGTCCGGCGCGGCCGGATCTACGTGATGGGGGGCGCGGATTCGCTGGGGCGGCCGCAGACCGACGTGTTCGTCGGGCGCATCGGTCTGGACGGTCACATCGACGGTTGGTACACGCAGCCGGCGTTGCCCGGCCCGCGCGCCTATGGCGGAGGGGTGGTGCTCGACGACCGGGCGACGGTGTTCGGCGGGATCAGCGACAGCTCGGAACCGGGCGTCGGGCTCGATACTCTCGTACCGCGCCTCGCCGCGGGTGATGGAGCTCCCGTGAGTCTCCTGTCGGGGTTCTTCACCGGCACCTGGGCACCAGGCGGACCCGTGCTCCCCGCGGGACGGTCCCAGTTCGCGACGCTGACGCTGGGTGACGTCGTCCTCCTCGTCGGCGGTGTCTACGCGGGCGCCAGCGCCAACACGGCGGAGACGATCGTGGCGACCGTGTTCGCCGGCGATTCGCTGGGTGACTTCTCCGGACCGGTGGGGACGAACTCCATCGCGGGACAGGGCGGCGGCACGCTGATCAGCGCCGCAGGGGCGAGCTGGCTGGACGTCGACGGCACGCCGCACGGTCTCGTCTTCGGCGGCATCGACCTCGTCACGCGCGAGCGCCGCGCGGGCGCGTGGGGATTCTGAGCGCTCCCCCGCGCCTCCGGCCCGCGCTGGCAATCACCGTGCTCGTCACGGCCGGCCCCGCCTTTGCCCAAGGGAGCTCCTTCGAGGCGGGTGTGTTCGGGGCGCTGGCGTCGTTCAATCCACGATTCGACCTGCGAATGGGGCTCGCCGGAGGCGGCCGTCTCGGGTTCAGCCCTCGACCGGGCTGGACGCTCGAGCTGGAGCTCGGCGCTGGAAGTGCGACGATCGCCGGTGGGGGCCGTTCCATTCCGCTCACCGCCATCGGACTCCATGCGCTGCGCGCGCTGGATGCCGGTGGCCGCGGGTGGTTCGCGCTCGCCGGCTACGCGAGGCCCGTCTTCCACGGCACACCGCCCGGGCACTTCGGCGACGATGCGATCGCCCTCGGACTGGGCCATCACGCCGCGCTCGGCGCCCGGCTGGCCCTGCGCACCGAGCTGCGCGGCCAGTACGCCTTCTCCTCCGTCCTCGACGGGCGCGGGGCTGGCCACCTCCTCGCCCTGGTCGGATTGTCGTTCCTTCCGAGAGCCCACTCAGCCGCGGACTTCGATTCCGACGGCATCCCCGACGCACGCGATGCGTGCCCGCGGACACCGGCCGGAGCGATCGCCGACGCCCGCGGCTGCCCAGCGGACTCCGACGGCGACGGCCACCTCGACGGCCTGGACCGCTGTCCCAACACCCCGCCCGGAGTCGTCACCGAGGCCACCGGCTGCCCCGTCGACACCGACCGTGACGGCGTCTACGACGGCGCGGATCAGTGTCCCAACTCCCCCGCCGGCTCGCAGGTCGATGCGCGCGGTTGCCCGCTGGACGCCGATGGCGACGGCGTGAGCGACGCGGACGACCGCTGCCCCGGCACGCCGCCGCACGCGCCAGTGAATGCCTCCGGCTGTCCCGTGAGCCGTGATGCCGACGGCGATGGCGTCGACGACGCACAGGATCGCTGCCCGGGGACGACCGCCGGCACGCCCGTCGATGCGGTGGGGTGTCAGGTTCTATTCGCGCGCGAGCGCGAGGCCCTGGTGTTGCAGGGCGTCAATTTCGAGACTGGGAGCGCGCGCCTGCTCCCGACCTCGCACGCCGTGCTCGACCAGGTGGCGGCGTCACTGCTCGCGCATCCCGAGGTGCGCATCGAGATCGCCGGCTATACCGACAACACGGGGTCGGCGCGCACCAACACGCGCTTGTCGGCCGAGCGTGCCCGCGCGGTCCAGGAGTATCTCCAACAGCGCGGGGTGAGCGCGGAACGGATGCGAGCCGCCGGGTACGGCCCGGCCGACCCCGTGGCTGCCAATGCGACGCCGGCGGGGCGGGCGCGCAACCGTCGCGTGGAACTCCGTCAGGCTCCCTGAGGCAGCGGCGTCGCGCGCTGCGGCCCTGTTTCCTATCTTGGTGAATCAGAGGGAGGGACGTTTGCGCGCGATCATGACCGTCGCATTGCTCGTGGTGGGCGGGAGCGAGGTACTCACGGCCCAGCAGAGCCACGATTTCGAGCTGAGCGTCTTCGGGGCGTACACACGCTACGACAAGGCGTTCAACCTGGATGGAGGAATCGGCGGCGGCGCGCGCCTGACGTATTTCCTCACTCGCGGCGTCGGCCTCGGCGCCGATGTGCTGTTCCAGCGCGAGCAGGATGTCCCCGGCTCCGCCGGGGCCACGATGGACCCCCTGATCGCCAGCGCCAATCTGGTGGTCCGGCTCCCGACCGTGCTGTACGCCGTCGCCGGGTACTCCCGCATCGACTTCGGCTCGAGCAGCCCCTTTTCATTCACCGATGGCGGCCTGCACGGTGGATTGGGAGTGCGCCTGCCGCTCGGGGAGCGCGTCGGCCTGATGCTGGAAGGCCGCGCCATCTACACGCCCAATACGAAAGGTGCCTTCGGCTCCGACCACGCGACGCACCTGGTGGCCCTCGCGGGCTTGTCGTTCCTGCAGGGGGGCGGCGCACGCACGGGGCCGAAGGACTCCGACGCCGACGGCGTCATCGACAAACGCGACGCGTGTCCCCGGACGCCCGCGGGCGCGACCGTGGACGTGCGCGGCTGTCCCAGCGATTCGGACCAGGACGCGGTGCTGGACGGTCTCGACAAGTGCCCGGGGACGCCGGCGGGCGCGAAGATCGACGCAACCGGATGCCCGCTCGATGCGGATCGTGACGGCGTCGCCGACGGACTGGACCAGTGTCCCGACACTCCGGCCGGGGCCACGGTCAACAACGTGGGCTGCCCCACCGATACCGATCGGGATGGCGTGCTCGACGGGCTCGATAAGTGCCCCGACTCCCCCGTCGGGGCGACGGTGGACGCACAGGGCTGCCCCAGCGACGCGGACGGCGACAAGGTGGTCGACGGTGTGGACCGCTGCCCCAACACGCCCCCCGGGGTGACCGTCGACGCCGCAGGCTGTCCCAAGGACGGCGACAACGACGGTGTCCCCGACGGGATCGACCAGTGCCCCAACTCTCCCGTCGGGCAGCGCGTGGACGCCACGGGGTGCCCGCTCGCGCATGATTCCGACGGTGACGGCGTCACGGACAACCTCGACCGTTGCCCCGGGACCCCGCCCGGGACGCCGGTGGATCAGGTCGGCTGCGTCGTCCTGTTCCGTGAAGAGCGCGCGCCCGGTGCCCGCCCCACCCTGATCCTCAGGGGCGTCAACTTCGAGACGGGCCGTTCCGCGCTGACGCGGGAATCGTTCGCGGTGCTGGACCAGGTCGCCGGGTCGCTCGCGGCGAACCCCGACATCAACATCGAGATCGCGGGCTATACCGACAGCACCGGCTCCGCCGCGGTGAATACCCGGCTTTCACGGGCCCGGGCGATCGCCGTCCGGGCGTATCTGGCGCGCAAGGGCATCGCGCCGTCCCGCATGGTGGCTCGCGGATTCGGCCCCGCGAGCCCCGTCGCGTCGAACGCGACGGCGGCCGGACGGGCCCAGAACCGCCGCGTGGAGCTGCACAAACTGCCCTGACCGCCGCCGATCCCACCGCGCCACGATGCCCCATGCCTCGACGGGCGTCGTGGCGTCGTGGCGTCGATGTCCCTACCTTTCCCGCTCCCGAACTCACCATTGTGTCGGCCCGCGCATCCGCACTTCTCGCCCTGATCTTCGTCGGCGCTCCGGTCGCCGGCCAGAGCAGAGTCGTCATCCCGACTCCCCGCTCCGTGCTCGGTTTCAATCCCGGCGACGACCGCAAACTGGCCGACTGGCCGACCCTCGTCCGCTACTACCAGGCCCTGGCGCGAGCCAGCGACCGCGTGGATTACCGCGAGATCGGCAAGACGACCCTCGGCGCCCCGTTCGTCGTGCTGGCGATCTCGTCCCCCCAGAACCTCCGCCGCCTCGACGTCTACCGGCGGCTGAACGACCGGCTCTTCGATCCCCGGACGCTGCGCTCGAGCCGCGAAGCCCTCACGGCAGTGCACGACAGCCGAACGATGGTGTTGATCACGGGGGGGATCCACTCGGACGAGGTGGGCGGGAATCTCACCCCCGCGGCGCTCGCCTATCGGCTGGCGACGGACACCACCGCGCAGATCCGCGGCATTCTGGAGAACGTCATCCTCTGGCTCGTGCCGTCCCTCAATCCGGACGGCGTCACGATCGTGGCCAAGTGGTACGCCAGGACGCTCGGCACCGCCGCCGAGGGAACCGACCCGCCCGAGCTGTACCACCACTACATCGGGCACGACGACAACCGGGATTGGTATGCCTTCACGCAGATCGAGACCCAGCTGGTCGTGGATTCGATCTACAATGTGTGGCACCCGCACATGGTGCTCGATCTGCACCAGCAGGGATCCAACGGCTCGAGGATGTTTCTCCCCCCGTACCTGGACCCGGTGGAGCCGAACGTCGATCCGCTGATCGTCGAAGGGACCAATACGCTGGGTACGGCCATCGCCTGGGCGCTCGCGGGCGAGGGGAGAACCGGCGTCTCGATCAACGCCATCTACGATGCGTGGACCCCGGCACGGGCCTACTCGCACTACCACGGCGCCCCTCGCATCCTGTCGGAAGCGGCGAGCGCCGATCTCGCGACCCCCGTGCAGATACCGTTCGACCGGCTGGAAGCGAACGCGCGTGGCTTCAGCCCGCACGAGCGCTCCTGGAATTTCACGGCGCCGTGGCCAGGGGGGCGTTGGACACTGCGCGACATCGTCGGTTACCAGACCGACGTGTCGCTCGCGCTGCTGGATCACGCGGCCCGGTATCGCGACCACTGGCTCGAGAATTTCCTGTCCATCGAGTGGCACGCGGTCCGCGGCTGGCGCGGCTGGCCTTACGCGTACGTGATCCCCCGCCAGCAGGACACCATCGCGCTCGCGACGTTGCTCGGCATCCTGGTCCGCGGTGACGTCGAGATCCGGGTCGCCCAGCAGGCCTTTTCCGTGGGCAACCAGCGGTTGCCGAGCGGCAGTTACGTCGTCGTGCTGCGACAACCAGCCGCCGCATTCGCCAAGACGCTGCTCGAGCGGCAACACTACCCGGATCGCCGCCTCTATCCCGGCGGGCCACCCGAGCGTCCGTACGACGTCACCGCCCACACCCTCCCGCTGCTGCTGGGACTCACCGTGCTGCCGGCGAACGACACGCTGCGGGTGCCGCTCTCCGCCCCCGTCGCCCCGCCGCGCGCTTCGCAGGGGTACCCGGGCTTCGACACGGGCGCCCCCCGAATCGGATTGTATCGATCCTACGTCGGCGCCATCGACGAAGGGTGGACCCGGTGGGTGTTCGACACGTGGAAGATCCCCTACGTCTCGGTGGTGGACTCCACCTTCCGTGGCGGCCGGCTCAAGGACAAGCTGGATGTCCTCGTCCTCCCCGATCAGTCGCCGCGTGACATCGCGGAGGGCCTGCCGCAGCGCCGCTACCCGGCGCCGTATCCGGGCGGCCTCGGTCCCGATGGCATCCAGGCGCTGCGGCAGTTCGTGGCGGACGGCGGTACCCTCGTGGCACTGAATGACGCCAGCCGGTTCGCGATCCAGGCGCTGCTGCTGCCGGTTCGCAACGTCCTCGAAGGACTGCCGGACGAGGATTTCTACGCCCCCGGCTCGATCTTCCGCGCGCGGCTCGATCCCTCGCACCCCATCGCACGCGACCTGCCGGCCGAGACCGCCGTGTGGTTCGAAGGCGGGCCTGCCTTCGACGTGCTGGATTCGGCCCAAGTGCGTGTCGTTGCGCGCTATCCCGACGATCCTTCGGATGTGCTGCTGTCGGGGTGGGTGCGGCACCCGGAGCGGGTCGCGGGGCGGGCGGCGTTGGTCGACGTGAAGGTGGGATCTGGCCGGGTCATCCTCTTTGGGTTCCGACCGCAGTACCGCGGCCAGAGTCTCGCGACTTACCCGTTACTGTTCAACAGCTTACAACTGCACTAGTTCTTTGTGATCTAGGGCTCTTGCTGGCTTTAGGGCTATTTCCTATCGTCTAGCCCCCTATGCGGCAATGTCTCCTTACTGGCCTGCTCCTCACTGCGGCCGCGATCGCCCCTGATCGCGGCGTGTTTGCCCAGTCCCCGGAACGGCTGCTCGCCGAGGCGCCTTCACAAGCCTGCGTGGCTGCAGACGCGAGTCGCGTCGCGCTGTTGCCGACCCAGGCGCGATTCACGCGGCGTGAGTTCCAGTGGACCCGACCCGGCGCCGTCAAGGCACTGTACGTGAACGCCTGGGCCTTCGGCTCCAGCCGACTTTGGACCCTGGTACGTCTGGCGGATTCGAGCGCCGTCAACGCCCTGGTCATCGACGTCAAGGACGACACCGGCTGCCTGTTGTACCACTCCCAGGTTCGCACGGCCCGGGAAATCGGGGCCGACCGTTGCGCTCGCACGAGGGACGTGGAAGCGCGACTCGATACCCTGCACGCGCACGGGATCTATCCCATCGCGCGCATCGTCGTGGCGAAGGACCCGCTGCTCGCAAGGGGCAAGCCTGCCTGGTCGGTGCAGTCCCGGAACGGCGGGCTATGGTACGATCGGATCGGCAGCGCCTGGGTCGACGCCTACAACGATTCGGTGTGGGTGTACTCCGGTCTGCTCGCTCAGGAGGCCATCCGGCTCGGCTTCGCCGAGGTCCAGTTCGACTACGTGCGCTTCCCCGACGAGCCCCGCGCCCGGATGGCGACGGCGATTTTCGCCGCCCGCCGCGGCGGGGAGACGCAGCGCGAGGCGGTCCGGCGTCACATCCAGATGCTGGCCGACTACGTGCGGCCCATGGGAGTCCCGGTCACCTTCGATGTGTTCGGCCTGACCGCATCGAACACCACCAGCGACCTGGGCATCGGCCAGGTGTGGGAGGACTTCGTCGGCGTCGCGGACGTGGTGCTCCCGATGGTGTATCCCAGCCACTACTACCGCGGAGCGTTCGGCTTCCGTAGCCCCAACGCGAATCCCTACCAGGTAGTCCGGCTGGCGCTGACTGACGCCCTAGCCCGTACCCGTTTCCCGAGCACGACCCTGGTCCGGCCGTATCTGCAGGCCTTCACGCTCGGCCGTCGGCTGCCGCGCTACACCCCCACGGAGATCCGTGACCAGATCCGGGCCGCCCAGGAGCTCGGCCTCGAATCCTGGGTTCTGTGGAATCCCCGCAGCGTCTACCTAAGAGCCGCCCTGCCGCCGTATCCTTCTGTCGCAGGACGCGTGGCCGCCTCCGGAGCTACCGGCGGCGAATAGACCCGCGTCCGGCTGTCCCGACAAAGGAGTCCGTTGTATGAAGCGTGCGGTCATTTCGCTCGCCGCCGTGGGCGCGCTCGCGTGTTCCGTCGACAGCGGCACTGCCCCGACGACGAACGTCATCTCGACCGCGGAGAAGGCCGCGGTGCAGCAGGCGCTCGCCATTTCGTTCGCTGGCGACAGCCTGTTCGCCAGCCTCTCGACGTTCGTGCTGCCGTTCATCGATCAGGCCACCCCGCTGGTGAACGGTCCCGGTGATACGACCAAGCTCGCGGCATTTCAGCTTCAGGTGTCGGGCACTACCCTGTCGGCCGGTCTGAGCGGGGTCCTCGCCTGGCGCGGTTTCCGCTCCGCGACGCAAACCGTGGACTCCGTCTTCCTGCTGATCGGCGGCGGCTTCGTGCCCCCGCTCGATGATTCGCTCAGCGCCGATGGGGCGATCGATATCGGGGGATCGGGCACGGCCTGGGTGGTGGCGCAGGCTCCGGACTCGAGCGTGCAGACCTGGCGCGCGCGTACCGGGGCGCTGCGGGTGAACAGCGTGAACTACGGCGAGGGGAGCAGCATCGTCCTGCAAGGTCTGACGTGGACCCGGTTTCGCGGCACCCTGGTCGGCAATGCGCACGTGACGGCGAAGCTCGTGCCGGATTCGACGACGAGCGTGAGCGCGGGCTGGGATTTCGGCGGGGGACTCGAAGCGATGATGCTGAAGATCTCGCCGGCGCCCTGAGGACGGGGCGGCGAGGGACGCTCAGGTCGTCGCGACCGGAGTGAGGCCGGGCTCCCATTCGGTGATGTAGCCGGCGATGGCCGAGGCCGCGACGGTGTAGGGGTTGGCGAGGTACAGCTGGCCCGGCCCCGAGCGCCCGGGGAAATTGCGGTTGATCGCGCTGATGGTCACCTCGTCCTTGCCGCGGGATACGCCCGGGCCCGCGTTGATGCAGGCACCGCAGGACGGCTCCAGGAACTGGGCGCCGACACCGCGGAACACCTCGAGGTAGCCCCGTTCTTCGCAGTAGCGCTTCACGTCCTGAGACCCGCACTGGATGAAGAAGCGCACGCCGGGCGCGACACGCTCTCCTCGATCCAACGCTTCCTGGAGAACGCGGGCGTACATGTCCATGTCTTCCTTCTTGCCGGCGGTGCAGGACCCGGCGTAGGCGATTTCGACCTTCACGCGCCCCGGCAGCTCGTCGATGTAGAGACCGTTGCCGGGATCGCCCGGCAGGGCCACCATCGGCCGCAATGCGGCCGCATCGATCTCGATCGTCTCGCAGTAGACGGCATCCGGATCGCTCGAGAGGTCGGCGCAACAGCGCTCAGCCTCGGCGCGGGACATGCCACGGTAGTCCATCAGGTACGCGATGGTCCGCTCATCCGGCGCGACGTAGCCCGTGAACCCGCCGACCTCGGCCGTCATGTTCGTCATGGTGGCCCGCTCGTCCACCGACAGCGCCTCGACCGCCGAACCGCAGTACTCCACCAGCTTGCCGATCGCCTGGCCGCTCTTCACGTACGGATGGCGCAGGATCTCGAGCATGAAGTCCTTGGCCGTCACGTTGGCCGGCTTGCGCCCGCGCACCACGACCCGCACCGTCTCGGGGACGGTGACGCGGACGTCGCGCGTGATCCACGAGTTGAAGATCGCCGTGGTACCGACCCCGAACGCGACGGCGCCCACCGCCCCGGCATGAGGGGTGTGGGAATCGGAGCCGATGATCACCTGCCCCGGCAGCGCGTGGGCCTCCAGGATCTTGGAGTGGCAGATCGCTTCCGAGCCGTGCAACCCCAGCCGCGTGAGCTCCCCGTAGAGCCGCACCCCCTGCTTTTCGGCGAAGGCGCGCTGCTTCTTCTCTAGCTCCAGCGCGACATCGAGCAGCCCGTCCTTGATGCGCTCCGGCGTCATCGCCTCGTCGAGGAACGTGAGGTGGTCGCGGAAGAAGAGCACCGAGCCGGGATCGTTGATCTTCTCCTCGGCGCCGACCAGCTGCTCGAAAAAGATGGCAGCCATGGGGGTGACGTACTCGTGGCTGAACCGGATATCGGTCGCGACGAACCCTTCATCGCCCGGCTGCACGGCCGGCACGCCGACGCGGCCCGTAGACAGGTCCACCACCCAGTGCCGGGCCAGGATCTTCTCGCCCAACGTCATCGGCCGCGGGGCCGTGGCCGGGGGAGTCACGCGCACCAGGCCCTGCAGCCGGGCGACGTTGTAGTTGAACAGCCCGCCGTACTCGACGATCCCCCGGGTGATCTCCCCTTCCCCGGCGGTGAAGGCCGCCAGGGGAAGCTCCTCACCACGCCGTACCCGCTCGATGATCGAGAAGTCGGTCGTCACGAGGATGCCCAGGTTCTGGCAGTTCTCGTGGTAGATGCGCTCCACGTTCTCCGCGACCACCAGCTTGATACCGGCGCACATCTCGGCGTAGGGCGACTGTTCACGGGAGGAGCCCTTCCCGCGGCGCTTCCCGCTCACTGACGCGACGAATCCCCCCTGGCGCACGGAACCCCGGGTGACGGGAAACTCCTCGCCGCACTTGAGACCCAGATAGGGAAAGTCCCCGAGCGTCTCGTCGTAGTAGTAGCAGATGTAGGCTGGGGTGATCTCGTCGGTCGAGATGTTGTCGCGGAGTTTCATACTCGGCGTCCACTCGAGGTCCTGCCCCTCGAGCTGGCGGCGCACGAGCTGCGGGTCCTCCGTGAGATAGAGGACGCGCCCCTGCAGCCGCACCCGCTCGGGGAGCGGGCGGACCGGTCGGTTTTTCAACGCCGAGATCATGAGGAGAAGATCACCCCTTGCCCGGAGGCGATCAAGCGCATTCCTTCAGTTCCCATGCTCTTGTCACTCCTGCTGTGGCAGACCAGTACGATCACTCCGGTCATCGAGTTGACCGGCAGATTCCAGAGTCCGCGGGTCACGGAGAGCTCGGGCGTTGCGGTGAGTCGCGCCCATCGGGGCACGCTCTGGACACACAACGATTCCGGCGACGGGCCCTACCTGTTCGCGACCGATCTGCGCGGCGCCGATCGCGGAGCGATCCGCGTCTCCGGCGCCCGCGCCGTGGACTGGGAGGACATCGCCCTGGGACCGTGCCCCCTCGCCGGCCGGCAAGGCGCGTGCCTCTACATCGGCGATACGGGGGACAATCTCGAGCGCCGCCGCAGCGTTACCGTCTACGCCGTGCCGGAACCCGACCCCCCGACGAGTCCCGCCGATACGCAACGCGTCACTGCCGCGGCGCTCGCCTTGAGCGTCCGGTACCCGGATGGATCGCACGATGTCGAGGCCATGTACGTCTCGCCGCGCGACACGGCGGTGTACCTCATCTCCAAGGGACGCGGGGGGACGATCCGGCTCTACCGGGCCGGCCGCGACACGTGGCAATCGCCGCGTCCGGTAACGGTGCAGCTCATCCAGACCCTGCCCATCGTGCCCAAGGCCCGTACAGGCCGCCGCGTCACCGACGCCGCGATACGGCCCGACGGCGCCCTGGTGGCGGTTCGCACTTACAACGAGATCTACTTCTTCACCCCGGGACCGGGCGGCCGCCTCACACCGAGCGGCCACCCCTGCGCGCTCGACCGGCTCGGGCGCGTCGGCGAGGGGATCGCCTTCCTGGACGACGAGACGGTGGTTCTCACGAGCGAGGGCAATCCCCTCGGGCCAGGTGCCATCCACACGGTGCGCTGTGCGCGCTGAATACCGTCGTCCGTAAGTCGCTGTACCGCAATGGGGTACGGCGGCCGTAAGTGGGGGCTGGCCTGCGACGCACCGCTCCGGTAAGTTTGCGCCGCTTTTAGCCCGTTCCAGGCGACCTCCCCAAAGGCACCCGAGCGCAATCTGGAACTTCCCGCGTCTCACCCGTTCCCCCTGACCTGGCTGTACGAGGCCGCGAGCCCGCCCATTCAGTATCGCGCCCTCACCGAGGTCGCTCCCCCGACGGCGCGCGATCCAGAGCGCGTCGCCGCGCTGCACGCCGCCGTGCTCGCCGACAAGAGCGCGCAGGCCATCGCCCGCAAGCAGAAGGACACCGGGTTATGGGGCGGGAACCTGTTGGGATATGGACCGTCGAAGGTCTATGGCTGGAAGGAAGCCGGCACGGTGTTCCAGTACCGCCGGCTGCTCGAGCTGGGCTGGCCCGCGGACCATCACGTGTTCCGGCTGGCCGACCGCTTCCTGTTCCGCCTGTTGTCTCGCGACGAAGACCCGGTGCTGCTGGTCGATTTCCAGCGGGCGGCCAAAACGGACCCGGGGCTGGGCGCCTGGGTGCGCAACCTGCACCGCGAAGCCGCCGCGGCCGCATTGGCGCACGCCGGTCTCGTGGACGACCCCCGCCTGCGCGGGGCGGCGCACAAGGTCGCCTCCGACATTTCGGCCTTCCTCCGCAGCGGACTCCTCGAGAAGCTGTTTCGCAAGCAATCGGGGAAAACCATTCTCGATCCGGCGGCGACACCGCCGACCATCTTCGGCATCGAGATGCTCGCGTTCATGCCGGGGGTCCAGCGCGAGCGCGCCGGTTTCATCGATCGGCTGGCGAGCTTCTTCAGCGTACCGGCACCCAAGCGGGCGTTCTTCATTCTCGCGGGGAAGAAGTTCTTCAAGCCGACCTTCGAGGTGCTGGGAGATCCCTTGCGAGCGGACGCCCAGGGGCACATCCCGGACGTCCCGTTCGCCGTCTACTGGATCGAGCTCCTGGCCCGCATGGGTATCGTGCGTCAGGTGCCGAGCGCCAGTCGAGTGCTCGCCCGGCTGTACAGCGAGGTCGACGACCGGGGAATCTGGACCCCGAAGAACCTCCGTGGGCTCCCCAAGAGTGACAGCCCCGTGCTGAACCACTGGTTCCCGCTTGAAGGGCCCGGCAAGAGCCCGGCCCAACGCCAGACGGACATCACCTTCCGCCTGGGATTGATCGCCCGCCTGATGGGGATTCCGATCGACCTGACTTGATTCTCTTGCGGGATTCAAGTAGTAGTAGTCTCTATTACTACTAAACTCGACCTTACGCCGTTCGCATTCACGCCGACCGAGAGCCGCGTGTACAGCGTGCTGCTCGCCCTCGGGCCGTCCACGGGCTACGCCGTCGCCGGCGCTGCCGGCTTCGCGCGCGCGAACACCTACGCCGCGCTCGAAGGGTTGGTACGGCGCGGAGCGGCTCATCGGTCCGAGAGCCGGCCGGTGCGATACCGCGCGGCCGATCCCAACAGCCTGATGTTGCTTCTCGCCGGTGAGCAAGGCGAGCGGCTAGAGCGGTTGAGCAAGGCGCTGGCCTCCTTGGGAGGACCGGCGGACGCCGTCACGAAGACGCTCGATGGCGCACGGGCGGTCGCCAACGTCATCCAGCAGATGGTGGCCCGGGCCAGTCTCCGGGTCGACGGCGTGATCGCGGCCGGGTTGTGGGGCCCGACACTTCCCGCTTGGCGTCGCGCCGCCACCCGGGCGAAACTCCAGATTCGCGTGGCGGGCGAGCCAGAGAACACGGAAGGGTTGGCGACCTCGGGAGCGCCGGGCGATACACCAACGATGCTTCTCGTGGACGACGCCTATACACTCGTGGCGGTCGAGCTGAACGGGAGAACCCTCGGGATGTGGAGCGGAGACCCGCTGGTGGCCGTGCTGTCTCGCCTTGCCTTGGGAGTCTCACGGTGAGACGGTGGGTCGCCGTGGTCGGCCTCGGGGCGGTGCTGGCGTGCCGGTCCCAGCCGATTCCGGAAGGACGGCGTTTCCCAGCCGGCACACCCCTCACCGCGCGGTACGTCACGGTCGACAGCACTCGGATCCGCTACATCGATACCGGCCATGGGCCGGCCGTCGTCCTCATTCATGGCTTGGCGGCATCGATGTACTCCTGGCGGCACACGATTCTCCCGGTCGCACAATCGGGGTTCCGCGTCATCGCCTTCGACAACCGCGGATTCGGGTTCTCGGACAAGCCGGCTCGCGGCTATGACAACAAAGCGTACGTCGATCTGCTCTTCGGGCTGCTCGACTCCCTGCACGTCTCGGAAGCGGTCCTGGTGGGGCATTCCATGGGGGGGGCCATTGCGGCGGAAGCGGCACTTGATCGCCCGGATCGGGTGCGCGGCCTGGTCCTGATAGATGCCGCCGGCCTGGCGGTGCGCTGGCCCTTCATGCTGCGGGTGGCACACTGGCCGGTCGTGGGCGCCCTGTTCGATCGGCTGCGGGGCCGAGCCGCGACCGCGGGAATCCTCAAAGCCCTCTACGCGGTCCCGTCCCGGGTCACTGCCGAGGAAGTGGACCAGTATTACGCCCCGATCGCCGAGCCGGGGTTCGGGCGCTGCCTGCGCGGCGTGCTGGGCCAGTTCCGATTCGATGCGCTCAAAGACCGACTGGCCCGGGTTGCGACACCCACCCTGGTCGCGTGGGGGACCGCGGATCGGCTCATTCCCGTTGCCGTCGGCCAGTCCATGTCAGCTCAGATCCCCGGTGCCCTGCTGGTGCGATTCCCCGACGCCGGCCATGCCGTGCCGGAGGAGAGCCCTGAGGCGTTCAACGAGGCCTTGATCGGGTTTCTGGAGCACGGCCTATCCACCCCGCCGGCGGATATCGCCGCCGGTCGTTGACCTGGCGGAGAGCCTCAAGGGTCGTCATATTTTATCAACCGCATGGTTGAGAAAATGGGACGTGCCACGTAAGCTGAGCAACGACAGAGCATTGCGGATAAGCGCCGCGGCCGCAGACGAGTTCGCCAAGCGGGGGTTCGCAGGCGCCCGGGTGGAGCGGATTGCGTCCGCGGCTCGGGTCAACAAGCAGCTCGTATTCTACTACTTCCACTCCAAGCGCGGCCTGTTTCAGACCGTTCTGAAGCGGGGAGTGAACGACCTCGAGTCCGCCCTGGCCGGGATCTCCGGTGGAAATGGAAGGCCGTTGGAGCGGCTCCGGGAAGTCCTCGAGGGCCTGTTCGAGTTCCTGGAGCGCCACCCTCAGCTCGTCGCACTCCTCTCGCACGCCGAGCGGCTCGACGCGGCGCCATTCGCCGCGCCGATCCGTCGGCTGGTGGTGCTGCTCGCCGAAGGGCAGGGACTTGGCCTGGTGCGCGACGACCTCGACCCTCACGTCGCAGCGGCGCAGGCGCTGGTCCTGATGCTGGGGTACCTGCGTCTGGAGCCGATCATCGCCGCAAGCGCGCCGCCGCTCGCCGCCGACGAACCCGCATTGCGGGAACGGTGGCGACGAGCGGCGGTGGATCTCGTCGTAAACGGAGTACGAGCGCCCGCCGTCTGAACGGCGGCGTCAGCTCTTCGACACCATCCTCGGCTCGACCGGCGCCGGTCCGTCGAACACCAGCTGGCCGGCCTCGAACTTCGCACCGCGCAGAGCGAGCGACAGCACCTCTCCCAGCTCCTCGACGGCGTGCACCTCCAACGACTTGCGCACGTCTTCGGGCAGGTCTTCCAGATCCGGCTCGTTCTCCTTAGGGAGCACGATGGTGCGGATGCCGGCCCGGACGGCACCGAGCACTTTCTCCTTCACGCCCCCGATGGGGAGCACCCGGCCGCGCAGCGTGATCTCACCCGTCATGGCCAGGTCGTGACGTGCCGGCCGGCGGGACAGCGCC
>DATGDT010000191.1:0-1849 GCA_035310725.1 Gemmatimonadales bacterium
GCGCCAGCCACCGAGGTTGCGGTACAGCGCGTTCGCTCCTTCGGTGCGGGCGAGGTAGATGTCCGCCCGGCCGTCACCGTCCACGTCGCCCAGGCACACGCCGGCGCCCTGGGCCAGAATGCGATTGTGGACCAGCAGCGATTCGCTGACCGTGTTCTGGAAGGCGACGCCAGTCTTGGAGGGACCGAGCAGCGTGAACCCCGGCTTCCCTCGGTGCGGGACGTCCAGGGTTCGCCAGCGGTATCCGGTCTCGTCGTGCCAGCTCGTGTCGACCGGATGGCTGCAGGCCGCGAGGAGCAGCGTGAGCGCCTGGAGCCATCGCCGGCTCATCGGACTCGCGTGGCGCGGGTGTGGAGTCGCTCGAGCACGGTGCGCCCGATGCACCGGCCCTGCACTTTCCCCTTCTCGTTGGACGGGCGGAAGTGAATGCCGCCGTAGAGCCGCGAGAGGGCAGCCTGGTCAGCCGCTTCCTGAAACGACGCGAAGTGGCGGACCGGGTGACCGATCGCCAGGTTGGTGCTGTCGTCGAATGCGACGGGTCCGAGCAGCGCCGTGAGGACCGTCGCTGCCGCCGCGGATTGATCTGAGTGCGCCGAGGGAAACTCTGGGAACGGCGGCGTGACGATCGCGGGCGTCCAGGCCGGATCGATGTAGCGGCGGATGTAGGTCACCGGCCGGATCGAGACCAGGCGGTATTTCTCGTGCCAAGCCGCGATGAAGGCGTCCGCCTGAGCGAGCGTGACGAGCACGAACAGCTCGGCAGCCTGATCCGAGGAGAGCTTGAGCTGGGTCACCAGCTGGCTGCCGATCGACAGCCAATGGCCCACGGGCGTTCCCGTTTGTCCCGCGTTGTCCGCCCAGTACAGGGTGATTTGCCGCTGCTCTTCGGTCAGGGCACGGCCGACGTCGTGGACCTCCTGTGCCGCGGCATGGAACGTCGATGACGGAGCGGTGGACCAGGGCATGTGGGGAGGGATGGCGCATTCGTCCGCGGCGCGCAGCGCGAAGGGGCGCAGCGTGCCCCACCACGGCTCGGTCGCGCCCGTCGGGTTCACCGCTTTGAGGGTGCGGATGGTCGGGGATTTCGGGCTGGTGACGGCCAGGGCGCGCTCGCTCGCCTCACCGGCGCGCAGCGCCGCCGCGGGATTGTCGAGCGCCACGAAGTCGCTGACCGCGGACAGGTTCTGGGCCGTGTACTCGTCGGCGCGGGAATCATTGATCCAATATTGCGGGCCGACGGGCGGCTTGTACGGTTTCGTCCGGGTCGAGTCGAATCCGTCGCGCGCGGCCCAGGCCAGGATGGCCGTCCCGAGGCGCGTGCCCAGGTCCCGGGAGTCGGCCCGCACTGCGTCGGGAATCCCCTGGGCGAGGCGCGCCGCCTCCAGGGAGTCCGAGAGAGTCGCCAGGGCGGCCCGCGTGGCGGGCAGGCCCTCGACGAAGAACGTGTCGAGCACGGCGCGCTCGGCGGCCAGCGCCACGAGGACCGGGTCGTAACGCCGCCCGGCAGCGGGGCGGGGCAGAGAGTCGAGTCCGTTCAGCTGACCGGCGAGCGAGACGAGCTGCGACGAGTCGGTCGCCAGCCCTTCGTACAGCGCGACGGCCGCGTAGGCGAGCACGCGCGAGGCGACCGGTGGAGAGATCCGCTCGGCCCGGATCAGGCCGTAGTAGTTGCGCATCCACTCCGCCACGAACTGCGGGTCGACGGGGGGGACGGGACGCGCACAGGCGGCAGAAATGAGCAACGCCGCGGCGAGCGCGGCGAGGCGTGGACGGGCGATCACGCGGGCTCTCTGGAGGAGTGACGGCGAGAATCTACCCCTCATCGATACGGCCAGTAAGGGTGCGGCGA
>DATGDT010000192.1:0-3947 GCA_035310725.1 Gemmatimonadales bacterium
CGCGCCGCCGAGCAGGGCGTGCTGATCCGCGGCGGCGAGGCGTTGGAGCGCCTCGCCAAGGTGCGCACAGTCCTGCTCGACAAGACCGGGACGATCACCGAGGGCCGGCCGTCCGTCACGCACATCGTCACCGCCCGCAAACCCGACGGGACCGCGGTGTCGGCGGCCGAGGTGCTGCGCTGGGCGGCCTCGGTCGAGCAGCGCTCGGAACACCCCATCGCCCAATCGATCATCCGGGCGGCGCAGGAGCGGATGGTGCTATTGCTGCCGGTCGAGAAATTCGCCGCCATGGAGGGCCGGGGGGTCCGCGGCACGGTGGAGCGGCGCATCGTCGAGGTCGTCTCGGCGCGGCACGCACGGGAGCGCAGTCTCGAACTGGGCAGCCTGGCCCAGGATGCCGACCGGCTCGCGGACCAGGGGCGCACGCCGGTGATCGTCGTGGTGAACAACACCGTGCATGCGGTGATCGGGATTGCGGATCCGGTCAAGCCGACCGCCAAGGACGCCGTGGCGCGACTGCGGAGCCTCGGCTTGGAGGTGCGCATGGTCTCTGGCGACACGCGGCGCTCGGCCCTGGTGGTCGCGGCGGAGGTCGGCATCGAGGAGGTCAGCGCCGAGGTGCTGCCCTCCCAGAAGGCCGATCTCGTGAAGCAGGAGCAGGAGCGGGGCGTCGTCGTCGCCATGGTCGGCGACGGCATCAACGATGCGCCGGCGCTGGCGCAGGCCGACGTGGGGATTGCGATCGGTACCGGGACCGATGTCGCCATGGAAGCGTCCGACGTCACCCTGATCCGGGGCGATCTGCGCGGCGTGGTCGCCGCCGTCGAAGTCTCGCGCCGGACCCTGGGCACCATCCGGCAGAATCTCTTCTGGGCGTTCCTCTACAATGTGCTGGGCATCCCGATCGCGGCGGGGGCGCTCTACCCGCTGACCGGCCTGCTGCTCTCCCCGGTGATCGCCAGCGCCGCCATGGCGTGGTCCAGCCTCAGCGTGGTCTTGAACAGCCTGCGCCTGCGGCGCTACACTCCGGCGTGGGTCTCGTAAACGCGCGGCCGTCGAGCCGCCCCGACGCCAAGGACATCGCATGAGATACTTCCACAGGACGACGTTGTCGCCGGCTGACGTGCTGGCCGCCGCGCGGGACTATTTCGGAGCGCGGCTCGCGCCCTCGGAGGAGTCGCCGCGCCGTCTGGGCTACCGGGGCACGCTGGGGAAGGTGACCGTTTCGGCGCGCGCGGAAGGCGGGCACTACACGTTCATCGACGTGCTGACCGACCAGGTCGGAGAATCGGAGCTCGACAAGCTCGCGAAACGATTTCTCGCGGAAGTGCACCGCAAGGTCGAGCCGGCGCACGAGCTGCGGGGGGCGTACTGAGGCGGAGTCAGCCGGCGAGCCTGGCGCGGTACCCCGCTTTCTCCACCGCGGCTACCAGTGTCCCGGTCGTCACCGCATCATCGTCGAAGTCGATTTCGGCCTCGCCGTCCTGGAGGTCCACTACCGCCGAGTACACGCCGGTCACACCTTTCAGGGCCTGCTCCACGGTCTTCTGGCAGTGTCCACAGGTCATTCCGGTCACCTTGAGCTTCGCGCTGGCCATACGTGCGGTCCCTCCGCAACAGCTTGATTTGCCCTTCCCCAAGAGCCAACTTTCCCGCCCACTATAATTTAGCTGATGCCTCCCCACTCCGTACCCGACACCCGGTCGGACACGCCGGCCATCCCGGCCGACCTCGAGCGGCTGCAGCTGCTCGAGATGTACCGCTACCTGCGCCTCACCCGGGTGCTGGAAGAGCGGCTGGTCGCGCTGTACCGCCAGAGCAAGGTGATCGGGGGGCTGTTCCGGTCCCTGGGGCAGGAGGGGGAGTCGGTGGCGGCGGCCTATGCGCTGGAGCGCGGCCGTCATCGCGACATCCTCTCGCCGCTGATCCGCAACCTCGGTGCGCTGCTCGTGATGGGCGCCCGGCCGATCGAGATCCTGCGCCAGTACATGGCCAAGGCGGAGAGCCCCACGGGCGGACGCGAGCTGAACGTCCACTTCAACGATCTCGAAAAGGGGTATCTGGGGCAGATCTCCCACCTGGGCGATATGGTCCCGGTGATGGCGGGGATTACGCTCACGTTCAAGATGCGCGGCGAGCCGCGCGTCGGCCTCGTGTTCGTGGGCGACGGCGCGACCTCGACGGGCGCGTTTCACGAAGGCCTGAACTTCGCTGCGGTGCAGCACTGCCCCCTGGTGGTCATCGGGGAGTACAACCACTGGGCGTACTCCACGCCGCCCGCGAAACAGTTCGCCGTGAAGGACCTGGCCGACAAGGCCAAGGGCTACGGGGTGCACGCCGTGACGGTGGACGGCAACGACGTGCTCGCCGTATACGCCGCGACGAAATACGCGGTGGAGCGCGCGCGTCGCGGCAAGGGAGTGCACTTCATCGAGGTGAAGACTTACCGTCGCAAGGGACACGCGGAGCACGATGACCAGTCCTATCAGCCGAAGGACGAGATCGAGCGCTGGGCGCGGGAGAACGATCCCGTCGACCGGTTCGTGAAGCAGGTGCTCGACAACGACTGGGCCGAGGAGGCCGAACTGGCCGAGATCGACCGCGCGGTGAAGGACGAGGTCGACGAGGCGACGGACGCCTGCGTCAACGAGCCGTTGCCGGCGCCCGAATCGGCGCTGCCCGGCGTCTACGCGCACCCCGCAGCCGCCGAGCGGCTGTGGTTCCGGAGTCTGTGATGGCCGAAGTCACGTTCCTCGAGGCGCTGCGCCAGGGACTGTGGGAGGAGATGGAGCGCGACGAGCGCGTGTTCATGCTCGGCGAGGACATCGGGGCCTACGGCGGCGCCTTCAAGGTGACTGAGGGGTTCCAGCAGAAATTCGGCGAGGCGCGCGTCATCGATACGCCAATCTCGGAGGCCGCGATCGTCGGTGCGGCGGCCGGGGCGGCGCACATGGGGATGCGGCCGGTCGCGGAGATGCAGTTCATCGACTTCATCTCCTGCGCCTACGACATGCTGACGAACTACGTGGCGACCGCGCGCTATCGCGCCGGCCTCGCCACCCCGATCGTCGTGCGCGGCCCCTGCGGCGGGTACGTGCGCGGCGGCCCGTTTCATTCGCAGAATCCCGAAGCGGCGTTTCTGCACACGCCCGGTTTGAAAATCGTCTATCCGGCGACCGCGCGCGACGCCAAGGGGCTCATCAAGGCGTCGATCCGGGACGAGGATCCTGTGCTCTATCTCGAGCACAAGTGGCTGTACCGCCGCATCAAGGAGACGCTGCCGGACGGCGAGGAAGTGCTCACGCCGATTGGCCAGGCGCGGCTCGCCCGGGAGGGGAAGGACGTGTCGGTGATCACCTACGGCGCGACCGTCTGGAAGGCGCTCGAGGCAGCCGACCAGCTGGCGCAGGACGGGGTGTCGGTCGAAGTGCTCGACCTGCGGACGCTGCTGCCCCTCGACGACGACGCGATCGTCGCCACAGTGAAGAAGACGGGGAAGGTGCTGATCGTCCATGAGGACACCCGCACCGGTGGGCTGGCGGGTGAGATCACCGCGCGCATCAACGAGCGGGCGTTCGAGTGGCTCGACGGGCCGATCCGGCGCGTGACGGCGCACGACGTGCCGCTGCCCTACGCGCCGACGCTGGAAGATTTCGTGTTGCCGCAGACGGAAGACATCGTCAACGCGGCGAGATGGTTGGCGAGATACTAGAGTCGTTATCGGTCGACGGTCGTCGGTCGACAACCGGCGCCCAGGACCGACGCGACGACCGATGACCGACGACCGATGACGATTCCGAGGGAGTTATGGCTCGCATAGACGTCCTCATGCCCCAAATGGGAGAGTCCATCGCCGAAGGGACTCTCAGCAAATGGCTCAAGAAGCTCGGCGACACCGTGAAGCGCGACGAGCCGCTGTTCGAGATCTCGACCGACAAGGTGGACGC
>DATGDT010000193.1:0-5603 GCA_035310725.1 Gemmatimonadales bacterium
CTCCGGCGGAATCGGGTTGCCGGGCCGCTCGTCGTCCCATTGCGCCGCGGCGATCCACCAGCGCTTCCCATCCCAGAACAGCTCGACGCTGTTGATGCCGCGGCCGATCACCGGCCCGTCGAGGCGCTCACGCATTTCGTATGTGCTGAACACGTGTGCCTCGTTGCCGAAGCGGTGCGTGGTGCGGTGGATCTCCTTTTCGAAGAAGCCCCGGCGAATGAAGGCGTCGTTGGTGCGATCCACGTAGGTCTGGTGGTCCATGACGGCGGCGCGAATCGCACCCGCGGAATCGGTCGAGAGGGAGACGAACTGCACGTTCGGGATGTACAGCGACCGGTCGCGGCCCCATTGCCGCGGCTGGCCGGCCGGTCCCGAGATGACGTCGTAGAACGCCTGGAGGATGCCGTCGAGAGTCGCCACGTCCTCGGGACGCGGCGCGATCGTCGGGACCTCCACATGCGGGCGGGCGGGCTGCTGGCCGGCCAGCGGAACGGCGGCGACCAGCGGCAGGGCGAGCAGCAGGCGACGCATCGGAGTGTCTCCTAGAAGAGGATCTGGATACCCGTCGTGAACACACGATCGGATTTCTTGAAGCCCGGCTCGGGCAGGTTGTCGTGGCGGATCAGATACGCCGCCTTCAGCGCGATGCGCTTGGAGAGCGGCGCCGTGAGCGACGTCTCCGAATTGAGGAGCTGGTCCTTGGAGTCCTTGAGGTTCGACAGCAGCTCGAGCACTTCCTGCAGCAGCGCCGTCTCCGTGAAGTTGTGCTTGTAGGACAGCGCCGCCCGCCCCGCGCCGAAGGACTGGTCCACACGCGCCGTGCTGCGCTGCTGTACGACCCCGACCCCGGCTTCCGCGTCCAGCTGATCGCGCGGCCGCACCAGGAGCTTTGCCGTGAGACCGGCGCCCCCCTGGTAGCGACGCGAGATCCCGGCGAAGACGTTGCGCTCGTATCCCCCGAGCACGTAGGCTCCGAGCCTCGCCGCCAGCGCCCGATCGACGCGGAGATCCGTCCGGTACTGCGCCGCCGTTTCCACTCCCTCCGACCGCCCCTCGATGGCGGTCAGGCCGTGCGCCAGCGTCCACTTGCCCGTGAGGTAACTCAGGTGCTCCCCGAAGTTCAGCGTGGTCACCGCGGTGTTGCCCGCAGTGTTCACATATCCGAGGTCGAACGCAAGCCGAAACGAGTCGACGGGGGTCTGGGCAGCCGTGGGGCGAGCGACGAGCGAGAACGCCGACAGGACCAGCCAGATCGCGGAGTGTCTACCACGCATGGGGAGCTCCGGGGGTGACGAGTGTTCCGGCAATAATAGCCTCGCGCTCGCGTGCGCCGGGTCGGGGCATGTCGGTCCGTCGCGACCGGGCGAACGGTGACGCGCGACCCCGGGCCGACGGTCGATCCGGCGGTGACCCACCGCACAGGGCGGAACCTCCGGGCGCAGCGGGGGTCCTCGTGGTCGAGTGATTCGGCTGGGGCGAGGGTTCGTCGCGGCCGGGACATTACTCAAACGGGAGGGGATCATGAAGCCAGTTGGCGCGGTTGCACTCACGGTGAGCGTGCTGCTCGCCACCACCACGGCCACGGCCCATGCGCAGCGGTCGCACATCGGGCCGCATGTGGGATACAACTTCGACGTCGACCGGGCGCTCATCGGCGCCCAGCTGCTGCTGCCGCTGGGACGGTCGGTGGAGCTGTACCCGTCGTTCGATTACTACTTCGTGGACGCCGGCTCTCTGGTCGGCTTCAGCGGTGATCTCAAGTTCAGGGTGCCGACCGGCGGACCGTCGGTGCTGTACGTCGGAGGCGGTGTCAACATCCTGCGGGCCTCGGCCGGCGGCAGCTCCGATACGGATACCGGCTGGGATCTCCTGTTCGGGCTCGAGTCACGGCTGGGGATGACCCATCCGTATGTGGAGGGTCGCGTGCTCAATCACAGCAACTCGTCGTTCCAGCTGGCGGTCGGCCTCAACCTCACGCTCTTCTAGGCCGCGCCGCCGAGATGCTTCTGCCGCTCCATGCGGCCGTAGGCTTCCGCCTCGTGGGTCCGCGCCGCGATGAGCGAGGCCACGATGCCGACCGCGAAGGACAGCGGGATCGTGACGAGCGCCGGGTTCTTCAGGGGGAACCAGGCCGTGGGGTGGTGCAGGACGTCGACCTGGACGGTAGGCGAGAGCCAGATGAGCCCCAGCGTCGACACCGTGCCCACGACCATGCTCGTCACGGCCCCCGCGGTCGTGTACCCTCGCCAGAACATCGAGAGCACCAGCGCGGGGAAATTCGCGCTGGCGGCGATGGCGAACGCCAGCCCGACCATGAACGCCACGTTCTGCCCCTTGAACGTGATACCGAGCAGCACGGCGAGGATGCCGAGCCCCACGGTCGCCACCCGGGCCACCTTGAGCTGCTCCGCGGTATCGGCGCGACCCCGTCGCACGACGCTCACCCAGAGGTCGTGTGACAGCGCGGCCGCGCCCGACAGCGTCAGCCCCGCGACCACGGCGAGAATGGTGGCGAAGGCCACGGCCGCAATGAACCCGAGGAACGCCCGGCCACCGAGGAACTCGGCGAGCAGGGGGGCCGCCATGTTTCCTCCCGGCTCCACCTGGCGGATCGCGTCCGGTCCGACGAGCACCATGGCACCGAACCCGAGGACGAACGTCATCAGGTAGAACGCCCCGATCAGCCCGGTCGCGTAGAACACCGACTTCCGCGCCGCTTTCGCGTCGGGCACTGTGTAGAACCGCATCAGGATGTGCGGCAGTCCGGCGGTCCCGAACATGAGCGCCATGCCGAGTGAGATGGCGTCGAGCGGCTTCGCCACGAGCCGGCCGGGGGCCAGGACCGCGTCGCCGTACCGCCCGGCGGCGGCGGCGAACAGCGCCGCGGGGTTCATCCCGAAGCGCGACAGCACGAGCACGGTGAGGATCGCGGCGCCCGAGAGGAGCAAGCCCGCCTTGACGATCTGCACCCACGTGGTCGCGAGCATGCCGCCGAACAGCACATACACGATCATCGCCGCGCCGACGATCACGATAGCCGTCTCGTAGTGCAGACCGAACATCAGCCGGATGAGACTGCCAGCGCCGACCATCTGGGCGATGAGATACAGCGCGACGGTCGACAGCGTGCCCAGCGCCGCGGCGAGGCGGACCGGGGTCTGCGACAGCCGGGCGGCGACGACGTCGGCGAAGGTGTACTTGCCGAGGTTGCGCAGCGGCTCGGCGACCAGAAACAGCACGACCGGCCATCCCACGAGCCACCCGGTCGAGTAGATCAGGCCGTCGAATCCGGTGGTCGCCACGAGCCCCGCGATGCCCAGGAACGACGCCGCGCTCATGTAGTCGCCCGCCAGCGCGAGGCCGTTCTGTGCAGGACTGATGGTCCGCCCGGCGGCGTAGAAATGCTCCGTCGTCCGCGTGCGCCGGGCGGCCCAGTAGGTGATCCCGAGCGTGGCCGCGATGAACAGGAAGAAGAACGTCATGGCGACGCCGTTCGGCGCGCCGATGCTCGTGGCGGGCGCCACCTGCGCCGTGAGGCTACTCATCGAGCGCGCGCAGCTCGGCGTCGTAGCGCGTGTTCGCCCAGCGCACGTAGGTCCAGGTGAGCAGCCAGGAGCACACGATGACCCCCGCCCCCAGCACGATCCCCAGGGAGAGACCCGGGGCGAGCAGCCGTCCCAGCAACGGCTTGTCGAAGGCGATCAGCATGACGAAGCCGAAGTAGAGCACGATCATCGCGCCGGTGAGGGCGATCGCGACCTTCCAGCGCGCCGCCGCGACGGCCCGGAGACGGGCGTGCCGATCGGCCGGGCCGCTCACCGCCAGCCCCGCAGACTGCGCACGTAGTCGTGCAGCACCAGGAACTTCTCGAAGACGATCACGCCTTTGCGCTTGCGACCGAACTCGCCGAACAGCTCCCGCAACCGGCCGCGCCGCGTCACGTAGAAGCGGAACGTCTCGGCGAAATCCTCCTGCGGGTGCGTCCCCGCGTAGCGACTCACGTGATCGACCAGCGTGGTCGCCACGCGGCGGCGCTCGAAGTCCACCCAGTGCTCGTCCGCCACGCGATAGGCCTTGCGCACCTCGCCGAAGGTACGGCGGAACCGCCCCGAGCGCGTCCAGCTCCAGTTGTGGTAGAGAAACGAGTGCCCCAGCTCGTGCAGGATGAGGCCGGTGAGCATGTTCCAGGAGATCTCGTCGCGCCGGCGTTTGCCGGTCACGTAGCGGCGGTCGATCTCGATCACCTTGGGCGCGAAGGGAGATACGCCCGACACGCCGGGACGGAGCAGGATGCGGTAGTCCCAGTCCTTGATGCGGGACACGATGAGCAGGCTGCGCACGCGCCGCAGCGCCTGCCGCACGAGGTCGCGCCCCGTCGCGTCCTTGCCGCACCACGGGCACGTGTCCATCCAGTCGTCCACGCCGCGGTCGCAATGCGGACAGTCGTTCTCGAACCGCTCGTATTTCCAGCGCTGCACCTTGCCGCACCAGGGGCACCACTGCATCGGGTACTGGAGGCCGCCGTGGCAGCGCTTGCAGCGGCGCTCGTACTTGAACCCCTTGGGCTTCTTGAGCGGCTCGAGACTGGACTGCTCGTCGCTGATGTCGCGTCCGCACCAGGGGCAGTGCGAGAAGCTGTCCGAGACCATCCAGCAGCAATACCGGCACTCCGCGCCGGTTTGCAGCTGCGTATCGCCCCAGCGCAGCGCCTTCGCGCAGTTGGGACAGTGGTACCAGAAGGGCTCGATCTCGGCCCGGCAGCGCGGGCAGCGCAGCTCGGGTCGCGGCACCTCGCCCCGCCGTACCAGGGTCCGCACCGCAGACCAGACGGAGCCGCTCATCGCCGCAGCGCCTCGTCCACGATCCGCTGGATGAACGCGCGGTAGTTCATCCCCGCCTTCTCGGCCGCGTTGGCGAACTCATGACCGTACGCGATGAAGGGGTTGGGATTCGCCTCCAGCACGTAGACCTCGTGGTCGTGCGTCAGCCGTAGGTCCATGCGCGCGTAGTCCTGCAGCCACAGCGCGTGAAACGCCGTCTCGCACACGCTGCGGATCTTCCCGCGCACCGCCTCGGAGAGACGGGCGAACCCCGAGCGGATATGGTGGCGCTCACGGTACTCATCGTTCCATTTCGCCATGTACGTGACGATGCGCCGCTCCGCCTTGGGGACCTTGCCGAAGTGCAGCTCCACCACCGGCAGCACCTCCGGGTCGTCGTTGCCGATGAGCGAGACGTACAGCTCACGCCCCTCGACCAGCTCCTCGGCGATGGCCGCCTGCCGGAACTTGTCGTGGATGAAGGTCACCCGTTCGGCGAGGCTCTCGTCGTCGCTCACCACGGACGCCTGAGAAATCCCCACCGACGCGTCCTCCAGTAGCGGTTTCACGATCAAAGGGAAACGCAGCGTGGAAGGCCGCAGGAACGCGTCGCCCGCATGGAACGTGGCGAACTCCGGCACGCGGATGCCGTGGTGCTTGAGGATTTTCTTGCTCATCGACTTGTTGCGCGCCACGAGCAACCCCGTGGGCGTAGACCCGGTATGCCGCCAGCCGTGCATCTCCAGCACGGCGGCCACGGCGTACTCGTACTGCGCACTGCCG
>DATGDT010000194.1:0-9948 GCA_035310725.1 Gemmatimonadales bacterium
AGAAGTCCTGATCCGCCTAGGCCTCGCGTCCGCGCCCCCCACCCCCGGTGCCGCGCTGACTTGTACAGAACTTCCCTAGGTGGGAATGAAGCTCGCGTCGGGTCCCAACTTGCGCGCGAAGGCGGCGAGCAGGCGGGCCGCCCGCTCGACGTCCGCCAGCGCCACCATCTCGTTCGGGCTATGCATGTACCGGTTGGGCACCGACACGAGGCCGGTGGGGATGCCGCGCAGCGCGTTGTGGATCGCGTCGGCGTCGGTGCCGGTGTCGCGCGGCGCCGCCTGCACGCTGTAGGGAATTCCCTCTTCCACCGCGCACTGCACCAGCAGATCGAAGACCACGGGGTTGAGCGCCGAGCCGCGGCCGAATACCGGCCCGCCGCCCAGCTTGTGGTCCCCTCCCTGTTTCTTGTCCGCCCCGGGCCAGTCGGTGGAGTGGGTGACGTCCACCACGAGCGCCACCTGCGGGTCGATGCCGACCGCGCTGGTGCGCGCGCCCCCGCCGGTGTAGGCGATTTCCTCGCGCGTCGTCGCCACCGCGAACACCGCCGCGTGGGGCGGGCGCTGCTGCGCGAGCAGGCGCAGCGCCTCCGCGACCACATAGGCGCCGATCCGGTTGTCGATGCTGCGCGACACGATCCGCCCGCCGGGGAACTCCTGGCTGGCGGCGTCCAGCACCGCCGGATCGCCCACGTGCACCCGCGTCAGCGCTTCTTCGTGCGAGGCGGCGCCGATGTCGATCCACAGGTCGGTGATCTGGCTGACCTTGTCGAAATCCTCCTTCTTCATCAGATGGGGCGCCTTCTTCCCGATGACGCCGCGCACGGGGCCCGCGGGGCCGACCACGACCACCCGCTGGCCGACCAGGACCTGGGAGTCCCAGCCCCCGATCCCGGCGAAGTAGAGGAATCCGTCCTCGTCGATGTGCGTGATCTGCAGGCCGATCTCGTCGATGTGGCCGGCGAACATCAGGCGCGGTTTGCCCTTCGGGTTCACGGTCCCGACGGAATTGCCGTGGACGTCGGGGCGCAGCTCGTCGGCGAACCGCTTCACTTCCTCCCGCCAGACGCGCGCGGGGGCGGCTTCGAACCCCGAGGGACCGGGCGAATCGAGCAGGCGCTTGAGAAAGTCGTGCGATGAGGCGGTCATGGCAGCGTAGCGAAGAGGATGATCGGGAGCGGCCCCACCAGCCGGACACGCCGGCGGACGGTGTCGGCCGCGGTGCCGGTGGCGAAGGTGGCCTGGAATCCGGAGCGTACGGGGATCACGTCCGCCGTCACGAACCCGTCCGGGGCGACCGTGAACGCGAACACGCCCGAGTACGCGGTGAGCGGGTTGCCGCGCTTGAAGATGAAGTTGCCCATCGAGTAGGCGATCGGCTTGCCGCGATACCATTCCACCGGCTGCAGCACGTGCGGATGGTGTCCGAGGCACAGATCGGCGCCGGCGTCCACCGCGCCTTCCAGGAACGCGCGCAACGCATCGTCCGGCCCGTCGGAGAGCTCGGTCCCCGCGTGGATGCTCACGACCACGAAGTCCGCCGCGCCCGACGCCTTGATGCGGCGAATCGCCGGATAGAGCCACGCGCTGTCGGCATAGGCGATGTAGCGCGAGCCGACGTGCGAATAGAAGCGCCGCGGCGCCGGGTTGTACGCACGCGTCACTGCGAAGAAGGCGACCCGCCAGCCCTTGCGCTCCACGATCGCCGGCCGGTGTGCATCGGCCAGCGTGCGGCCGGTGCCGGTGTGCGGCAGCCCGACGCGATCGAGCTGCTTCACCGTCTCGAGCACGCCGGTGAGCCCGGTGTCCCAGGCGTGGTTGTTCGCCGTGCTGACGACGTCGAATCCGGCGCGCACCAGCGCCTCGGCGGCGACCGGAGGGGCGCTGAACACCGGACTCCCCGTGTGTACGAAGGGCTGCCCGACCGGCGCGATGGGGCTCTCGAGATTGCCGAACAGGATGTCCGCCGCCGCGAGGGTATCGCGTACCGAGTCGAAGGGGTAGCGGAGATCGCCCTTGAGCAGGTAGTCCGACGCCACATCCCAACCCAGGTTCAGATCCCCCACGGCGTAGAGCCGCAGCGTGTCCCGCTCGGCACGCGCCGGGAGCGCCGCCGACGGCGGGGACGCCGGAGCGGGCACCGGCTGTTGGGCCAGGACCAGCAGCAGACGACTCGACGGCAGCATCCAGTTCAGCACGGGTCCTCGAAGGCTGGGTGAGGGCAGCGATCCGGGCCGCGAATTATAGACGGTCCTTACTGCTTGCGCAGGCCGACCCGGTACAGCCCGAAGCCCAGCAGGGCGAAGATCAGGAGCGCGACGACGTTCGACGTCGCGAAGACGCCGATCTTGTGATACAGCGCGACGGTATCGGCGAGCCATTCGGCGCTGCCCTTGGCGCCTGCAATGCCGGCCACGACGATCCCCGCGATGGCGCCGCCCGCGATCAGGCCGCTCGAGAACAGCACGCCCGGCCCCGACTCGATCTCGGCCATGGAGCGGTTGTCCGAGCGCACCCGGCGCTCCACCAGCCAGCGCACCACCCCGCCCGCGAACATCCCCGCCGACGTGGTGATGGGGAGGTACACGCCGACGGTCACCGGCAGCGACTGCACCCCCATCAGCTCGATGGCGACGGCCAGGCATACCCCGATCAGCACCAGGGCCCAGGGGAGACGGTGCGTGAGGATCCCGTCCGCGATGAACGCCATCAGCGTCGCCTTGGGCGAGTCGAGCCGCGGCAGGTTGCGGCCTTCATACTCGTGGATGCGGCCACCGATGCCCGGATCCACGACGTAGCGGATCTCATGGGTCGTCGCGTCGACCAGGTACTTGCCCGCCGGCACGCCGTTGGTCTCGACGTAGATCCGGACGACCTGATACTGCGCCGAGTCGAGCGCCTCGCCGCCGGCGATCCGGAAGTGGGACTTCGTCTCGTTCAAGACGACCACGTTGCCGTCGCTCGAAGCCCCCGAGGCCGGGGCGACGAACCCCGCGCGTCGCTCGGGGACCTCGTACTGATAGGAGCGGTTCAGGAACGTGAGCGTCCAGCCGACCGCCAGGGCCGAGCCGATCGCGCCGACCAGAATGGCGATCTGCTGCCGCCGCGGCGTGGCCCCGATCAGAAAGCCCGTCTTCAGGTCCTGGGAGGTGTTGCCGCCGTTGGCGACGGCGACGGCGATGACACAGGCGACCGAAATCGCGCGCACGCGATCGTCGATCTGGGTCCAGCCCAGCAGCAGAAAGATGAAGGAGATGGCGATCAGCGACGCGATCGTCATGCCCGAGATTGGATTCGCTGAGCTGCCGATCTGGCCGCAGATGCGGGACGACACCGTCGTGAAGAAGAACCCGAAGATGATGATGAGGATGCCGCCCAGGATGTTCACGCCGATCTGGGGCAGGAAGGCGAGCACCAGGGCCAGCGCGGCCGAGCCGAACACGGTCAGCGTGATGGGGAGGTCGTCCTCGGTCCGCAGCCGGGCCACGGCCTGGCCGACGCGACTGGCCTTCATGTCGGCGAAGCCGGCGCGGAACGCGCCGATGATGGTGGGCATGGTCCGCACCAGCGCGATGATGCCGGAGGTCGCCACGGCGCCCGCTCCGATGTAGAACACGAAGGCGGCCCGGATCTCGCCGGCGCTCATGTCCCGGATCAGCTTCGTGGTGCCGAACATCGGCTCGGTCATCGAGCTGCCGAACAGCTTGATCGCCGGCATCAGGACGATGTAGGCGAGGCAGCCGCCGGCGAAGAGGTACCCCGCGATGCGGGGCCCGATGATGTAGCCGACGCCCATGAGCTCCGGGCTCACCTCCACCCGCACTTCGGCGCTCTGATACGAGCGGAACACACGGCCCGGATACTCCTGCCACAGCTTCAGGGCCGTCATCGCGAACTTGTAGGCGAACGCCAGGCCGAACGCCTGAAACACCGTCCTGGCGTGCACGCCGCCCTTCTCGCCTGCGATCAGCACCTCGGCGCACGCGGTGCCCTCCGGGTAGGGAAGGTTGCCGTGCTCCTTGACGATCAGCGCGCGGCGCAGCGGGATCATCATGAGCACGCCCATCAATCCACCGGCGATCGCCAGGATCGTCACCCGGCTGATGTCGAGGTCGTAGCCCATGAGGAGAATCGCGGGGATCGTGAACACGACGCCGGCCGAGACCGAGTCGGCGGCCGACCCGGTCGTCTGCACGATGTTGTTCTCGAGGATCGTCGAGCGACCCAGCGTGCGGAAGATCGTGATCGCGAGCACCGCGATCGGGATCGACGCGCTGACCGTGAGGCCGATTTTCAGGGCGAGATAGACGTTCGAGGCCCCGAAGACGAGTCCCAGGATCACTCCCAGCACCAGCGCCCGCGGCGTCAGCTCGGCGAGCGTCTGAGAGGGCGCGATGTAGGGTTTGTGTTCGGCCATGGCGGTTCCTGGAGAGGTGAGAAGGGCGGGGAATCATGCGTCCCCGCGGGCGCAGTGTCCAGCCGGACCCTCCCCTGCGCCGATCGCCCCAGCGGCGCAGCCTGAGACGCCTATCGCCGGGCGCCGGGTATCGTCACTTTTCAGCGCATGCCCGGCGCGCTGGACAAGCTGTTCCTCGATTTTCAATCCGCCCTGGCCGGCCGCTATTCCATCGAGCGCGAGCTGGGACGCGGCGGGATGGGCATCGTCTACCTCGCCCGCGAAGTGCGGCTCGACCGCCCCGTGGCGCTCAAGCTGCTGCCGCCGGACCTCGCCGCCCAGGCGGGGTTGCGGGACCGGTTCCTGCGCGAGGCACGCATGGCCGCGCGCCTGTCGCATCCCCACATCGTCCCGATCCACGTCGTGGACGAGCTCGGCGGATTCGTGTTCTACGCGATGGCGTACGTGGACGGCGACACGCTCGCCCACCGGATCGCGACGCGCGGCCCGCTGCCGCCGACCGAGGCGATGCGCGTGCTGCGCGAGGTCGCCTGGGCATTGGCCCACGCGCACGCGCAGGGCGTGACGCATCGCGACGTGAAGCCCGAGAACATCCTGCTCGAAGCGGGCAGTGGTCGCGCGCTGGTCACCGATTTCGGCATCGCCCGCCATCGGGACGGCGTGGATACGGGCGCCGGGGAAGTGCTGGGAACGCCGGACTTCATGAGCCCGGAGCAGGCCAGCGGAGATCCTGTGGACGCCCGCAGCGATGTGTACTCGCTCGGCGTCGTCGCGTTCTACGCGCTGTCGGGCCGCCTCCCCTTCACCGGGTCCACGGCCGTTGCGCGTCTCACCGCGAATCTCACCCGCCCGGCGCCTCCGCTGCCGTCGGTCGTCCCCGGCGTGCCGCGCGGCCTGGCATCGGTGGTGGGGCGCTGTCTCGCGAAGGAGCCCGAGCGCCGCTTCTCGGGCGGCGCGGAGCTGGCCGACGCCCTGACGCTCGCGACCGAGCGGCGCGAGCTGCCGAGCGCGCTCCGGGTCTTCCTGTCGGAGAGCGACACGCTCTCCGCCCATCGGCTGTACCCGTCGTTCCTGCTCGGCGGTCTGGCGATCTGGCTGGTCCTCTCACTCACGCTGTCGCCCGTCATGGCGCCCACGCCGCCGCTCGTGGCGCAGATCCTCGATCTGGTGCGGTTCGCCGCGATCGGCGGTGCGCTGCTGGGACCGGCGGCGATCACGCTGCGCCGCCTCCGCCGGGTGATCCGGGCGGGATACGATCACGACGACCTGGCCCGCGCGCTCGCCGCCGACGCCGAGCGTCTGCGCGACGACCGGGTCACGGTCACGGGGCGCGCGCCCGGGCCCGAGCAGCGGCTCCTGCATCGCGGATGGCTCGCGGCGACGGCCGGGTTCACGGCGTTCGCGTTCTCGGCGCTGCTGAACATGTCCTGGCCCTTCCCTGAGCTGTTCGGCGTCATCGCCGCGGGCACCGGAGCCGTCTCCCTGCTCGGATCGGGCACGGCATGGCGCGCCAGCGTCCTGAGCGGCTTCCGCCGCAAGTTCTGGGACTCCGCACCGGGGCGGTGGCTGTTTCGCGTGGCGGGACTCGGCGCGCACCGCGCGGGAATGGCCCTGCCGGCCGACCGCGTGGGTCACCCCACCGAGCTCGTGGTGGGCGCGGCGGCGGCCGCGCTGTACGGGGCGCTTCCTGCGGAAGCACGGCGCGCGCTGCCGGACCTGCCGGTCATCGTGCAGCGGCTGGAGCAGGATGCGCAGCGGATCCGCCGCCGCTGCGACGAGCTGGGAGAAGCCCTCGCCGCCGTGGAATCCGGCCCGGCGCCATCGGGAGACGGGGGGGGGCGGGCGTGGCCGGCGATCGCCGAGCGACGGGCGGCGCTCGCGAACTCGCTGCGTCTCGCGCAGGCTACGTCGCGCCAGCGTCTCGGTGACGCCGTCGCGGCGCTCGAGGTGATCCGGCTCGACCTGCTGCGGCTGCGCGCTGGGGGGGCCACGTTCGACGGCATCACCGCCGATTTGTCCGCCGCCCGCGAGCTCAGCCTCGCCACCGATCGGCTGCTGGACGCGGCGGGGGAAGTCGAGCAGCTGCTCGGAACGTCCGGCGGGGAAGCGGCGTCGTGACCGCCTCCCGGCCGGCCACCGATGCGCTGTTCCTGGCGTTCCAGGGCGCGCTCGCGGGACGGTATTCGATCGAGCGCGAGCTGGGACGCGGCGGGATGGGAGTCGTCTACCTGGCGCGCGAGGTGCGGCTCGACCGGCCGGTCGCGCTGAAGCTCCTGCCCCCGTCGCTCGCCGGCCGGCCGGAGCTGCGCGAGCGGTTCCTGCGCGAAGCCCGGACCGCCGCGAAGCTGTCCCATCCCAACATCATTCCCATCTACGCCGTGGATGAGGTGGCCGAATACGTGTTCTTCGCCATGGCCTACGTCGAAGGCGAAACGCTCACGGAGCGCGTCCGGTCGCGCGGCCCGCTCCCCCCGACGGATGCGGCGCGGCTGCTGCGCGAGGTGGCGTGGGCGCTCGCGTACGCGCACGCCCAGGGCGTGATCCATCGCGACGTGAAGCCGGACAACATCATCCTCGAGGCCGGCTCGGGCCGGGCGCTGGTCGCCGACTTCGGCATTGCGGCGCAGGTGAGCGGCGCCGCCGGCCTGGGCGGCGGTGACGTGATCGGTACGCCGGAGTTCATGAGTCCGGAACAGGCGCTCGGGGAGGCGGTGGATGCGAAGAGCGATCTGTACGGCCTCGGCGTCGTCGGGTACTTCACGCTCTCGGGGCGGTTGCCGTTCACCGGGAAGAAAGCCACCGAGGTCCTGGCCAAGCAGGTGACGGAAGTCCCGCCCTCGCTCTCCTCCGTCGCGGACGGCACGCCCCGCCGGCTCGCCCAGACGATCGACAAGTGTCTCGCAAAGGAGCGCGACGAGCGGCCGGCGAACGCCGCCGCGCTGGCCGATCAGCTGGGCCTGGCGATCGAGCAGCGCAAGGAGCTGCCGGTGCCGCTGCGCGTGTTCGCCAAGCGCGGCGGCCGCTTCGGCGGCCTCGGCTCCCTCGCATATCTCTGGGCGCTGTCCATGGCGAGCGGCATGGCCGCGGCAGCCGGGAGTGCGTCTGGCGCCACCGCGCTGGCCGGTTTCGGCACCTTCCTGGCCGGACTGACCGTGGTGCCGTTCGGGATCCTCGTCGGGCGCGCCGCGCGCTTGGCCCGCGCCGGGTTCACCCGCGAAGACGTCGTGGCCTCGTTCCGCGCCGAGCTCGATTCGACCAGCGAAGAGCGCGCCTACGAGTACGGGCGAGGCCCCTCCTCTCTGGAGCGAATCCTTCGCCTGCTCGCTCTGGCCGGTTTCGGCATTGCGGCCGTCGGGATCGCCGCGGGAAGCAGCATCGGCTCCGGGTTGTGGGCGGGCGTCGCCACGACGTTCGGGCTGATGCTGGGGCTGCCGTCAGGCGCACTAGCCCTGGGGCGGCTGCAGCGGCGCCGGGATCTGGATACCTCGCTCTGGCTCCGCATCTGGCGCGGGCCGATAGGGCGCCTGATCTTCGGACGCCTGCGGATATCCAAAACACGACCCGCGTTGTCGTCCGGGTTCACGTTCCGCCCCACCGAGCTCGTGCTCGGCATGGCGGCGGAGCGGTTGTACGAGGAGCTGCCCAAGGAAACCCGCGAGCAGCTGCGCGAGGTGCCCGCCGTGCTGCGCCAGCTGGAGCACGACGCCGGGAAGATGCGGGTGCGGCTCGAGGAGCTGAACGACGCGTTACAGGGAGCCGGCGAGCGGGGGCGGCTCTCCGGTCAGATCGCCGACGACATCAAGGCGCGGCGCGACCGGGTCGTGACCGATTTGGAGGCGGAGCGCGAGGCGGTGCAGCGCCGGCTGAAGGATGCGGTGGCGGCGCTCGAGACGATCCGGCTGAACCTGCTCAAGCTCCACGCGGGCGCGGGGAGCATCCAGAGCTTCACGACGGATCTGACGCTGGCCCGGGAAGCGGCGCGCGAAGTGGAGCTGCTGCTCGAGGGGCATCGGGAGATCGAAGAGTCGCTCTGAGCTTCCACACCCGCGCGCCCAGCAGTCCCACCAGCACCAGGGCGTGGTACACCGCGGTCGGCCGGTCTCCCTTGATCAGCCACATGTAGTGCAGCACGCCGAGCGCCGCGGCGACGTACACCAGCTGGTGCAGCGTCGTCCAGCGGCGGCCGAGCCGCCGGATCCACCCCTTGGTGGAGGTCCACGCGATCGGAATCAGCAGCAGGAACGCCGTGAATCCCACCGTCACGTAGGGACGCTTGACGATGTCTTCCCACACGTAGGTGAGGGTGAGCCCCTGGATCGGGAAACCCTGATCGATCACGAGGTAGGTCAGGAAGTGGAGGCAGACGTAGCTGAACGCGAGCAGGCCCAGCGTGCGCCGGTAGCGGATCAGCCAGTTCCATCCCGTGAGCCGCCGCAGGGGAGTCACGGCCAGGCTCGAGAGCAGCAGCCAGATGGTCCAGTCGCCCGTGCGGTGCTCGATCGCCTCGACCGGATTGGCACCCAGCCGGTCGCCGAACGCGTCGCGCACCAGCACCGCGAGCGGCACCAGTGCTGCGAGCACGACGCCCGTTTGGGCGAGGCGTACCGCCCACCGACGACCGACGACCGACGACATCAGTAATTCGCCTTCAGATCCATCCCGGCATACAACGACGCCACCTGGTCGCCGTAGCCGTTGAACATCAGGGTCGGCCGCCGGAACAGCTCGCCCAGCCGGCGCTCGCGCTTCTGGCTCCAGCGCGGATGGTCCACGGTCGGGTTCACGTTGGCGAAGAAGCCGTACTCGTTGGGTGCGGCCATGTTCCACGTCGCGGGCGGCTGGGTCCGGGTGAGCCGGATCTTGACGATCGACTTGATGCCCTTGAAGCCGTACTTCCACGGCACCACCAGGCGGATCGGCGCGCCGTCCTGGTTGGGGAGCGGCTTGCCGTAGAGTCCGGTGACGAGCGTGGCGAGCGGGTGCAGCGCCTCGTCGAGCCGCAGTCCCTCCACGTAGGGCCAAGGGAGGATGTCGCTGTGCTGTCCCGGCATCTCCGTCGGCCGGTACACCGTGGTGAAGGCGACGTATTTCGCTTGCGACGTGGGCTCGACGTCGTGCAGCAGGCTGGAGAGCGCGAAGCCGTTCCAGGGAATCACCATGGACCACGCCTCGACGCAACGCAGCCGGTAGATGCGCTCCTCCGCCGGGTAGCGGCGCAGGATCTCGTCCAGATCGAAGGTCTTCGGTTTGTGGACTTCGCCTTCGACGCTGACGGTCCAGGGCCGGGGATGAAAGCCGTCGGAGTTCTCCGACGGATCCCGCTTGTCGGGCCCGAACTCGTAGTAGTTGTTGTAGTGGGTGATGTCGTCGTAGGAGTTGGGCTTGTCGTCATCCCCCCGGCCACGCCGCCACCCCAGGGAGTCGGGAGTGGGGAGTGGGCGGATCGGGAGCAGCGCGGCGCCGATCATCGCCCCCGTGGCTCCGATGAATTGCCGCCGGTTCCAGTAAAGAGCCTCGGGCGTGATCTCGGAGCT
>DATGDT010000195.1:0-9059 GCA_035310725.1 Gemmatimonadales bacterium
CAAATGCGGAATCACGATGGACCCGCCCACAACGAGGGCCACGGCGAAGGCGTCGTAGAGCTCGGGATCGCTCACCCCTTCCTCGCGACAGCGGACCAGGTGGTAGGTGATGCAGTCGTCACAGCGGAGCACCATCGAGGCAACGAGACCCAGCAGCTCCTTGGTCTTCGTGGGGAGGGCCCCCGGCTCGTAGGTGCGGGTGTCGAGGGCGAAGAAACGGTTGATGTTGACGTTCCCCGCCTCGAGAATGGCCGCATTCATCTTCTCCCGGAAGTGGCGGAAGGCTTCCAGCGTCTCCTGTGATTCGCTCATGGCGAAAAAATAAGCTCCCGGAGCGGAATCCGCCCCGGGAGCCGCGACATCGAGATCCGTCTTCAGTTCACCGTGATCGTTCCGTGCATCCCCGTGGGCGGGGTGCCGTTGACCCCGTGGATCTTGCAGTAGTAGTTGTACGTCCCTGCGGTGGCGAACGTGCGGGTGAAGGTCCCGCCCCCGCCGATGTTCCCGCTATCGTAGACATCGCCCGAGCCGGTGGCGCTGGTGACGGTGTGGACGATGCCGTCCCCGTTCTTCCACGTGACCGCCGTGCCGTGGGTGATCGTGAGATTCGCCGGACCGAACGCCGAGCCATTCATGCAGACCTGCGTGGCCGTCGGCGTGCAGCCCCCGCCCCCGCCTCCTCCGTACGTCGGACTATTACTGCAGGCAGCAGCTGCCAGAATCGCGACAAACGCCAGCCAACGCGTACGCATGACATATCCTTCGTGAAGGTTCACGGCCGCCAAAGTGCGGACCGTCATACCCTCAGTACGCGGGCGGAGTTCTTCCCCGATGTGTCAGGGTACGTTGATGGTCCCCGTCATCCCCGGGTGGAAGGCGCAATGGTACAGATACTGTCCGGCTGTGCTGAAGGTGTGGATGGCGACGCCGTCAGGGCGCAGCGTCTGGTCGAAGGTGGTGGGCGTCCATGCTGAATCGGCTGGGAGCGCGCTCGTCGCCGTCACGGTGTGGGTCACGGAGCCGGGGTTCTGCCAGCACACCCGCTGGCCGCGGGTGATGGTCAGGCTGGGCTTGTCGAACGTCAGATTGTCCTGGGCGTTGATGATCACATTGGCACCCGTCGACGCGCAGCCGTTGCCCTGGCCGCTGGGGTTGCCGCAGGACCACCCGATGACGATCACCGCCCCGATGGCGACGATGGTGAGGAACCGAGCTGACATGAGGGGCACGCCTCCGCGGGAGTCCCTGGGTCCCCGAATTCTACACCGTGCCCCGGGGTTCCGCGCCGGGCGCCGCGGCCGCGAACTAGTGTCCGTGCTCCCGAGAGAGGGTATCCGCTGCCAGGCGGGGGGAGATCATCGGATAGCGCGCGGCGAACCAGCTGTACGACAGGACGTACAGGCCGCCGAAGAAGGCCAGGGCGCCGAGCTCCGGCAACCCGAACGCGGGCGGGGCCCCGCCGTTCAGCGACGGGATGATCTCGAAGAACCGCTCCAGCCAGATGCCGGCGAGGCTCACCAGGGCGAAGCCGATCAGCCAGGCGGAGGACCGCTTGGGCCGCACGCCGAGCAGACCGATGAACGGGATCAGGAAGACCATGAGGAACACCGCGACGCCGACGGGCCGCCAGGCGCCCCACAGCCGGTGGAAGATGAAGTACGTCTCTTCGGGGAGGTTGCCGTACCAGATCACCAGGAACTGAGCGAACATGAGGTAGGCCCAGAACACGGTGAACCCGAAGCACAGCTTGGCCAGGTCGTGCTGCTGCCGGCGGGAGTAGTGATCGCCCAGGTTCATCCGCTGACGCATACGGACGCTCAGGACCGCGAGCCACATCAGGGCGGCCAGGAAACTCCCCATGAAATAGAACGCGCCGTACAGGTTGCTCACCCAGCGGTGCGCGAGCGACATGACGGTATCGAACGCAATGATGCTCAGGCCGAACGCGAAGGCGATGGTCGCCAGGGCGGCGTCGCGCGTGATCAGGCCACGCGCTTCCGGGGACGGGTCCACCGGCGCGCCGCCGGCGAGCTCGGCCAGATCGGGGGCCAGGTCGGAGCGCACGAACCGCCAGGACAGCCAGGCCATGAGGATCAGCACGGCGCTGTCCCGGACGTAGAACCACACCGGCTGCAGCCACCACCCGAGGTCGGTGCGGGGCGTGGAGACCCAGGGATAGATGTACCCGCGCCCGAACCAGGAGGCGGCGAACAGTACCACGGCCACGGGGAGAAAGGCGACCGAGGCTTCCGCGAACCGGATCACGAGCCCCGACCAGTGCCCCTTGGCCAGCTTCTGCGACGCCGCGACGATGACGCCGCCCTCGGCGAGGCCGAGCCAGAAGATGAAATTGACGTGGTAGGCGGCCCAGACCCGGTCGGCGTGACTCCGCAGACTCAGCAGCAGCAGCACCAGTCCGACCGCGGTCGCGGCCAGACCGATCGCGCGGAACGACCCCACGGGAAACGCGCGGGCCTTCTGCGCCAGTTCGGTGCGCAGGGTGTTGGTGGCGGCGCTCACAGGCGGCCTCCCAGACGGGCCTGCTGCTGCAGGGACCGCACGTAGTTGACGACGTCCCAGCGGTCGGCGCCGTGGATCTTGTCGCCATAGACCGGCATCAGGCCGCGCCCCATGCTGGGGGCATGGACCAGCACGCCATACAGGTACCCGTCGGTACGCCGCGCTACGGTGTCGGTGACCAGCGAGCGCACGCCGAAGAAGGGGCCGCCCGCCAACGCCGAAATCGGCCCGTCACCCCGCCCCGCGTCGCCGTGACAGACGAGGCAGTAGGTCTCGTACACCCACTTGCCGCGGTTGAGGGATTCGGCCGTACGCGTGCGGGGGTTGGTCAGCCGGTCCGCGACCGCGAGTCCGACCGAGTCGGGCTCGAGGCCGGTGACGGGAACCGCTCCGGGGACGGTGCCGCGCGGCATGGTGTAGGGCCGGATGCTGCGCTGGTGTCGCATGGTGGCGAACCAGCCCACATGATGCACCACGTTGTCCGGGTCGCACGCCGTCAGCAGCAGCGCGACGCCAGCGAGGACGAGCCGCCTATGCACGGCGGACCTCCTCGGCCCCGGCGCCCTTCAGCAGGCCCTCCAGCGAGGCGGCCTGGTCGGGCGCGCAGCGCACGAAGATGCCGAACTTGTCGTTGGTGAACCGCGGGTCGTAGGCGATGGTCCCCTGATGCCGGGACGCGAGCAGCGCGTTCAGGATGAGCCCCAGGATCGTCGTGAGGGCGCCGAACAGGACTGTCATCTCGAACATGATGATGACGTAGGGAAGGATCGAGCCCACGGGCTTGCCGCCCACCACGACGGGCCAGTCGTAGGACATGTACAGCGTCAGCCAGGCGCCGATCCCGCATCCGGTCATGCCACCGATGAGCGTCCACATGCGGACCGGGCTGGTGGGTTGATCCAGCACCGCTTCGAGCTCGTGGCGTGGAATCGGCGAGTACACGGTGAGGTGGTCGGCGTGGCCGCCCGCCTTCAGCTGCCCGATCGCGTCGACCGTGGCATCGAGGTGCCCGAACACCGCCAGCACGCCCGGCGTCTGCGGTGGATGGAAGATGTCCCCGAGCACCTTGGGCATCATCGTACCACCCTCCCCTTGCCGAGCTTCGGCGGCACGAGCACTTCCTTCACCTCGGAGATCGACACCGCCGGGAAGTTCTTCACGAACAGGAGGAACCACATGAAGAACCAGCCGAAGCTCCCGGCCATGATGCCCCAGTCGGCCCAGGTCGGGTTGTAGCCGCCGTTGGTCCAGCCCGAGTAGGGCTCGCCGGCGAGCGACACGACGATGATCACGAAGCGCTCGAACCACATCCCGATGTTCACGAAGATCGAGATGACGAACAGTCCGGTGATGTTGGTGCGGACCTTCTTGAACCACAGCAGCCACGGCAGCAGGCCGTTGCAGATGTTCATGGTCCAGCTGGCCCACCAGAACGAGCCGAAGGCGCGGAACCAGAATCCGGCCCGCTCGTCGGGATTCCCGCCGAACCAGGCGACGAAGTTCTCGGTGCAATAGGAGAAACTGACGATGAGGCCGGTGAACAGGCACAGCTTCGCCAGGTTCTCGAAGTGGTGCACCGTGATGATTTCCTCGAGATGGAACAGGCGGCGGATCGGCACGAGCAGCGTGATGACCATCGCCACGCCCGAGTAGATGGCGCCGGCCACGAAGTAGGGCGCGAACAGCGTCGCGTGCCAGCCGGGGACGATCGACATCGCGAAGTCCCACGACACCACGCTGTGTACCGACAGCACGAGCGGCGTCGCGAGGGCCGCGAGGTAGAGATACGCCCGGGTGAAGTGCCGCCACTCCTCGTTGGTGCCGCGCCACCCCAGCCCGGTGATCGCGTACAGCTTCTTGCGCCAGCCGGTCGCCACGTCGCGGACCGCGGCGATGTCGGGGATCAGTCCCATGATCAGGAACACGGTGGAGACCGTGAAGTACGTCCCGATCGCGAACTCGTCCCAGATCAGCGGCGACTTGAAGTTGGGCCACAGCCCCCGCTCGTTCGGATAGGGAATCAGCCAGTAGAAGTACCACTGCCGCCCGATGTGGATGAGCGGAAAGAGGCCCGCCGTCATCACGGCGAACACCGTCATCGCCTCGGCGGTGCGGTACACCGCGGTGCGCCAGCCGGACCGGAACAGGTACAGAATCGCCGAGATCAGGGTTCCCGAGTGGGCGATGCCGACCCAGAACACAAAGCACGTGATGAAGACCGCCCAGTACACCGGGTGGGAGTAGCCCGCGAGCCCCAGTCCGTAGCGGAGCAGGAAGAGCAGGCAGACGATGCCGACCGCCAGCAGCGAGACCGCCGCGGCGAGCAGCATGTAGTAGCCCTTCCCCGGATTGCCCAGCGTGCGCGCGATGGCGCGCGTGACGTAATCGTAGGTCACGCGGGAGGCGGGAGCGCCGCTATCGGCCATCGCTTACGCCTCCTGTGCCGCGCCGGCTCGCACCGGCGCGAGGTAGGTGACGCCGGGCTTCGTATTGAGCCGCGCCAGCACGTGGTAGCCGCGCGGATCTTCGGCCAGCTGCGCGACACGCGAGCGGGGATCATTCAGGTCGCCGAAAACGATCGCCTCCGAGGGGCAGGTCTGCGCGCACGCCGGCACGATGTCGCCGTCACGCACCGTACGGTCCTCCATCCGGGCCGCATTCTGGGCGCCGCGGATGCGCTGGACACAGAAGGTGCATTTCTCCATCACGCCCTTCTCGCGCACCGTGACGTCGGGATTGAGCTGCCAGGTCAACGGCGCGGGGAAGGCGTCGTGCATGCCGCCCGCTTCCGCGTAGTTGTACCAGTTGAACACACGGACCTTGAACGGACAGTTGTTGGAGCAGTAGCGCGTGCCGACGCACCGGTTGTAGATCTGGCCGTTCAACCCGTCGGTCGTGTGGTAGGCGGCGAACACGGGGCAGACCGGCTCGCACGGCGCGTTGCCGCATTGCTGGCACAGCATCGGCGAGGTCACCGCGGAAACCGCCGCGCCGGCGGCGGGACGGAAGTAACGCTCGATCCGCAGCCAGGCCATCTCGCGGCCGCGCACCACGAGGTCCTCGCCCACCGTGGCGACGTTGTTCTCGGCGTAGCAGGCCGTCACGCACGCCGAGCACCCGGTACACTTGCCCACGTCGATCGCCATCGCCCAGCGGGGGTGGTCGCCGGCGTAGTTGCCGAGCGACGCCTTCTCGTGCTGCGCCTCGGCCCATCCCTCCTCGGCGGCCCGGGCGTATTCCGGGACTCCCTCTTCTTCAATGGCGTGCTCGCCGGCGTGCAGGCCGCGCGCCCGCTCGAGCGACAGCACCGGCACCATGTCCTCACCCAGTGGTCGCCCGGTGCCCTCGGTGGACGCGAGACGGCGGTGGTCGGTGGTCTTGGCGACCGTCACCGCGACGACGTGCGTGCGACCGCCGTAGTCGTTGGCGGCGACATCGAGCAGGTCGAACGCCTTGAACGAGCGATTCTGGGCGTAGCGGCCGTAGGCCGTGTGCCCCTGCCCCGTCGGCAACGCCACGACGCCCGGACGCACGGACGGCGTGATCCAGACCGGGGCGTTCACGCCGCCGGCAGCCGATTTCACGAGCAACACGTCACCGCTGGACAGCTGCCACTTCGCGGCGGTGTCGGGGTGAAGCTCCACCCACCCGTGCCAGGTGAGCTTGGAGACCGGGTCGGGCAGCTCCTGCAGCCACGGCTTGTTGGCGCCGCGGCCGTCGTGCAGCGCCGGATGCGGGAACACCACGGCCACGGCGTCACCCGCGAACGACGGCGCCGCCGCGGCCACCCCGGCGGCGGCCGCCGCGAGCCGCACGGACCGGGCGGGGGCGTCACCGTACACGCCGCCGTGCTGCAGGGCGTCGGTCCACCACTGGTCGAAGCCCGGGCCGCGCGCGCCCGCCAGGCGCTGGTAGAGCGCCTGCCATTTGCTCTGCAGGTACGTCTTGAAGGAGCCGGGCTTCCCCGCCACCCGCAGCAGGACGTCGCCGGTCTGCAAGGTGCCGTCGAATACCGGCAGCATCGCCGGCTGCTGCAGCGCGTACACGCCCGCGCGCGGACGGCTGTCGTTCCATTGCTCGAGCGGATGGTGATCGGGGAGGACCAGATCGGCGCCGGCGGCGGTCTCGTCGAGATACGACGAGAAGCTCACCTTGAAGGGCACCTTCCCCCACGCCTGGGCGAACGCCCCGCCCAGCGCGTAGACCGGGTTGGCGCCGTGCACCAAGAGTACCGCGACGTTTCCCGCGGCCATATCCGCGGTGAGCTCGGACAGCTCGCGATGGCTGCCGGCCGCGCCGCTCCCCTGCGCCAGGTCCGCGCCGAACTTCACGGTCTTGCCGACCGCTCCGGCGACGTAGTTCAGGATGTTGACCGCCGCCACGATTTCAGCGCCGTTGGGATAGTGGGCCGCCATACCGCCGGCGACCGCGAGACCGGCGCCGCCGGCCGCGAACTCACGCGCCAGCCGCTCGATCGTCCCCGCGTCGAGACCGACCGCCTGCGCCACCGACGCCGGCGCCGGCAGCGACAGGCGGGCGGCGTCGGCCGGCACGGTCGCCAGCCGCTGGCGCACGATCACCTGCGCCATGGCGAGCGCCAGGAGCCCTTCGGTCCCCGGGGCCACCGGCAGCCACTCGTCCGCGGAAAGCGCGGTCTGCGGCATGCGCGGACCCACGTAGACGAACTTCGCCATACCGGACGACGTGCCGGATTCGAAGCTGTGCGCGTGCGTGAAGGCGTTCTGGAAGCCGACCGGCGAGAGCCAGGTCTCCATGAAGTCGGCGCCGAAGGAGAGGATGTACCGGGCCGCGGCGAAGTCGTAGGTGGGAACGCTCGCGTCGCCGAACGCGAGCCGGTTGCCCTCGCGCAGCGCCTCGAACCCGAACGGCTCGCAGGTGACGCGCCGCCCGCCCGCCTCCCTGGTCCACTCGTCCACCAGATCCCCGAAGCTGCCCGACTCGAGACCGGTCACGAAGACGAGCCCCCGGTCGCGCGCCTCGGCCACCTTGGACCGCAGCGTCGCGATCGCATCGTCCCAGCTGACCGGCTCGAATTGACCGGCGGCGTTGCGCCGCAGCGGGCCGGTGACGCGATCCGGGTTGTAGAGCCCCTGCAGGGCCGCCTGACCCCGCGCGCACAGCCGCCCGCGGTTCACCGGCGAGGCGGGGTTCCCCTCGATCTTGAGGGCGCGCCCTTCGCGTACCTTCACCTGAATGCCGCACCCCGCCGCACACTCGCGGCAGGTGCTGGCGTAGTAGGTCGCGATGCCGGGGGTCTGGCCTTCGGGCGGCACGACGTAGGGAATGAGCTTCTCGGTCGGCTCGGGCCCGATCCCACAGCCCGACAGCACCGCGGCACCGCCCCCCGTCACTCCGAGAACCTTCAGGAACCGTCGCCGGTTCATGCCGTCGCGCATATCGTCTCCGACGCCCCGGCTAATAGTGACACACCGAGCAGTCTCGGCTGAGTTTGCGTTCCATGTGACACTGGATGCACCAGCCCATCTTCAACGTCTTCACCTGGGAGATCTGGGTCGTCCCGTTCACCTCGCCGTGGCAATTGGCGCAGGCCTCCGGCGTGTTGCCCAAGACCTTGATGTGACGCATGTGGGGGAAGTGCACGAAGCCGGGAACCCAGTACACCCGGATCCACTCCGGGGCTTTTCGGTCGCTCCACGCCTTGCGCACTTTGGCGATCTCGGCCTGATGCGAGGGCGTGGACCCGCCGATGATCTGATGGCACCCGATGCAGGTGCGCAGGGCCGGCATCCCGGGCTCACTCGAGACCGTCACGGTGTTGTGGCAGTACAGGCAGGGGATGCGATCCTGCCCGGCGTGAATGTCGTGACGGAAGAAGATCGGCTGTCGGGGGCCTGCAAGCGACGCGGTGTCGGAGATGACGGGAGCTTTGTAGCCTGCAGTGCCGGGTGCCGGAGAAGCGCCTTGTGCCGCCAGAGGGACGGCTCCCATGACCAGGAAAATCGACGCCAGACATCCGGTCGCGGTGCTGCCCCCTCTGGTGATCACCAAAGCGCTGGCCTCGTATGGCAAAGGCTTAGTACGGCAATGGATGCGGGCGCGGGGAATGTAGTGCGACCGCCGAACGCCGCACAAGTCCCGCTCAGTCGGGCCGCGACAAGAGATGGTGCTTGAGCTGAATGACGCCGACGAACCCGTCGACCGTATCGAAGTCGGGGAAGTCCATCCAGCACCAGCGCACGCCTTCCACCAGCCGGCCGTCGCGTACCGCCTGCTTCACGGACCGCGGCAAGCCGTCGGCCAGGACCAGCTCCTGCTCCTCGGCGTCGTTGAGCACGAAGGTGCCGCTCACGCCCGATTCCATGGGATGCAGGAATCCCAGCTTGCGGCCGCCGACCTCGTACATCCACACCCACTTCCACTCCGTACCCATGTAGACGATCTGCTCCGTCACGTGGCGCAGCGCACGAATGTTCTCGCGCGCCCGCTTGAACCGCCCGGCGGCGAGTTTGGGGAGATCACGCGCCGGCGCGTCGGACTTGGGTCGGGCCCGCGGACTC
>DATGDT010000196.1:0-3786 GCA_035310725.1 Gemmatimonadales bacterium
TCAGCGCCGGGCGCGTTCCCGCAACCTCGACGTCCTTCACGAATACTGGGTACGCGGAGTGTTCCCGGTGAACACGGACTTCCCGGGCCAGCGGGTTCCCTACTTCGTCGATCGGTACGGGACGCGATGTGCGATGGCGTACCTCATCGAACAGTCGGGGCGGGGAGACCTCGTCGCGCGCATCGCGATGACGCACAACAACGCCTACGTCCGTGACCTGAAGGACGACGCCGAGCTCGCTGCCTGGTTACGCGACAACGGCCTCACGGCGGCCGAGGCCGCGCGCATCCAGCCCACCTACGGGAGTCCCTACGCCGATTTCGTGGGCCGCTGGACAGGGAAGGCCGCTTTCGGAGACAGCGTCATCGTTCGGTACGTCCTGACGACGGCCGGCCCGGAAGATAAGTGGACGCTCACGTTCGCGAACCGACGCCCCATCCCGATCCGGATCGTGGCGTTCGGTGGCGACAGTCTCGTGACGGAAGCAGGACCGCTCGCGAGCATTCTCGACCCGCGGCGGACCATGACGCGGCTGCGCACCACGCTGCACTATGGCGGCAGCGTCCTGGCCGGCACGATCGAAGCGCGATACGCGTCGGGAGCCGTCGTACGCGGCCGGACCGATGCGACCCTCGTTTGCCCCGGCCCTGCGACCCCCGACAGCGTGTTGGCGTTCGTCGGCCGCGCCAACCTCCCGAAGGTACGCTGCATTACGGCGACCGCTGCCATGCTCGATAGCGAGGCCACCGTCTTCACGGTCACCTATCGTCGTCGCGGTGCCTGGGGGTTTGGCACCCGATTCGCCTTGCGCTGGGGCGGCCGCGTGGGATGGATCCTCGGTGACGAGACGCCACCCGACTCCTCACCGCCCGGCACGTTTCGCGTGCGCCCCAACGACACCCTGCTCGTGGCCCCGGCCTTCCTCAGCGCGATGACCGCACAGGGACTGCGTCTCCAATGGGCCAGGACGCTGCTCCGGGACCCCGACGTCCCGCGCGTTGTCCTCCAGGGCCTGATCGCCGCCCTGAAGGACACCGTCGACGTGACACTCGCCGGCCTGTTGGTGTCCGCGGCACCCGTCACTCGAGACCCCGAGCTGCTCGCCGATCTGGCTCATCTCCCCGTCGCGCCCGACTCCGCGTATCGCCGCAGCGACGGAGGCATGGTGTACGTGTCGGCGCAGACGGGATACGCCGGCGCCCGCGACAGGGCCGACGTGCTGTTGCAGCAGCAGGCTCCGGCGTTGATCGCCGCGCCGGACACGCCGCGTGATGTGCTGTTGACGATCGCCACGTGGAATGATCGCCACCTGTTCTGCGCACCGCCGCGCACCGGCGAGGTGTCAGCGGCGCTGCGCGCCCGCGCAACGCGCGACCGGGACACGACGCTGTTGGCGGCGCTGGCGCGTGTGCGTTCGTGTATGTAGCACGGGATGGCGTCGCCTCGCCCGTGAGTGATATTGTGGCGGGATGACCGAACTCTCGCAGCGACTCCGCCTGCCGACCCTCGGCGCGGCCGTGTCGGCCGCCGAGCGTGCCGCTCGGCGCTTCCCCCTCGTGCTCCTCTCGGCGGCCCTCGCGGCGACCGCCGGCATCCTCATGGTGAATGCCTCGGACGAGGAGGCGCCGTTCATCCGCCTCCTCGCCACGGCGACGCTCGGCCTGCCGCTGTTGTTCGCGCTCACGCTTACCGCTGAGCGGCGTTTCGCGGCCGGCGACGCCGTGCGGCGCTGGGGGCTGCTGGGCGCCGGGGTCGCGGTGCTCGCCCTGTTCTGGGCGCTCTGGCCCCGCTGGCCGGAGCCCGTCCAGGTCGCGCGCTACGTGCAGGCCAGCGTCGCGTTCCACCTGCTGGCGGCGTTCCTGCCGTTCGCCGGATACGAAGAGCCCAACGGATTCTGGCAGTACAACAAGGCGCTCTTTCTGCGCTTCCTCGTGGCCGGGATCTACTCGGCGGTGTTGTACGCCGGCCTGGCGCTCGCCCTGGCGGCGCTCGACAGGCTGTTCGGTGTGGACATCCAGAACGAGGCATACGGGCGGCTGTGGATGATCATGGCATTCGTCGTCTCGACCTGGCTCTTTCTGGGCGGCGTGCCGGACGATCTCGCCGCGCTCGAGCATCGCAGCGACGTCCCGGCGGGATTGCGGATCTTCACGCAATACATCCTCGTCCCGATCATCGCGGTCTATCTCGTGATGCTCACCGCGTACCTCGGCAAGGTGTTGATCGACCGCCAGTGGCCCAGCGGGTGGATCGGCTATCTCGTCTCGAGCGTCGCGTCGGTCGGCATTCTCGCATGGTTGCTGGTACGGCCGCTCGAGGGGATGACGGAGCATCGCTGGGTACGGACCTACACGCGCGGCTTCTACGTGGCGCTCTTGCCGGCGATCGTGATGCTGTGGCTCGCGATCGGGAAGCGGGTCGCCCAATACGGCGTCACCGAGCGGCGCTACTTCCTGATCGTCCTGTCGCTCTGGTGGGCGGGGATCGCCGTGTACTACACGCTGGGCCGGTCCCGCAACATCAAGGTGATTCCCGCGTCGCTCTGTCTCCTCGCGGTGCTGACGTTCGCCGGTCCGTGGGGCGCGTACCGGGTGTCGCTCGCCAGCCAGCGGCACCGGCTCGAGCGGATCGTGGCCCGTAACGGCCTGCGCGCCGGAACCACGGCAGCCGCGGCCCGTGACATCCCCTTCGACGACCGCAAGGAGATCGCGGCGACGTTGCGGTATCTCGTGGAACGTCGCGACCGGCAGGGGATCGTGGCGCGCTTCGGGGGGCCGGCGGCATCGCTCGCTTCATCTGTGGAAACCCGGGTGCGGGCGATCATGGACTCCCTCGGCGTCTCCTACGTCTCCCGGTGGGAGAGTGCGGGAAGCACGGACACCCACTACTTCCGCGCCAGCTGGACCTCGGCCCCGACCCCGATCGACGGTTACCAGTACGCCATCCACCTCGGCCCGTTCAAGCTGACCGACACCCTGCGGATCGACGCCGCGACCACGACCTGGTTCGTCAAGTCCCGCAATACGCTGCGGATCGAGCGCGCCGGACTCCCGGGGCTCGAGATCCCGCTGCAGCCCGTGCTCGATCGCGCCGCCGCCTACCGGGGAGCGGGCGGAGTGCGTGGGCGTCGCGATGAGGTGCCGATCACCCTGCTGCGCGCCGAGGCGAGCGGGCCCCACAGCGCCGCGCTCCTCTATCTGACCGTGCTCAACGCCGCCCGTGGCGACAGCGGCTGGTCGGTCACGTCGCTCGATGGCGAGCTGTTCCTGCGGCTCAAATAGGCGCGGCGAACGGCCACGTTCTCCTGCGCCAGGACCACACGGCGAACCCCGCCACCCCGACCGCCAGGACCCCGAGTCCGAACAGCAGGATCGAGGGCTGGGTCGTCGCGAACACGAACACCCAGCCCACCAGGGCGATCACGAGCGGCAGCGGATAGAGCCAGATGCGATAGGGCCGGGGCAGGTCGCGGCGCCGCCGCCGCAACAGCACGACCGCGCCGATCTGGCCCACGAACTGCACGACGATCCGCGTCACCAGCAGCGCATCGATCACGGCGCCGAGCGAGAAGGCGCTGCACGCGATCGCAATCGCGCCCAGGACGACCAGGGAGACGTGCGGGAATTGCTCCGTGGGATGGAGCCGCGCGAACACCTTGAAGAAGTAGCCCTCCCGCGCCGCGGCGTAGGGAATCCGAGAGTAGCCCAGGAGCAGCGCGAACACCGAGCTGAACGCGGTCCACAGGATCAGCAGGGTGAACCAGGCTGCGACGGTGTGCCCGTAGAT
>DATGDT010000197.1:0-12674 GCA_035310725.1 Gemmatimonadales bacterium
CGCGACGTTCGCGCCGAAGGCCGACTGCGTCCCGTCCACCACCACGAGCCGCTTGGCCCGGCCGCCGCCGGCGAACAGGATCGGGAAGAAGATCAGGGCGGCGAAGAAGATCGGTCCGAGCAGCGCCGAGATCCAGAACCACCGGGTCCGCACGCGTTCCACGAATTCCCGGCGCACGACGGCGAGCACCTTACGCATGATGAGACCGTCCGTTCGTGATCGCTTCCGCCCGGACCGCTTCGGGACCGACCAGGTCGATGAAGATCTTGTGGAGCGAGGGTGCCGTGAGCTCGAACCGGGACAGCCGGGCTCCCGAGGAGACGAGCGACCGCAGCACCTCCTGCGCATCCGCTCCCGCACTCAGCTCGAGCTCCGCGTACTGGCCGAAGTCCTCCGCCCGCGCGACCAGGCGGCGGTCGGCGAAGACCTGCTGAGCGCTCCCCTGGTTGCCGTCGAACGCTACGGTCACGTGCCGGCCCCCGTGGGTCTCCTTCACCCGGCCCAGCGTATCGTCCACCAGTTTCCTGCCCTTGGCGATGATGCAGACGTAGTCGCACAGCTTCTCGGCGTGTTCCATGATGTGAGTCGAGAACAGGATGGTTTTGCCGCGACGGCGCAGGTCGATCACGGTTTCCCGCATCACCTCGGTGTTCACGGGATCGAGACCGGAGAACGGCTCGTCCAGCAGCACGAGATCGGGATCGTGCAACAGCGTCGAGATGAACTGCACCTTCTGCTGCATCCCCTTGGAGAGGTCGGAGACCTTTCGCATGCGCCAATCCCCGAGCCCCAGGCGCTTGAGCCATTCCAGCGCCCGGGTCCGGGCGGCGCGCCGGTCCACGCCCTTCGCTTCCGCCAGAAAGACCAGGACGTCGAGCACCCGCATCTTGGGATACAGCCCGCGATCCTCCGGCAGGAACCCGATCCGGTCGGAATAGTCCCGCGCCGTGCCCTCTCCGCCGAAGAGGCGAACGCGTCCCTCGTCGGGAACGAGGATGTTCATCGCCATGCGGATGGAGGTGGTCTTCCCCGCGCCGTTCGGCCCGAGGAGGCCGTAGATGGCCCCGGCCGGGACCGTCAGCGACAGATCGTCGACGGCGGTGTGTCCGGCGAACCGCTTGGTGATGTGGTCGAGAACGAGAAACGGTGTGGTCATACGCCCCGCGGGAGACGGACACTGACGGCCGGGCTGCTGCGGGGGATAAGCTACTCGGTCGTGACGGGCTCCGCCCCTTCCTGTAAAGCGGCGTGGAGGGTGTGCCAGGAGAGGCTCGCGCACTTCACCCGGACGGGGAAGCGCCGTACGCCCGCCAGCGCCGCGAGCTTCCCCAGCCTGGCCGCGTCGACCGGAGCGTCGGTGGCCGACGTCAACATCGTGTGAACTTCCCGAAACAGCGCTTCGGCTTCGGATCTCGTCTTGCCCAGCACCGCACCGGTGAGGAGGGAAGCGGACGCCTGAGAGATCGCGCACCCCGAGCCCTGGAATCCGATGTCGGCAATGCGGTCGCCGTCGAGCTGCAGCTCGACCCGGAGCTGATCCCCACACAGCGGATTCGATCCTTCCGCGGCGTTCGTGGCGTGGGGCAGTTTCTTGAAATTCCGGGGGCTCCGGTTGTGCTCGACGATGATCTGCTGGTAGAGGTCGCTCAGGTCGCCCATCAGGAGAACACCTTCCGGACCTTCTCGAGCGCCGCGACGAGGGCATCCACGTCGGTGCGCATGTTGTAGAAGGCGAACGAGGCCCGGGCGGTCGCCGGAACGCCGAAGAAGTCCATCACGGGCTGGGTGCAGTGATGCCCGGTGCGGATCGCGACGCCCTCCTGGTCCACGATGGTGCCTACGTCGTGTGCGTGCACGCCGTCCACCACGAAGGAGACGACACCCGCCTTGTGCGCGGCGGTACCGACGAGCCGGATGCCCGGAAGGTCGTTCAGGCGGGTGGTCGCGTACCCCAGCAGATCCCGCTCGTGCGCGGCGACGGCATCCCAGTCGAGCGCGCCGAGGTAGTCGATGGCGGCGCCCAATCCGATCGCGCCGGCGATGTGGGGCGTCCCGGCCTCGAACTTCGCGGGAAGGTCGGCATAGGTGGTCTTCGCGAAGCTCACCGTCCTGATCATGTCGCCGCCGCCCTGATAGGGCGGCATCGCGTCGAGCCGCTCCGCCTTGCCGTACAACACGCCGATACCGGTGGGTCCGAACATCTTGTGTCCCGACACCGTGTAGAAGTCGGCCCCCAGCGCCTGGACGTCGATCCGGAGGTGCGGCGCCGCCTGCGCGCCGTCCACCAGGACGGGGACGCCACGCGCATGAGCGAGGCGCACCATCTCGGCAACGGGGTTGATCGTCCCCAGCGAGTTGGACACGTGCGCGACGGCGACGATCCGCGTCCGGCCGGTGAGCAGCCGCTCGTACTCGTCGAGCAGCAGCTCGCCCCGCCGGTTCATCGGGATCACCCGGACCACGGCCCCCCGCTCCTCGCACACGAGCTGCCACGGGACGATGTCGGAGTGGTGCTCCATCGCCGACAGCAGGACTTCGTCGCCCGGCTGGAGGCTGGATCGACCCCAGCTCGACGCAACGAGGTTGATCCCTTCGGTGGTGCCGCGTACGAACACGATCTCGCGCGTCGAGGCGGCGTTCAGAAAGACCCGCGCCTTCTCCCGCGCGCCCTCGTACTCCGCAGTGGCGCGCTCGCTCAGGTCGTAGACGCCGCGGTGGACGTTGGCGTTCTCCGTCGTGTAGTAGCGCTCGAGGCGATCGATCACCGCGCGGGGCTTCTGACTGGTGGCGGCGTTGTCCAGGTAGACGAGCGGCTTGCCGTGGGCGGTGGTGGAGAGGATCGGGAAGTCGGCGCGCAGTCGCGCCGCGTCGAAGGCGGCGGGTCCGCGGGGTGCCGGTGCCCGACTGACGGTCGTCACGCCGCACCCGTCTCCGGATCGGGGACGCCCAGGCGGTGCCGGATCTGCCGGTCGAGCCGGTCTCGCGCTCCCGGAATCGCCACGCGGTCCAGGATGTCGGCCCCGAACCCATAGGTGAGGAGGCCCCGGGCTTCCGCCGCGCCGATGCCGCGGCTCTTCAGATAGAAGAGCGCCGTCTCGTCGAGCGGGCCCACGGTCGAGCCGTGGGTGCACTTCACGTCGTCGGCGTAGATCTCGAGCTGCGGCTGGCTGTCGGCACGGGCCGCGTCGGAGAGCAGCAGGTTGTTGTTGGTCTGCTTCGAATCGGTCCGCTGCGCGCCGGGCCGCACGATGATGCGCCCGTTGAACACGCCGCGCGACTCGCCATCGAACACGCCGTTGAAGTACTCGTGGCTCTCCCCGTGTGGCTGGGCGTGCTCGATCTGCGTATGGTGATCGACGTGTTGGTGACCGCCCAGCACGGAGAGGCCGTTGAGGATCAGATAGGCGCCCGTCCCGTCCAGCACGGCGTTGATGTCGTGCCGCGTCAGGGCCCCGCCCAGGGCCACCGTGGTGAAGAGCAGCCGGCTGTCCCGTCCCTGACGAGATTGCGAGGTCGCGACGTGAAAGCTCCGCTCGCCCTCACGTTGCTCGCGGCAGATCTCGAGCTGGGCGCCGTCGTCCAGAACGACCTCCGTGACCGCGTTGGTGAGTGACGGCCCGGCGGGGGCGGCTTCGTAGGCTTCGATCAGCTTGAGCTGCGCCTCACGCTCGACTACCACCAGCAGGCGGGGATGCGCCATCGGCCGCGCGATCCCGGCGGGGATCCGGAACGTGAGGTGCAGCGGCTCCGCGACCACCGTGCGCGCCGGAACATGCACCAGCAGGCCATCCGCGAGAAACGCCGTGGACAGGGCGGTGAAGGGATTCGCATCCGGTTGCGCGTGCCGCGCCAGATGCGCGCGCACCAGCTCCGGCCACCGCTCGATCGCTTCGCGCAACGGCGCTACGACGACGCCTGCCGGAACAGTGCCCACCTCCCAGCGCGCGCTGCTCAGCGTGAAGGGGGTGTCGGCGATCGGCTGGACGTTCGTGAAGCGCCAGGCTTCCTGGCGGGTCGACGGGAAGCCGACCTCCGTGAAGCGGGCGATGCCGCGCTCGCGCAGCTCGCGCAGCCAGAGCGGGGCGCCCGCGGCGCCGTTGCCGGCGAAGGCCTTGTACTCTCCGACGAAATGCGCCGTCACGGAGCCGCGACCCCCGCCCCCTCGGGGCGCACCCAGTCGTAGCCCTTCTCCTCCAGCTCGAAGGCCAGTTGCTTGCCGCCGGATTTCACGATGCGGCCCTCGGCCAGCACGTGCACGAAATCGGGGACTATGTAGTTGAGCAGACGCTGATAGTGCGTCACCACGACGAAGGCGCGCTGCGGCGAGCGCAACGCATTCACCGCCTCGGCCACCGTCTTCAGGGCGTCGATGTCGAGCCCCGAATCGGTCTCGTCCAGAATAGCCAGCCGGGGCTCCAGCACCGCGAGCTGGAGGATCTCGTTGCGCTTTTTTTCGCCGCCCGAGAACCCCTCGTTCACGGCGCGGTTCATGAAGCTGTCGTCCCAGCCGATCGCCTTGAGCTTGTCTTCCAGCACCTGGAGAAAGTCGAGGGGATCGAGCTCCGGCTCCCCCTTGTGTTTGCGGATGGCGTTCACCGCCGAGCGCAGGAAGTAGGAGTTGGTGATGCCGCGGATGGCGACGGGATACTGGAACGCGAGAAACACACCCTCGCGGGCCCGCTCCTCGGGGTCGAGCTCCAGCAGGTCCTTGCCGTCGTAGCGGACCGATCCGCTCGTCACGTGATACGCGGGATGCCCGGCGAGCACCTGGGCGAGCGTGCTCTTGCCGGAGCCGTTCGGACCCATGACGGCATGGACCTCGCCGGCGTTGACGCTCAGCGAGACGCCGCGAAGAATCTCTTTGCCCTCGACGGATGCATGGAGGTCCCGGATCTCCAACAGCGGGACCAGGTGTCCGGTGTCAGGGGTCCGGGTCATCCAACGCTCCCTTCGAGCGAGATGCCCAACAGATTCTGCGCTTCCACAGCGAATTCCATCGGCAGCTCCTTGAACACTTCCTTGCAGAAGCCGTTGACGATCATGGACACGGCGTCCTCGGCGGAGAGGCCGCGCTGCTTGCAGTAGAAGATCTGGTCCTCGCCGATCTTGGAGGTCGAGGCTTCGTGCTCCATGATCGCCGAGCTGTTGCGCACGTCGATGTACGGGAAGGTGTGCGCACCGCACTCGCTGCCGATCAGCATCGAATCGCACTGCGAGTAGTTGCGGGCCCCCTCGGCGCCCTTGAGGATCTTCACGAGGCCGCGGTAGGTGTTCTGGCCGTGGCCGGCGGAGATGCCCTTGGAGACGATGGTGCTCTTCGTGTTCTTCCCCATGTGGATCATCTTCGTGCCGGTGTCGGCCTGCTGGCGATGGTTGGTGACCGCCACCGAGTAGAACTCGCCGATCGAGCCGTCGCCCTGCAGGATGCAACCCGGGTACTTCCAGGTGATGGCCGATCCGGTTTCGACCTGGGTCCAGGAGATCTTGGAGTTGCGGCCGCGGCAGGCGCCGCGCTTGGTCACGAAGTTGTAGATCCCGCCCTTTCCCTCCTCGTCGCCCGGATACCAGTTCTGGATGGTGGAGTACTTGATCTGGGCGTTGTCGAGCGCCACAAGCTCGACCACCGCGGCGTGCAGCTGGTTCTCGTCGCGCGTGGGGGCCGAGCACCCCTCGAGATAGGAGACGTGACTCCCCTCTTCGGCGATGATGAGCGTGCGCTCGAACTGGCCCGTCGACGACGCGTTGATGCGGAAGTAGGTCGAGAGCTCGAGCGGGCAGCGCACGCCCTTGGGGATGTAGGCGAACGAGCCGTCGGTGAACACCGCCGAATTGAGGGCGGCGAAGAAGTTGTCGTTCGCCGGCACGACCGAGCCCAGGTACTCGCGCACCAGATCGGGGTGCTCGCGAATCGCCTCGGAAATGGGGCAGAAGATCACGCCGTACTTGGCGAGCTCCGCCCGGAAGGTGGTCGCCACGGAGACCGAGTCGAACACCGCGTCCACCGCCACGCCGGCGAGGCGCTTCTGCTCGGCGATGGGGATGCCCAGCTTGTCGAAGGTCTCCAGCAGCTTCGGATCCACCTCATCGAGGCGCTCGACCTTGGGCCGCTGCTTGGGCGCGGCGTAGTAGCTGATCGCCTGGTAGTCGATCGGGCCGTACTTCACGTTGGCCCAGGTCGGCTCCTTCATCTTCGTCCAGTTGCGGTACGCCTTGAGCCGCCAGTCGAGCATCCACTCGGGCTCGCCCTTCTTGACCGAGATGAGCCGGATGACGTCCTCGGACAGACCGGGCGGAACGGTCTCGGACTCGATGTCGGTGACGAAGCCGTACTTGTACGGCTGCAGGACCTGGGATTCGATCGACGTCATACCGGCTCTCCCGGCTCGGGCGCCGCTGCGCCGAAAGTGATGGAATACTCGCAGGCGTTGCACCCGCTGACGATATGCGTGGTGCGCTCGACGCTCGCGACCAGAACGGTCTGGAGGAACTTCGCTTCGACGGCGCAGACCTCGGGGTAGCGCTCGGCGACGGCGCGGATGGCGCAGTTGTGCTCGGCCAACCGGAAGGTGCCGGCGCGCGCGTCGCTTTCCGCCATGTACCCCGCATCGTTCATCACGCGGGCGACCGCTTCCAGCCGCCGCTCCGGCGCGACTCCCCGGAGCTCCGCCTGGAGGCGGCGCTCCAGCTCGCCGTAGAGATCCTCGAACATCGCCACCGCCGCCTCGCGTCCCTGTTTCTCGGTGACGCGATCGAGCAGGCCGGTGAGCGTCTGCTCGTAGCGATTGGGGAACAGGGCCTCGCCCTGCGAAGAGAGACGGTAGGCGAAGGTCGGGGCGCCGACGCCGCGCTGCTCGCGGCCGTAGGTCACGAGCGCGGCGGCCTCGAGTTCCTTCAGATGATGGCGGATCGCGTTGGGTGAGACGCGCAGCTTCTGCGCCAGGTTCTTCGCGGTGAGCGGCTGGGAGCGTTTGAGCTCCAGCAGGATTTCGCCGCGCAGACCCTTGTGAGCGCCCAAGCCGAATGCGGGGTGTGGTTCCATAAGCAGTAAATCAAACAGAATTTGGACGAATCGGCAACCCGGCTGCTTGCAGTCAGTTAAGCTCGTCCATACTGCGGGCGGTCAGGCAGTCGGGCGGTCGGGCGGTCAGGTCGACTGAGCGAGAACCGACCGCCCGACCGCCTGACCGCCCGACCGCCTGCTTGACAGCGTGCCAAATGTAAACGATTACAGAGACGGCTCCCGAGCGGAGGGCTTGGGCGTTTGGTGACGATCAAGGAAGTCGCGCGGCGGGCGGGCGTGTCGGTCGCCACCGTCTCGCGGGTCTACAACCACAGTCACAGCGTCCGTGAGGAGACGCGCCTGCGGGTGCGTCGCACGGCACAGCGGCTGGGGTACAGCCCTCACGGCGCGGCCCGCAGTCTCGTCACCAATCGCACGTACACCATCGGCGTCCTGCTCCCCGATCTCTACGGGGAGTTTTTTTCCGAATTGATCCGCGGCATAGACCAGACCGCGCAGGCGCGCGGCTACCACCTGCTGCTCTCCTCGGCGCGCAGCCAGCGTGAGTCGCTCGAAGCGGCGCTGCGCTCGATGCGCGGGCGCGTGGACGGGCTGATCCTGATGACGCCCGATCTGGACGCGGCCGCGGCGGGGCGCAGCCTGCCCGCCGGATTTCCGGTGGTGCTGCTCAACGGTCCGCCGAGCGACGCCGCGTGTGACAGCTTCGGGATCGCCAACTTCGACGGCGCCGCGGCGATCGTGCGTCATCTCGCATCGCTCGGGCACCGTCGCATCGCGATCATCTGTGGAGCGGAGCAGAACTTCGACGCCGCCGAGCGGTTGCGGGGATACCGCGCGGCGCTGGCGGAACTCGCGCTCGAAGTGGACCCGGCGCTCGAGCTGCCGGGCGATTTCAGCGAGGCGGCGGGGCACGTCGCCGCGCGGCGGATGCTGGAGCGCGCCGTGCGGCCGACCGCGGTGTTCGCCGCCAACGACGGCATGGCGATCGGCGCGCTCTCCGCCTTCCGTGAAGCCGGGGTGCGCGTGCCCGAGGACGTCGCCGTGGTCGGGTTCGACGACATTCCCATGGCGCGATACGTAGATCCCGCGCTCACCTCGGTGCGGGTAGACATCAGCGAGCTGGGGAAGAACGCCACCGACCGTCTGCTCGACGCGCTGGCCGAGCCCTCGCCCCGCACTTTACGGCATCACACGCTGCCCACGACGCTGGTCGTGCGGCGTTCCTGTGGCGCGCCCCTTTCTGGTGGCGCGGCCCGATAACCACCGCTCACACCCTCGGAGGAACAGCAGCAATGCGGACATCAATCAGGAGACGCTGGCTGGGATGGGGGCTCGCCCTGAGCGGGCTCTGCGTCCTGGGCGTGGGGACGGCCGCCGCGCAAACGACGACCGGCACGATTCGCGGATACGTGAAAGACCAGAACGGTGTGGCGCTCTCGGGTGCCGACGTCCAGGCTCGCAACATAGCGACCGGCGTACTGCGGACCGCCACGACCAACGCGGAAGGGGCGTACGTCCTGCCGGGGCTCCCGCCGGCGACCTACGACGTGACCGCGCGGCACATCGGCCATACGCCGCAGGTACGCCGTGAAGTCGTGCAGATCGGAGCCACCCTGCTCGCTGATTTCGCCCTGCAGGCCGGAGCCGTCGAAGTGGCCGGCGTGACCGTCGAGGCCGCTCCTCCGAGTCTGGAGACGCGGACCTCGGAAGTGGCCACGAATGTCACGTCCCAGCAGATCGAGCGGCTTCCCACGCCCAGCCGCAACTTCCTGGATCTGGCGGCCCTGGCGCCGGGGCTCAGCGTGACGGAAGACCGGGTGAACGGCATCGGCTTCCGCACCTTCTCGGGCACGGGCCAGAGTGCGAATTCCTCGAACATCTTCGTGGACGGCACGAGCCTCAAGAACGATCTCACGGGCGGCGGGGTCACCGGTCAGGATGCGAGCCGCGGGAATCCGTTCCCCAGGAATGCCATCCAGGAATACCGCGTCATCACGCAGAACTTCAAGGCAGAATATCAGAAGGCGTCGAGCTCGATCATCACGGCGACCACGCGCTCGGGCACCAACGTCTGGACGGGCAACGTCCTGTTCGGCTATCAGAACAAGAGCCTGGTCGCGCTCGACACCTTCCAGCGCGCTACCCCGGGCTTCACCAAACCCGACTACACCCGCTCACTCCTTGGTGTGAGCGTGGGCGGCCCGATACAGCGGGATCGGCTGTTCTTCTTCGGATCGTACGAAGGGAACTACCAGAACCGCCAGAATCAGGTGAATTTCGCGCCGCCGACCGGCTTTGCCGCCCTCGATACGGTGAACCTCACCCAGTACAACGGCAATTTCACTTCACCGTTCCGCGAGACGATGCTCTTCGGGAAGCTGAATTACGCCATCAACTCCAACTCCTCGGCCGAGCTGAGCGTCAGTCACCGGCGCGAGACCGACGTCCGCGACTTCGGGGTCTTCTGTTGCGGGATCAACTCGTTCCAGGAAGCCGTGAACTTCCGGCAGAACGTTTCGGTGGCACAGGTGCGCTACAACCGCTTCTGGGGCACCTGGCTCAACGAAGCCAAGGTGGACTACTCACGGTTTCGGCGGAACCCGAGCCCCAACGAAGCGGGTATCCCGCAGCGCATCTTCCAGTACAACAACAACGACAACGTCCTCGGCAGCAACGCGAGCACACAGGACTTCATCCAGCGGCGCATCGGGTTCCGCGACGACATCACGTACTCGGGTTTCCAGAAGGCCGGCCAGCACGTCTTCAAGGCGGGGGCCAACTTCGACATCGTGGCCTATGATGTCTTCAAGGGCAACGACGAGACGCCGCGGTTCTACTATCGTGACAGCGTGGGCGCACTCGCCTACGCCTTCCGTACGCCCTACCAGTTGATCTACGGCACCGGCAACGCGACGCTGGACAAGACCAACAACCAGATCGGTGCCTACCTGCAGGACGATTGGAGCCCGACGCCGCGCCTCACGATCAACGTCGGCGTGCGCTGGGACTACGAAACGAAGATGATGAACTACGACTACGTCACCCCGCAGAACGTGGTCGACACGCTCACCCGGTACAACGACTCACTCCCGACGCCGCTCGACCTGAACCGCTACATCAGCACGGGGAACAATCGCAGCCCATTCGCCGGCGCTCTCCAACCGCGGCTGGGATTCTCCTATTCGCTGGATCAGGAGAACAAGACCACGGTCTTCGGCGGCTTCGGGATCTATTACGACCGCTCACTGTTCGACATCTCGGTGGACGAGACGCTCAAGCTGACGCACCCCACGTTCACGATTCAGTTCGCCCACCCCGACTCCGTGCCGGGGGCGGGTCAGGTCGCCTGGCAGGATTCCTACCTGACCGCCGACAAGGCCACCCTGGATAACCTGGTCCATACACAGGGCGCACCGGAGGCCTGGCTGATCGACAGCAAGGTGAAGGTGCCGAAGTCGAGGCAGTGGAACCTGGGGATCCGCCGCCTGTTCGGGAACATGCTGGTGACTGCGACGTACGCCGGCGTGCGGGGCGTGGACCAACTGACGCTCAACTGGGCCAATTTCGGCCTGAACCCGGATGGGTCGTGCTGCACCAGCTTCAACCTGGCGGCGCACGGATTCAGCAACTTCATCTACTCCACCAACGACGGGAAGACCTGGTATGACGCGTTCACGCTCCAGGTCGACCGGCCGTACCGCCGGGCGAGCGAGAACTTCGGCTGGGGCGCGGGGCTGGCCCTGACCTACGCCACGCGGTCGGTGGAGGGTGTAGACGGTCTCGGAGACCAGTTCTCGTTCCCCAACACCCGCAACATCCCGAAGCACCCGGCCAACGACGAGAAGACCCGCGTCGTGGCCAATTGGACCATGGACGTGCCGTATGCCTTCGGGATTCAGTTCAGTGGGCTCCTCACCCTCGGCAGCGGCAACCGGCAGGACATCGGCTGCCCGGTGCGGTTCTGCGGGACGGGGTACATCCGCGGCGGCTTCACGCCGACGCGCTATGGCTTCATCATCCCGAAGGCGTTCGCCTATCGGAACGTCGATCTGCGGTTGCGCAAGGACTTCCCGAACATCTCCGGGACGACGCTAGGCGTGACCGTGGATCTGTTCAATGCCCTGAACTTCCAGAACTTCGGCTGCTTCAACACGGGCAGTAAGACCGACCCGAATTTCGGCAAGGCGAGCTGCGTGATCAGCGATCCACGCCGCCTGCAGGTCGGCGCCGAGTACAACTTCTAACCTTCACCCTCGCGGTGGGGCACCAGTCCGGTGCCCCACCGCTCGTCTTGCCGTCCGGGAGTAATGCGATCGATGTCCAAGTCATACGCCCGGTGGTCGTCGGTCCTCGGGCTGCTGGCGCTCATCGCCTGCTCGGTCAACAGCCCTCCACCGGGCATCGAGCCCGGTTCGCCCCGCGCCCAGGCGTTCCTCGATACGCTGGAGCAACGCACCTTCGCGTTCTTCTGGGATCGTAGCGACGCCCAGACCGGACTGACGCCGGATCGCTGGCCCACCCTCACCTTCTCGAGCATCGCGGCGGTCGGGTTCGCGCTCACCGCCTACCCGATCGGCGTGGAACGGGGATACGTCACCCGCGCGCAGGCGGCCGAGCGTACGCTCGCGACGCTGCGCTGGTTCTGGCAGGCGCCGCAGGGTCCGCAGGCGACCGGGATGAGCGGATACCAGGGGTTCTTCTACCACTTCCTCGACCTGCAGACGGGACAGCGATTCCAGACGGTCGAGCTGTCCACCATCGACACCGCGCTGCTCCTGGGCGGCGTGTTGATGTGCCGGGAGTACTTCGACGGTCCCGACTCGACCGAAGCGGCGATCCGCGCTACCGCCGACTCGCTCTACCGGCGCACCGATTGGGCCTGGGCCGAGCGCACCCCGCCGCTCGTCAACATGGGCTGGACGCCGGAGAACGGCTGGCAACCGCTCGACTGGCGCGGCTACAACGAAGCGATGCTGATCTACATCCTGGCGCTCGGGTCGCCCACCCACGCGATCGACTCGACCGCCTGGGCCGCGTGGAGCGCGACCTATCAGTGGGGCAGCTACTACGGGCAGTCACACGTCGGCTTCGCGCCGCTGTTCGGCCACCACTACACGCACGTCTGGGTGGATTTCCGCGGGATTCAGGACGACTATACGCGCGCGCACGGGCTCGACTACTCCGAGAACTCGCGCCGCGCGACCGTGGCGCAGCGCGCCTACGCGCTGGCGAACCCGGCGGGCTGGACCGGCTACGGCGCCGACGTGTGGGGCCTCTCCGCCTCGGACGGTCCCGCGGACGTGACGCTCCCGGTGAATGGGAGCCAGCGGCGCTTCTTCACCTACGCCGCGCGCGGCGCCGACTTCACCGAAGTGCGCGACGACGGTACCATCGCGCCGACGGCCGCTGGCGGCTCGGTGCCGTTCGCCCCCGAGATCGCCGTGCCGGCGCTCATCGCCATGCGGGAGCGCTACGGCGACTGGCTGTTCGGCACGTACGGTTTCCTCGACGCCTTCAACCCCACCTTCCAGTTCTCGGGGCAGGCCAGCGCCGGCAAGGTCGTCGCGGGGCAGGGCTGGTTCGACACCGACTACCTCGGCATCGACCAGGGACCGATCCTCGCGATGATCGAGAACTACCGCAGCGATCTCGT
>DATGDT010000198.1:0-15596 GCA_035310725.1 Gemmatimonadales bacterium
AGCGCCCACCCCGTTTCGACTGCCAACGGGGTGGGCGCGGATGCCGCCGCTCAATGGCCGCGGCGGAGGTACACCGTCGGAGCCGTCGAGCCGACCACTGGACGCGCCACCGGCGCCGCGATCGTGCCGAGCGGCTTTCCCGTCATGTCGTGCAGGCAGTATTCGCGCGTGCTGCCCTCCGCGGACCAGCGGCCGTGCAGCCGGGCCGGCAGGGTGAGGCAGGGGCCGGTGTGCACCTGGGCGGACAGCGTCATGGTCAAAGCGGTCATCGGGGGCTCCGGTTATCCAGTCACCCCCTTAGATGCCTCACCCCAGCGGATGGTTGCGCCGGGTCAGGCCTGCTCGAGGCGGTCCAGGGCGAACCGCAGCCGCACCATCGCGGCTTCGAGGCCGCGCCGCTCCTCGTCGGGCAGCGAGCCGGTGTCCACGACGCGGGTCAGCAGGCGCAGGGCCTCGTCGATCTGATCTTCCGCGGACAGGATGGACAGCCGCCGCTCCTGGCCCGTGCGCCGCTCGCCGCTGCGCCGCTCGACGGCCGGCTGCTGCCCCGGCCGCGGCGCACCCGAACGGCGGTCGAGGACGGTGCGGCGATCGGAGAGACGGCGGCGCTCGTTGGGGGCGGTCATGGGCTTCAAATGTGACACCAAATCCGGCGCTCGGCCATGTTAAGATTGAAGCTCCTCGAGCCAAGGGAGTTACGGTGGATCTGGCAATGCTCCTCATGCGTCTGCTGCACATCGGACTGGGCGTCTTCTGGGCCGGCACGGTGGTCTTCAGCGCGATCTTCCTCTTCCCCTCGATCGCGGATGCGGGTCCGGACGGGGCCAAGGTCGGGGCTGCCCTCATGCGGCGCCGGTTCATGCAGGTGATGCCGGCCGTCGCGGGAGTGACGATCCTCTCCGGCCTCTATCTCTATTGGAGAGACTCGGGCGGGTTCCAGCCGTCCTTCATGCATTCCGGAATGGGAATAACGCTCGGGCTCGGGGCGGCGGCGGCGATCGCCGCGTTCGTGGTCGGCCTCGTCGTGATGCGGCCCGCCATGACGCGGGCCGCTGCCCTGGCGCAAAGTGCCGCCCAGGCGGCCCCGGCGGAGCGCCAGGCCCAGCTCGCCGCAGCGCAGGCGATGCGGCAGCGCGGCGTGCGGGCCGGTCAGGTCGTGGCCGTCCTGGTGTCACTGACCGTCGCCGCCATGGCGCTGGCGCGCTATATGTGAGCGGCGCTCTCGTCCTGCACGACGCCGGTGCGGCGCTCCGCCGCGAACTGGGTGGGCGTCACGCCGGCCAGCGTTTTGAATTCCCGGATGAAATGCGATTGGTCGGCATAGCCCGCCTCCAGCGCGAGGGGCGCGCCGGCCAGTCGCGTGCGCCCGATGTGGCGCACTGTACGGAGAAACCGCAGGACACGCGCCAGTCGCTTCGGTGACAGTCCCACACAGCGCGCGAACGCCCGCTCCAATCGCCGCTCGCCCACGCCGAGCGCGGACGCGACCTGACGCACGCTGATCGCGCCGAAGGCCCGGTCGTAGCACGCGACCGCCCGGGTGACCAGGGATTCCTCCCAGCGCCGCTCCAGGGCGCCGCGCAACGCGCGCTCGAGACGCCCGATTCGCCCGGCAGGCGGCTCCGTCGCGAGGGCGTCGGCCAGCGAGCCCGCGGCCCGGCCCCACAACGCGTCCAGCTCGACCTCGCGTCCCGTCAGCTCGTCCAGGGGATGGTGCAGGAACGGCAGTGCCCCTCCGGGACGGAAACGCACGCCGAGCAGGTCCACGTGCCCCTGAAGTGTCACGACTTCCGCCTGCGGCATGGCGCCCACGACGAAGGACCGTGTCTTCCCGGAGAGATCGACGATCAGATCGTTGGAGCCGTCGGGGAGGATCCGGCTGTTGAAACGCGGCGCGTCCGTCGCGCCCAGCGACCAGTAGCAGACGATCCAGGGAGCGAGGTCCGGGCTGGGGGGCCGGCGCGCGAAGCGCGGAGCGGCGTCGTCCATGCGACCAATCTAAACCGCGGCTAGGTTTGCCGGGATCTCGTGAATGCCCTCGATCTTCGTCTCACCTACGTCGGCGGCCCGACGGTGCTGCTCGAGCTGGGCGGGGTGCGGTTGTTGACCGATCCGACCTTCGATCCGGCCGGGACGGAGTATCGAACGAGCGCGTATACGCTGCGCAAGACGCAGGACCCGGCGCTCCTCCCCGACGCCGTCGGCGCGCTGGATGCAGTGCTCCTGAGCCACGACCATCACTTCGACAATCTCGATCGCGCGGGGCGGGAGCTCCTCGCGCACGCCCCGCGCGTCCTCACGACTCCGGCGGGCGCCACGCGACTCGGCGGCCACGCGACCGGAGTCGATGCCTGGCAGATCGTCGACCTGCCGGCCAGCAACGGCCGCGTACTCCGGGTGACCGGGACACCGTGCCGCCATGGCCCTGCGGACGGGGACCGCGGCCCCGTGACCGGATTCGCGCTCGCATTCGCCGACCGCCCCGGCGAGGTCGTCTACGTTTCGGGGGACACGGTGTGGTACGAGGGGGTCGCGGAGGTGGCCCGCCGGTTCTCCGTGCGGTTCGCGGCACTGTTCATGGGAGCGGCCCGCGTCGCCGCCGTCGGCCCGGCGCACCTCACCTTCACGGCCTCGGAGGGCGTCTCAGCCGCGCAGGCGTTTCCCGAGGCTGCCATCATTCCCTTGCACTATGAAGGGTGGGAGCACTTTTCTGAGTCCCGCCCCGATATCGAGCGCGCATTCAGGGCTGCGGGCCTGGAGCACCGCCTGCGGTGGCTCGAGCCGGGCCGGGGAACGCGGCTGGCCTAGTTCGGGCCGGGAGGCCGGTCCCACCCGGTCTTTTCGAATCAAATCGTCGGCCTGCTGCGTCGTACCTTGAGTTTCGTGCGGGCGCGGGAGCGGCAACCGCCGGCGGGCGCTCGCTGTCCAACCGGGATCACCTACGGGGAACCTCCTATGCCCTCGCGTAGCATGCTGCAACGGCTGGCTCTGGCCACGGTCGTGCTGGCGACCTGGCGCGCGCCGTGGCTCGTCTCACAGGCGACGCTGGCCGACCTCCGGGATCTGACGCCGCGAGAGCATCGCTCCACGGCGTTCGTGCTGGCGTCCCCGCAGGTGCTGCAGATCGAAGCAACGGGGGCCGAGCCGCGACTCGAGCGGGGCAAGGGCGCCTGGCAGGGGGGCGACGACCAGGACTCGACCACATGGCCGGCGGCGGCCTGGATCGTGGACGTCCGGACCCGCGCCGTGGTGTGGGATCTTCGCACCGCCGCCACTGTGCGCTCGTCCGAGGGACTGCGTCGCTTCTCCGGGACGGTGCGGCTGCCGGCTGGCGTGTACGAGGTTCACTACGCCTCGTACGTCGCCTCGTCGGTGTCCTATTCGGGGTCGTTCAGGAACCTCATCTCGCTGCGCCGCGACCGCCGGAACAACCGGGTCCGATACGGCGGCCCGTACGTCGATGACGGCTCGTACCGGAAGCTCGGGATCGTCATTCGCGGACCGGGGCGCGTGGCGACCGGTAGCGACGTGGACAGCGCGTCGCGTCCGCTGACCAGCAAGATCGTCCTCTCGCTCCGCGCCGATACTCCGGGAGTCTCGGCGCGGGAGGCGTTCGAGGTGACCCGGCCGATCGCGCTCGAGGCGTACGCCGTCGGGGAGCTGCGCAAGGATGGCGCCTTTGACTACGGGTGGATCCAGAGCACCGATACGCGCCGCCGCGTGTGGGAGATGACATACGATCACACCGTGGAGGCGGGGGGCGCCCGCAAGAACCGGATGGTGCGCGACACGATCCAGCTGCCTGCCGGGCGCTACATCGCCTACTTCGTGAGCGACGACTCGCACGACCCCGAAGAGTGGAACGCCGTGCCGCCGTTCGACCCCGCCTTCTGGGGCCTGACGTTGCGCGTCATCGACCCCGCAGCGCGGGCGGCGATCCGCCAGATCACGTGGGATCCCGTGCCCGATCAGACGATCGTCTCGCTCACCCGCATCGGCAACGACGAGCTGCGCACCGCCGGCTTCACCCTGCGCCGGCCGCTGGAAGTACGGGTGTATGCGCTCGGCGAGGGCAACGACCCCAATGGAGAGATGGACGACTATGCCTGGATCGTGAACGCCACCACGCGGCGGCGGGTCTGGGCGATGCGGTACGACGACACCCAGGCGGCGGGCGGCGCGGACAAGAATCGGCTGTACGATGGGACACTGCGTCTCGAGGCCGGCAGCTACCTCGTCTACTACAAGAGCGACGGCTCGCACTCGTACGACGACTGGAACGCCGCACCGCCGCCCGAAAGCCGGTACTGGGGCGTGAGTGTCTTTCCGGCGAGCGGACGCATCGATTCGAGCATTGTCGCGCCGTTTCAAAGGGTGGCCAGCGGAGCGATCGCCGAGATCGTGCAGGTGAAGAACGACCGGCACAAGCGGGAGACGTTCACGCTGGACCGGCCGACCGCGCTGCACGTCTACGCCCTCGGCGAGGCGAGTGGCGAGGAGATGGCCGACTACGGCTGGATCGAGGACGCCGCGAACGGCGCTACGGTCTGGGAGATGACGTACGGCTCCACGAGCCACGCCGGGGGCGCCCACAAGAACCGGCTGTTCGACGGAACGATCCGGCTCCCGGCGGGGCGGTACGTGCTCCACTACAAGACCGACGGATCACACGCCTATGCGGACTGGAACGACGATCCGCCCGACGATCCGGAAGGATGGGGCATCGTGGTGACGCGGGCTCCGTAGTCACGCCCGTCAAGCCATGACCTGACGGACCGGACGACCGCCCTGGCGGACCTCGCTCGCCCTCGCTAGTCTCGACGGCGCGGCTGGTGAAGCAGGTCGCCCGGGCATCGGCCCTCGCCATACCTGCGCGTTGCCCGGCCGCTCGGACCGAGGGTTCAATCCCCATCTGGCCCGTCCTACGGGAGCCACGCGGTGACGCAACGCAGCTCGCCGCCCTGCGGATGAGATCCCCGCGGCGACTTGCGGGCTCCCGCAGGCGGGTTCTCTTTCATCCACATGGACACCTCGTACATCCTCGCCCTCATCGGCATCGCCGTCGTGGCGATCGTCGTGCGCACGCTGTTCAATCGCGTGGTCATCCTCGAATACGAGCGGGGCGTCCGTTTCAAGGACGGCGCCGCCGTCGAGACACTCGGACCCGGCGTCCACTGGATGCTCGCGTCCTCCACCGTGACCCGGGTGGATATGCGACCGACGTTCCTCCCCGTCCCGGGCCAGGAGGTGATCACGGCGGACGGCGTCGGGGTGAAGCTGAGCATCGTCGCCAAGTACCAGGTGGCCGAGCCCGTCCGCATCCTGACATCGGTGGCGAACTACCGGGACGCTCTCTATACGGTGTTGCAGCTGGCGCTGCGCGAAGTCATCGCCGCGAGCCCGGTGGATGCCGTGCTCGCGACCCGGCTCGACGTCGGGAAGCAGCTCCTGGCGATCGCGGGACCGAAGGTGGCCGAGTACGGCCTGACCCTGCTCGAGGCGGACGTCAAAGACGTGATGTTCCCGGGGGATCTGAAGAAGATCTTCTCCCAGGTGGTGAAGGCGCGGCAGGAGGGACTGGCGGCGCTCGAGCGGGCCCGGGGCGAGACCGCGGCGTTGCGCAACCTGGCCAACGCGGCGACGCTCGTCGAGCAGCGGCCCGGGCTGATGCAGCTGCGCGTGCTCCAGACGCTGGCGCAGTCACCCGGCAACACGGTCGTGTTGGGGATGGGCGGCATGCCGCAGACCATTCCGCTGCAGCGCGGCGAGACTCCACCGCGGCCGGAGGTACCGCCCCCTACGGACGAAACCGACGCCGGCTAGCGGTACCCCGCGGCCTGCAGGCTGAACAACTCGGCATAGAGGCCGCCGTGCGCCACCAGCTCGTCGTGCGTGCCCTGATCCACCAGCTCGCCCCCCTGCAACACCAGGATGCGGTCGGCCATGCGCACCGTCGAGAAGCGGTGTGAAATGAGCACCGCCATCTTCCCTTTCGTCAGCTCGGCGAACCGCAGGAACACCTCGTATTCGGCGCGGGCGTCGAGCGCCGCGGTGGGCTCGTCCAGGATCAGCACCTGGGCTTCCCGCAGGTAGGCGCGCGCCAGCGCGACCTTCTGCCACTCGCCACCGGAGAGATCGACGCCGCCTTCGAAGCGCCGGCCCAGCATCTGGTCGTAGCCGCCGGCGAGCCGCCCGGCCACGGCGTCGGCATGGCTGCGGCGCGCCGCTTCCTCGATCCGGGCCTCGTCTTCCAGCCGCTCGATCTCGCTCACCCCGATGTTCTCCTTCAGGATGAAGTCGTAGCGCACGAAGTCCTGGAAGATCACGCCGATGTTGCGGCGTAGACTCGTGAGATCGTAATCGCGCAGATCCATGCCGTCGAGCAGGATCTGCCCCTCGTCGGGGTCGTACAAACGGGCGAGCAGCTTCACGAGGGTGGTCTTCCCGGCGCCGTTTTCGCCCACCAGCGCGATCCGTTCCCCGGGCCCCACGGTGAAGGTCAGATGCCGGACGGCCCAGCGATCCGAGCCCGGGTACTGGAACCCCACGTCGCGGAATTCGAATCCCGTCCGGATCGGCTTCGGCACCGCCCGGGCGCCCGGCTTCGACACGACGCGCGGCTGCACGTCGAAGAACGTGAACAGGTCGCCCAGGTAGAGGCTCTGCTCGTAGATGTTCGACAGCGAGAGCAGGATGCGCTGGATCAGGTCGCGGCTCGAACGGAACGAGCCCGCGAGGAAGGTCAGCGAGCCGATGGTGTAACGGCCCAGCACGGTGAGGTAGATGATCACCGCGTACGCCGCGTAGTAGCCGAGCGTCCCGAGCGTGACCAGGGCGGTGGACACGACGTTGCGCCGCACGGCGAGCTTCTTGTTCGCCAGATAGAACTCGTCGGACAGTCTGGCGTACCGCCCCACCAGGAAGTTCGAGAGGCCGAACAACTTCACTTCCTTCGCCGATTCGTCGGAGGCGCCCATGTAGCGCAGGTAATCGAGCAGGCGGCGCTCCGGGGTCCAGCGGAACAGCAGCGAGTAGCCGAGCGACGCGTAGTGCGCCTCCCCCAAGAACGACGGGACCACCGCCAGGGCGAGCAGCAGCAGCAGCCAGGGCAACTGCACGAGCAGCACCCCGGCCAGCGAGGCGAGGGTCACCAGGTCCTGGCCGGTCGAGAGCAGCAGCGCGAACAGTCCGATGCGGCCCACCGTCTGCCGGCGGGCGCGTTCCAGGTGATCGTAGGTATCGGGATCTTCGAACTGGGCGAGGTCGAGTGTCGCGGCGTGCCGCATCAGGCGCACGCTGATGCGGTTGGCGAACAGGTCGCCGAGCAGGCTCTCGAGCAGCGAAGAGGCCCGGGCGAGGGCCTCGCCCACGATGGCGATGCCCAGCTCGAGGCCGATCAGTCCGCCGAGCGTCCACCAGTTCACCGGGTTGCCGGCGTGCGCCACGGCGATGGCCGCGATCACGCCGTCGATGATGAGCTTGCCGATCCACAGCACCGCGACCGGAATGAACGAGCGGACGATGCGGAGCGCGAGGATCGCCACGGTGTAGCCGCGGTGCGTCTGGAACACGAGGCGCAGCAGCGGGGGGACGTGGCGCAGCGCCTCGATGCGCTGGGCCCAGGTGGGGGGCTTCTCGCTCGGGGACAAGCGCGATGGGGGGCCAAGTCGTCGAACGCTCACGCCGTGAAAAGTAGCCGCCTCCTTGCGTCTTGTGTTCCGGCGGTGCAGCGTTGCTCGCGCATGGACACGCAACCACGACCGGGCAGGATTCGCGGGGCCGGCGGAACGCCGGGCGGGCTGGGCACCTTCGTACTGGGGGCGGCGATGGTCGTCGCCGGCGGGTATCTGCTGCTCACACGCGTGACCGTCGCGAGCGGGGGCTGGGCGCTGTGGGGCTACAATGCGTTCGGTCTGTCGCTGCTGCCCCTCCTGGTGGGAATCGGCGTGCTGTTCTTCAACGGCCGCTCACTGTTGGGCTGGGGACTGACGGGCGCCGGGGCGCTGATCATCGTCGCCGGCATCCTCGCCAACCTGCACATCTACTTCCAGGCGACCTCGTTGTTCGACACGCTGGTGATCCTGGTGCTCCTCGCGGCCGGGATCGGACTCGTCGCGCGGTCGTTACGGCCACAGGGCCCCGGGGCCCGAGGCGAGAGTTCTCAAGCGGAGCATCCATGAAACCGTACCTCCTCCTGATCACGCTGCCCCTCGCGCTGGCCGCCCAGCAGCCCGCCGACACGATTCGCGCCGGCCGTTACGACAACGGCAAGATGTGGACGTTCGAGTACCCGCCCGACCGCTACTTCACCGAGACCTACGGCTTCGCCGCCGACTCCACCTGGTTCAGCCGCGCCCGGCTCGCTGCACTCCGCATCCCGGGCTGCTCGGCCAGCTTCGTCTCGCCGCACGGGCTCGTGGTCACCAATCATCACTGCTCCCGCGAGGGGATCGTCGCGGTGACGAAACCGGGCGAAACGCTGCTCGATTCAGGATTCGTGGCCCACTCTCTGGCCGAAGAGCGGCGCATGCCGGACTTCTTCGCCGACCAGCTGCTGGCGGTGCAGGACGTCACCGACCAGATCGTGCCGCAGCTCGACCGCGCGCCCAACGACTCGGTGCGGGACGCGTGGCGGCGTGAGGCGAGCCTCGTGGTGCAGGGGACGCTGCGGACGCAGTATGCCCATCCCGGGGACTCGATCTGGGTGCAGGTCGTGGCGCTGTACAACGGCGGCCGCTATTCCGCCTATGTATTCCGCCGCTTCACCGACGTCCGCCTCGTCGCCGCTCCGGAGCTGCAGATGGGCTTCTTCGGCGGCGACCCCGACAACTTCACCTATCCGCGGTATGCCCTCGACTTTTCGGTGATCCGGATCTACGGGCCCGACGGGAAGCCGTACGAAACCTCCAGCTGGTTCCGGTGGGGCTCGGACGGCGTGAAGCCCGGCGATCCGGTCTTCGTGATCGGCAACCCCGGCTCGACCTCCCGCCTCAAGGCGGTGTCGCAACTTGAATACGAGCGGGCGGTGAGCGTGCCGGCCCAGGTCTGGTTTCTCGATTCCCGGCTCCAGGCACTCCACGCGTTCTACGACGGGCACAGAGCCACGGGCGACTCGCTCGACATGCGCAACTGGATGTTCGGCGTGTCCAACAGCCTGAAGTCGTCCCAGGGACGTCTCGGTGCGCTGCTCGATCCCGTCATCCTGGCGCGGCGGCGCGACGCCGAGCGCCAGCTCGGGGAAAGTCTCGCGGTGCACCGCGAGCTGAAAGACCGATACGGCCGGCTGCTCGAGCGCATGGCGGATGTGCAGCGGCGCAAAGCGACGCTCGCGGCGCCCTATCGCGCGTTCTTCTATTTCGGGAACGGTTTCGCGGGATCGGCACTCGCCCGGAGGGCCCTGAGCGCCGCGCGCATCGCCGGTGCCCCGACGGATTCGGCGGCGGTGTTCAGCCGGCGCGCGCGGGCGGTCGGCGACCTGCCGCCGGCGCTCGAAAAGAGCTTCCTGGCCCTCGAGCTGGGCGACATCGTGCGGGCCTATGGTCCGGCGCATGCGCTCGCCGCGGCCGCCCTCATGGGGCAGCCCACGCCGGAGGCGGCCGCAGACCTGCTGCTGCGGACCTCGGCGCTCGCCGACTCGACCCGGGCCGACCAGGCCCTCTCCGCCGGACTTTCGAGCGACGATCCGGCATTGCGCCTGGTGGGGGCGCTGCTGCCCGCCCTGCAGGCCTTCAATCGAGACTTCGTCGCCCTCGCCGCCGAGGAGCGCGGGCTGGCGAGCGACCTGGGGCGTGCCCGGTTCGCCGTCTACGGGCGGAACGTTCCCCCCGACGGCACCTTTTCACCGCGCATCGCGGACGGCGTCGTGCAGGGTTACGCCTACAATGGCACGCTCGCCCCGCCGTTCACCACATTCTACGGGATGTACGACCGCTTCCGGGCCAACGGGGCCGGGAGCGAGTGGGATCTCCCCTATCGCTGGCGCACGCCGCCCGCCGGCCTCGACCTGGGAACGCCGCTCGACTTCGTCTCGACCGCCGACACTTACGGCGGCAACTCGGGAAGCCCGGTCGTCACCAAGGACCTGCGCGTGGTCGGCCTCAACTTCGACCGCAACATCGACGCCCTGGTGCGCGACTACATCTATCTCCCCGAGCGCGGCCGCAACGTGATGGTGGACGTGCGCGCGATCCAGGCGGCGCTCGCGAGCGTGTACGGGGCACGGCGCATCGTCACGGAGCTGACGACGGGGCGGCTCGGGGAGAACGACTCCCGCTAAGTCCGCCCGGCGGAGCGCTTCAGCACCTCCCGCAGCGCGTCGCTCACCTCGACCTCGGCGGTGAGCGGCGGCGCCTTGGCCCCTGCCGCCAGCAGCGCCTCGACCACGCCGACGTAGTCCCCTGTCTCCCTGTGCCAGCTGTTCTCGGAGCCGTGCAATGCCCAGCCGAGCGGAGGCATGTCGTAGTCATCCCCCCTCACATCGAGGGAGGGATGGTAGCGCAGTATCTCCCGCACCATCTCCAGGTTGCCGTGCCAGGATGCCCAGTGCAGCGCCGTCCCGCCGCTCTGGCCGCGCGCGTCGAGTGGCCATCCCGCGGCGAGCATCAGTCGAACGGCGTTGGTGTTCCGGCTCTCCGCCGCACTGACGAGCTTGCGCTTGTCGTCGTCGGTGAGCGTGCGCGACAGGTCGGGGCGCTTCGCCAGCAGGTTGCGGAACTGCGTCTCGTCACCCAGCTCGCAGGCCAGGCCGAGCAGCAGCTCTTCCGGGCTGCGTTCCATCAGCAGGCGCAGCACGTCCTCGTGGCCGAATTCGCGGGCGACGACGTGCGCGGTCTTGTGTCCGCCCAGGGTCCAGATGTAGATGCAGCCGCCGCTGCGCGGATTCCGTTTGGGGAACCACTGCTCCGAGACGCTCATGCGGATGCATTCGGGATTCTCGTCCAGATGGCGGCGCACGAGATCCACGTCCCCCAGCGCCGCGGCCAGGAGCAGATCGGTCCGGCAGCCGCGGCGCACCAGGTAGCGCGCGACGTCCTGCCTGCTGCGCACCATGTACTGGGCCGGCGTCGATTCGTGGTCCACGTCGCGGGCATCGATGTCCGCGCCCTTGTCCAGCAGGAAGGCCGCGACGTCGATCGTCGGGGCGAAGTGCAGCGGGGTCTGCCCATCACCTCCCCGCGCGTGCACCAAGTCGGGATCGGCGGCGATCAGCTCGGCGAGCCGGTCCATCATGCCCAGGCGGGCGGCGGCGTGGACGTCCACGCGCGCACCACGCTCGATCAGGTACGGGGTGAGCCCGTGGTCGTCGTCCAGGACCCCGAAACTCCCGGCCCACCAGTGGCTGCGCTGGTTGATGTCCGCCCCGGCTTCGAGCAGCAGGGCGACCATCTCCCGGTTGCCCGAGGGAAGGGCGGCGAGTAACGGGGTCGCCCCAAAGGAGAATCCGGGGAGTGGCTCGTCCAGCCGGGCCTTGAGTTCGGGATGGTCGTGCAAGACACGGCGCGCAGCCGCGGGATCGTTCGCCTTGATGGCGGCCACGAGCGCGGCCACAGGGTCGGCCGAGGTCCCGATCTCTTCCACGTGCGCCTTGAGTTTCGGCCAGCTCGTGAAGCCGTACTCCACGGCGAGCGCGTGCTGGGCATCGGCCAGCTTGGGCTCGGCAGGAGCAGGGCGGGAGAGGGTGGCGCGGTAACGCTCGAGCGCCTGCGGGTCGCGCGACGCGAGGCCGCGCAACAACTGCTTTGCCTGCTTCTTCAGGTGATCGAAATCGGGACGGTCCGGCAGCCGGCGGGTCATGACTCCTCCCTTCGTGCGTGCCCAGTGTCCGCCGGCGTGGGCTGAAGAGAGGCCGATTGTGTGCTGCGAGCCTGCACAGGTGGGATGATCCCTTCCCGCGGACGGGGTGCACCCTGTGGTGCGGTGGTCAGTCTACCCCGCGATGGCCGGCAGGACAAGGCGCGCTCTCCTGTCGGTCTCCGTCTGACGGCGCCGCCCCCGCTGGTGCGGTAGACTAGGGTCGGGATCAGCTTCCTCAAGAGGTCCACCGATGAACCGCCTCGCCGTCGTCCCCGCCTGGTCGCTCGCCTGGTTCCTGGTTTCGACCCTTCCGGCCCAAGCGCCGCCGCCAACCGTCATCACCGGTACGGTGCTCGATCCCGAGGGTCATCCGCTGAAGTTGGCGCACGTGCACCTCGAGCGGCCCTCGAGCGGTGCGCCGCTCGCGCGATCGCTCGTCGAGCCGGACGGCCGTTATGCGATCGCGACGGCAGCCACCGGCGCCGTGTTTCTTCGGTTCACCGGTGTGGATCATACCAACGCGCTGGTTCCCATGGTCCTCGCGCCGCCGGCCACGATTGTGCTCGATGTCAGGTTGCGGCGTTACGAGTACACGGGGAGTCTCGACAGTATCACCGCCATCGGGGATTGGAACCAGTTCAACTTCGGCACCGGACGCCGCCTCGCGCGGCAACCCGATGGGCGCTACACCCTCGATGTCGAGTCTACGGCGGACACGGTCGCGTATCAGCTGGTCGGCCTCGCGGGACCAGGGCACAGCATCAACGGGACCGACGCGGTGCGCTACGTCTACGACGAGGGCGGGGATTACCGTTCGGTGCTGAAGGTCGAGCACGGCCACGCCACCATCGTGTTCGATCCGAGCCGCCTGGACCGGCGTCCAAGTACGCGGCGCATCACGTTCCGGGATCCGTATTCACAGGTGGCCCGGCTGGCGGAGGCCTACGATACGACCCGGCGCTGGTTGCGGGCGTACTTCGACGCGTCGGACTCGGCGCGAAGCCGGCATGATTCCCTGCGATTCAACTGGACGCCCACGGTCCGCGATCTGGGGGCCCGGCTGGCGGGCGAGCGAGATCCCCTCCTGAAGCAGCTCTATCTCTTCACGGCGCTCGAAGTCTCCGATCTGGGGGGTGCGATCGACACGTCGGTTGTGCGCCGCGCGACCCGTGAGATCCCGCCCGACTCGCCGTGGTGGTCCCTCCGGGACGTCAGCCAGCAGCCCAGTCAGCTCGTGACTGCGGCAGCGAAGCTGGAACATCCGGGGCAGGGACCCAGGGAGCTCTTCAAGGACAGCACCGTCGTCCGGCGGGCGGTGGACTTTCTCGACACCCTCGTCGCACGCCATCCGGATCCCGGCGTCCGGGCCGACGCTCTGGCCACTGCAGTCTACTTCCTCAAGCTGCTGAAGGATGACGTGCGTGCGAATGACTACTACGAGCGCTTGCTGGCTGAATATCCCGATGCGCCGATGGTCGCTGTACTCAAGGCGCGGTTCGCTCCCGACCGCGTCCTCCGGGTCGGGGCGGAGATCCCGGACTTCCGTTTGGTCGCCCTGGGCGATTCGAGCGTCGCGTACACCAGAGCCTCGATGCTTGGCAAGACGTATCTGCTCGAGTTCTGGGCCACGTGGTGCGGTCCCTGCATTGGGGAGATGCCTGACCTGCACGCGGCCTACGATTCGCTCGCCCGCCGCGGGCTGCAGATCCTCAGCGTGTCGCTCGACCGTGCCCCCGAGGACGTGACGAAGTTTCGCGCCGGGCAGTGGAAGATGCCGTGGCTGCACGCGTTCGTGCCCGGCATGTTCGACAGCCCCGTGATGCGACAGTTCGAGATCGTGTTCATCCCGCGCGCGGCGCTGGTTGGTCCCGACGGGCACATCCTCGCCACGGACGAGGAGCTAAGGGGCGACCGCTTGCTCGGTACGCTGCAGCGGAGCCTGCCGGCGCCGTGAGTGCCCGTCGCGGGCGCAGTGCCGGCGCGCTGCTCTTGCCGTGGGCGTGGATGACGCTCGCCGCCGGGCCCGTCGAGCAGGTGCCGGAAGTCGGCGTTTCGCTCGTTCCCGACGTCGTGACCTTGCGGGCGGGAGCGTCGTTCCGCGTGGCGGCGCGCCTGGACATCCCCGACGGATGGCACCTGGGCTGGGTTAACCCGGGGCAGAGCGGACTCCCGACGACCCTCTCGTGGACGCTCCCGGCGACGATCGAGGCCGGTGCGGTCACATGGTCGGTGCCGCAGCGGGACGACGCGGCGGGGGTCGTGTCCCACATCTACCGCGGCGTCGCGGCCGCGCTCCAGACCCTGCGCGTTGCCCCCGGCGCCGCGCATGGTTCGGTGACCCTCCTCGCACGATTGCAGTGGGGGATCTGCCGTGAGATTTGCGTTCCCCAGAGCCGCGAGGTCAGGCTGATCTTCCCGGTCACGACGGGAGCGATGGAGCCCTCGCCGCGCTGGGGTGGACTCGAGGCTCTGCTGCGCGCGACCATGCCTCGCGACACCGTAGGACTGGCGGTTCATGCCGTTCGCGTCGCCCAGGGAGTGGAGTTGCGACTGCGCAGCCGCACGAGCGGTGGCTTGACGCCTGTGGCCGGGACGTTCTTCCCGGCGCAGCCGAAAGGGGCCGTGGCGGAGCGGGTCGAGCCTCGGACGAGTCGGAGCGCCGTCGTCTATCTCTTGTCCGCCTACTCTGCCGGACGTGTCACTGGCGTGCTCGTGCGTGAAAATGGCGCTCCGCACGCGGTGTGGCTCGACCTTCCCGTCGAGGCGGTGGAGGCGCCCTGACGCGCCCTCGATTGCGTCACTTTTGCCACACCGCATACCCATCCGCCCGCAGCTCCCCCGCCAGCACGCGCTCCATCCGCTGGGCCGCCGCATAGGTGAGCGGATTGAGCTCGGCGTAGAGGTCGGGCCGCAGCCGGATGCCGTACCGTCGCACGTAGGGGTTGTCCTTCACGCCGTAGCGATGCCGGTCGAACCGGGTCTCGGGATCGAGTCCCGTCATTCCCACATAGAGGCAGGGTTTGGCAGGGTCGTGATGCGGGTTGGCGCGGCGGAACTTGGCGTGTCGCAGGACGTCACGCGACAGCTCGATGACGTACACATGGTGGCGCGCCGGCGGTTTGGGTCGTGATCCCATGGATCCGGGAAGATACCCGGACCGCCGGCGCGCCTCTTCGGGACTACTCCGCCGCTTTTGCCCTCGCGGCCAGATGGTATTCCACGGTCACGGGGCGGGTCAGCCGGATGCTCATCCGCTCGCCGGCCGGCAGCAACAGCTGCCTGCTCGCGACTCGCTCGACGAGTGTGCCGAAGCGGTATTCCTCGGTGGCGATCGCGTGCTCGTCGCCGTCAATCTCCATTTCGTTGAAGCGCACACTGATCGCCGGCGCCTCCTCGGCGCGGCCGCCCGCAACAGCCTCGAGGACCGTGCCGTGGATCAGGATCCCGGCGGGGATGTCGTCGGCGCCGCGCACGTGCAGCGGCTCGACCGTGCGGAGCTCGATCTCATCGCCGGGCAGACTGCGGGCGGTGGACAGCGGATCGGCCAGCACCGCGACGAGCGTCGCGCCGGCCGGGATCGTCACTTCCCGTTCGTCCGGATCGGTATCGGGTACGATCGCGGCGATGAAACCGGCCACTGCGAGTACGGGGGCCGCGATCCCCAGGACGAGTCTCGTATGCATGGTGCACCTCCGGCAACTCTATACCCCAAACGGGAAGTGGGGGAACGGTCGTAGATCACACATTCTGCGGTCACCAGATGAGGGCTATGCTCCGAATCGTTGGCACCGAATAGGTGCGCC
>DATGDT010000199.1:0-2053 GCA_035310725.1 Gemmatimonadales bacterium
GGATTCGGCTGGACCGCATTTCCAGCAGCACCAAGAACGCCGCGCTGCCCCGCGAGGTGATCGTGGGCGACGCCATCGTGGCCGAGGAGGGCTACATCCTGGCCGTCCGGATCCTCGAGGACAAGAGCACCTACAACACCGTCGAGGACACGAGCGGCCGCATGCTCGCGCTGCGCGCCGGCGACGTGCTGGCCGGCACCCTGGGAGAGCGGCGCGCGCTGCGCGGCTATGCCGGCGTGGTCCCCGATCACATCGCGGTGGGCGATGTGCTCCACGTGCTCAACCTGGGCGGGATCCTGGGCATCTGCACTTCGGCGAATCCCGAGATCGGCCCGCCGTTCAAGGCGGAGGTGCTGGGCGCGGTGCTCGCCTTCCCCGAGCTGGGCGACCGGATCGGGCGCCCGGCGCACATTCGCGATCACGCCATTCCTCCCGCCGAGCGGCTGGACTGCACGGTGCCGGTGGTGTACGTCGCCGGAACGTGCATGAACGCGGGGAAGACGGCGGCGGCCACGGAGCTGGTGCGCGGACTGTCGCGCAGCGGGCTGCGCGTGGCGGCCGCGAAGCTCACGGGGGTCTCGCTGATGCGCGATTCCCTGGCCATGCAGGATGCCGGTGCGGTTGCGGCCCTGACATTCAACGACGCGGGCGCTGCCAGCACCCACGCGGGAATGACGGTCCCGGTCGCGAAGGCCATCTTCAATCGTCTCGCGGCTCTGCCGAGCGGCCGGCCCGACGTCATCGTGGCCGAGCTGGGTGACGGCATTCTGGGCGAGTACGGGGTGCAGGACATCCTGCACGATCGCGAGCTGATGGCGGTGGGCGCCGTGCACGTGATGTGCGCCCCGGACCCGGTCGCCTGCTGGGGGGCGGCCGAGCTCTACAAGAACGACTTCCGGCTCCCGATCACGGTGATCAGCGGGCCCGCGACCGACAACGAAGTCGGCCGCAAGTACGTACGCGACTCGCTCGGGCTCCCGGCCCACAATGCGCTGCGCGAGGCGCCCGCCCTGGTCGGCGTGGTGCGCGACGCGCTGCTCGAGCGCGTGGCGGTGCAGCCCGCGTCGACGGCCGCGGCATGAAGGTCGCGGTGATCGGCGCCGGCGGGTACGCCGGCGGTGAGCTGCTGCGGCTGCTCACCCAGCACCCCGAGGTGACCGAATGCGTGGCGGCGAGCCGCAGTCAGGCCGGCCGCCTCTGGTCCGACGTCCACCCGGCGCTCGCCGCTCGCGGCGACGCGACGTTCCTGGACGCCGCTCCCGCCGACGCCGCGCGGGGACGGGATGTCGTCTTCCTGGCGCTCGAGCACGGAGAGTCGTCCAAGGTCGCGGGGGAGATCTTCGCGGCCGATCCCGGGCTCGTGGTGGATCTGGCCGCCGACTTTCGCGTACGCGACAGCGCCCTGTACGAGCGCTATTACGGACCCCATGCGGCGCCTGCCCTGCGCTCGCGCTTCGTCTACGGACTGGCCGACGTGTGTGGGGAATCGTTGCACGGCGCCCGCGCCATTGCGGTACCGGGCTGTTTCGCCACAGCTGCGGCGCTCGCGCTCTACCCACTCGCCCGAACCGACCTTCCGGCCGCGCCCGCGTTGTACGCCATCACCGGCAGCTCCGGCGCCGGCGTCGCGCCGAAGCCCACGACGCACCACCCCGCGCGCGCCCACAACGTGTTCGCCTACGGCGTGCTGGGTCACCGGCACGACGCCGAGATCACCGAGCAATGGCGCAATTGGACCGGTGGCGGGAACCGTCCCGCTCCCCGTCTGGTCCCGCACGCCGGCCCGTTCGTGCGCGGCATCTACCTCACGCTGCACGCCCGGCTGGAGCACGGCGGCGACGTGGCCGCCTCGTACGATTCCACCTATGCGGGACGGCCGTTCGTGCGGGTGCGCAAGGCGCCGCCCGAGCTGACCCACGTCGTGGGCACCAACGACGCGCAGCTGTATGCGACCGCGACCGAAGACGGGCACGAGCTGCAGGTGAGCGTGGCGATCGACAACCTGGTCAAAGGAGCGGCCGGACAGGCCGTGCAGGCCATGAATCTGGCGCTG
>DATGDT010000200.1:0-14452 GCA_035310725.1 Gemmatimonadales bacterium
AAGACGACGCCGCGCGCGTTCGGGGCCTGCAGCACGCCGAGGCCGTTGATCGTCGCCAGGCCGGCGTTGCTGGAGGACCAGCTGACATAGAAGGAATCGACGGGCACGCCGTTCGAGTCGGCGGTCGCCCGGAACTGCTGGGTCTGACCTTCACGGACGACGGAATCGACCGGGGCGACGTGGAGGCTGGTGAGCCCCGCCCCGGGACCCGTGTACTTCAGCGTGACGCTGGCGGCCGACGAGGTATCGGGAGGTCCCGTGGTGATCTGGACCGTATCGAGCCCGGAGAACAGGACGCGCGTGCCGGCGCGCAGCTGGAGCAGCAGCACGAACGTCTCGGGCGACGACAGGAGCGGCACCGAGAGGCTGAGCGACAGACTGGCCGCGTTGGGATCGAAGAAGACCGTCGTGTCGACGACCGTGTCGGCGACCGGACGGATGGCCGCCACGCGCAGGCTGTCGATGGTGAGGCCGAAGGCGGCGATGTTCACCGGCGAGGCGAGCACCGGACGGATCGCCAGATAGCCGCGCCCCCCCGCCCCCCCCGCCCCCGGACCGGTGGGGGTCCGGTCGCTGGTGCAGGTCGCGAGGATGGCTACCGACAGCAACGCCGCGAGGCTACGGCGGCCCGGCCGCCGTAGCCCCGCGGAATGCCCAGCCGGGCTGTCGCTTTCGCTCACCTAGGGAGCGTCATTGGTGGGCTGGAATCTCGCATCCGGCGCACCCCGTGGCTAGAGAGCCGGCCTCAATTGACCAGTTTGTCCTGGACCACGATGCGGAGTCGCAGCGCCGTCAGGTGCGCCTTCCCGGCCACCGTACCCGAGGTGGCGGTCGCGAGCGCCCGCATGCCGACGTAGATCGTGGTGTTGAGCAGGCGCTGATTCAGGACCGCCGGCACGGTGCCCTGGAACGGCGTCGAGCTGGTGGCCCCGGGCGTCACGTTCACGGGCACCACGATCACGGCAGGCGTATCGGCGTAGAGCGCCGGCACGGTGTCGAAGTAAATCTTCAGCCCCACCGTCCCGGTGCCCGTCGCATTGACGAAATCGACCGCCCCGCTGACGGTGACCGACTCTACCACGGACGAACCGAGACCGGTCACGAGTCCGTTGACCTGCTGCACCGGAATCGTGTCGGGCAGCGGCGAAGGAGCGAGGTACGGGAGCGAGTCCTGCCCCACGCCCTGGAGGAAGCTGAAAACGTCTACGTCGAAGATCAGACGTCCTTCGCCGCACGCCACGGCGAGGGCGAAGGCGGCGACCAGGAAGCGTGAACGCCGGGGCGCCGGCATCAGTAGATCGAAATGGAGGTGGCCATCGTGATCCCGCGCGCGTTGGAGAGCGCGCTCGAATGGGTGAGGAAGCCGACGTCGAGACTCAGCGGCCCGAAGCGCACCCCCGTTCCCCAGCCGATCTGCACCCGCTTGCGCTGATCGCGCGCCACGCCGCCTCGCAGCGCCAGTGGCCCGACGCGCTGCTCCACGCCCAGCTGGATGCTCGTCCCGCGACCGTTGTTGAGCACCATCGCCCCGGCCGTCGTGTTGGTGCCCAGGTCGAGCGAGGCATTGGCCACGTAGGTGACCGGGAGCCGCGTCTTGCTCCGAAAGTGATTCGCCACGAACTGCGAGGCGAGCTTGTTCGTCGCGGTGTCCAGGTAGACGCTGTCGGCACGCGTGTCCGACCAGGTGAGGGTGGCGCCGAGGTTGTTGACGCCCAGGCCGACTTCGACCGGCCCGGTCACGTACACGAACCCGATGTCGGTGCCGAAGCCGTGTCCGGGCGCATTGCCGGCCTTGGAGTACTGCACCCGGCCATCGACGGTCGGGGTGACCAGGTTCGATCCCGCGAACAGCGTATCCCCGGTCACGATGCCGGCCGTGCCGCGGACGGAGGCGTAGGCGGCACCGAGGTAATAGTGAAGCGCGGCGCCGGCGTAGATCCCCCGCGAACTGTCTCCCCAGAGACGTCCGGAGTAGCCCAGCGTCGGCGCGATGCCGGCCTGCATGAGGCCGTCGCCGTTGCTCCCGTACAGGGTGTTGGTGCGGGCGGAGTCCTGGAGTCGCAGGAATCCGAGCAGCGCGCTGTCGAGCCGAAACCCCACCTCGTGGTCCTCCCAGCCCGACACGCCCACGTGGACTCCCTTGATGGTGGGCCCGATGTCGAAGAGGCGGCTCTCCCCGCCGAACCCGAACCGGTCCGTGGGCACCAGCTGCGCCGAGGAGCCGAGATCCACGAGGAGCGCGTTGCGGCCGATCGTGAACTCGACGTCGTTCGTGGGCTCGGGGACCTTCTTGACCTCGAGGAAGAGCGGCGGGTGCAGCACGTACTCCGCCAGGGCGATGGCGTTGAAGTAGGACTTGTGGACGTCGAAGGCGGCGCTGTCCTTCAGGACCTGGAACAGGCCGAGCGGGATCGGAATGGTGAGTTTGGCGGACCGGCCGGAACGAGCCGGAACGGCGTGATAGGCCGGGTTGTATTGCCCGAGCGCGCCGTCGCGGCTGAGGCTGACGCCCGCCATACCGGTGCGTCGCGCATCGAACGACAGTTGAGCGCGCGCCGGAGCCGCCCCGGCGAGGAGCCCGACGACCGACCCGGCCAGTACGACGGCACGCCGCACGATCCACCTCGAAGGAAAACAGGGAGGAATGGTGGCATCCGACGGGCTACAATGTCGTGAGACGGGTCACCGCGCACCAGTCCGGCGGGGGCTTCCAGGGGGGGGCGGAGCCGCCGGGGGCGCTGGTCGCAACACCATGCGGACGGTGGTGCCCTGTCCCGGGGCGCTCGTCAGCGTGATGATGCCCCCCCAGCTCTCCACCAGCCGGCGGGCGATGGCCAGGCCCAACCCCGAGCCACTGGAGGTGGTGGAAAAGGTCGGCTCGAACACGCGTCCCAGCGCCTCGGGGGCGATGCCTCGGCCGTCGTCGATGACGCTGAGGCGCAGGCCCCCCTCGTCCAGCGCGACGCGCACGTCGCGCGCGCCCGCGATGCGCGAGTTCTCCACCAGGTTCACCAGCACTTCCTTGACCTCGTCGCGGCGCGCCTGTGCCGGCGATCCCGGCTCCCCCGCCAGGGTGACGCGCGCGCCGTCGGCCTCATCCCCCAGGGCATAGAGCTGCACGACCTCGCGGGCGAGTCCATGGAGATCCACCGCCTCGAGCGCGGGCTGCTCGGCGGCCGGGGCGCCGAAGCGCGAGAAGGCGCGGGCGATGGTGTCGAGCCGGTCGATTTCCGCCAGGATGCGCTGCGACGTCTCCTGCAGCGTGCGCTCGAAGCCGCTCCGTCCCCAGGCGCGCTCGAGATGCTGGATCCCCAGGCGGATCGGCGTGAGCGGGTTCTTGATTTCGTGGGCCACCTGGCGGGCCATCTCTCCCCAGGCGAGGACGCGAGCCGCCCGGCCCAGCGCCGTCGTGTCGTCGAGCGCCACGACGCAGCCGTCGCCCGGGGCGCCGAGCGGGGCGAGCTGCACGCGGACGCTGCGGTCGCGGATCGCCAGCTCCCGCTCCACGATGGTCTCCGCCCGGGTGCGGAGGAATTCCCGCACGACACTCCACAGCGGGGCCCATTCCCGCGTGGTGCTCGCGTCCACGAAGGCGCCGGGGTCGAGCGCCACGCCCAGCAGCTCGGCCGCGCGGGGATTGGCCATGGTGACGCGCAGCTCGCCATCGACGGCCACGACGCCGGTGGCGACGTTGGCGAGGACCTGCGCGGTGCGCTGGCGGGCCTCCTCGAGCGCCGCCTGGCTGCGCCGGACGTCCTGCACCATGCGTTCGAATGCGGAAAGGACGGGGGTGAATTCACGCGGCGCATCGGACGGGAACGGCGGCGGAGCGGCGCCCCGCCCCACCGCCAGCGCGGCTTCACGCAGCGCCGCCACCGGCTGCGCCAGGGTTCGCGCCGTCACCCGGGCGAGGCTCCCGGCGGCGATCATGCCCGCGAGTGTCGCGAGCACCAGGACCATAGCCAGGTCCTCCTGCCGCCGGCGCACCGTCTCGTCATCCAGCAGCTGCGGCGCGGCGAGCACCACCTGGTCGCCCGCCGGGCCGCTGGCCACGACGCGGTAGCCCACCCGGGTGGGCCGGCCCGCGGTCCGCACATCGACCGTCGTCTCGGTTTCATCCTCGAACATCAGGCGACGGTAGGTCGCCGGCGTCAGCAGCGGATCGACGAGGCCGAGCTCCGTCAGCACGTCCGCGGTGGTGCCCGCCAACCGTCCCCCCTGGTAGATCCAGAGGTCCGCATCGAGCCGCCGGCCCAGGTCGGCGACGGCGGCCGCGAGGCCGGTGCTGGACGCGGGAGGTGGTTCGCCGGCGCTGGCCGCTGCGTCGCGCAGCGTCTGACGAATCAACAGGTCCCCGCTCGAGTGCACGGTGTCGTTGAGACGCGAGAAACTCCACACCGCGAAGGCGAGCACCGGCGCGATGAAGAACGCGGCGAGCGCGAGGGTGAGTCGTCCCCGGTAACTCGCCAGCAAGTTGCGCAACGACGGACGGCGGGGCGCCCACCCTTCGGCGACGATGCGGCTCAGCGCCCAGGCGGCGGCGAGCAGGGCGACGTCGAACAGCACTACGAGCGCACCGCGCACCAGCAGCACCCACGGACCGCGCAGATCCACGCGCACGTGCACGTGCCGCGGACCGCCCGGCAGGTTGACCAGCCGGTCGCCGCGCGCCGTCCAACCGGCGCGGAGCCATTGCACACGCGCCGGCTCGACGGCCTCCGTGGGCAGGGACAGGGCGATGGTGTAGGGCGGCTCGACGGCGCGTTCACCCCGCAGGAAGCGGGCGACGCGGCTCGCGGGCACGTAGCGCGAGCGCGGGCCGACGCCCACCGTGAGCACGTCGTCACCCGCCATCCTCGTGGTGAGCACGTAGTGCACGCCGGGGACCCGATCCAGCTTCTCGACGCGCATGCCGCCGCCCGAATCGGAGCGTGCCAGGGCGGCGAGCAACGCCGTCGGGAGATCCACGGCCGCGAGCCGCAGCTCGGCGATTTCATCTCCCCGCGCGGTCCACGTTGCCAGGACGGTGGGGTAATCCTCCACGGCGAGGGGCGAACCGGCCCACACGGCGTACAGGTCCGCGGCGGACGCCGGCGCGGCCTGGGAGAGGACATCGCGGCCCAGTCGCTCGAGCTCGGCGACCGCGAGCGGATCGGGCTCGTCCCCCAGGCGCTGCGCGTCGCGCACCGCGAGCGCGAGCCGGCCCTCGACGCTGGCGCCCCAGGTGACGAGCGCTGCGGCGGTGCCCGCCACGGTGGCGATGCCGAGCAGGGCCCAGCGGCGCGGGGCCGGGACGACGGCGCCGGCCAGCGCCGGCAGCCAGAGGAACGTGTACCACTCCGGCCAGGCACCCGACGGACTCCACAGCCACAGCCCCGCGACGCCGGCGAGGAGCGCCCACATGCAGGACGCGGCCACGGTCCAGGGCACGCGGGTGGGCTCGACGCCGCTCCGCACCAGGGCGGCCGCCAGCAGCACGAGGGTCATGCTCGCGATGGCGAGCGCCGCCTCCCAGGAAAGCCAGAGTCCGAAGCTCACACCGGTCGCCGGCGGCGCGATGCCGCGCCCCAGATAGCGCACGAGATAGGGAGCGTAGAGCAGCAGGGCGGCGGCGAGCACGATGCCCCACCAGCGGCGTGCGACGCCGCGGCGCCACAGCACGGCGGCGCCCAGCAGCCCGAGACTGGCCACGGCGAGCAGCGCGCCGGCGGAGGCGCTGAAGTCGCGCAGCAACGGCCGATAGAACGTCGCCGGCGAGAACAACGCGGGCGGCACGACCGCGGGCCCGAAGAACGCGCGCGCGGCGGTCCAGACGGCGACCAGGACGACCAGCCAGCGCCACCGTCCCGGCGGGGCGGCGGCCAGCAGCAGCGCGAGCGCCGCCGCCAGCGCGAGACCTGCCTGGCCAGCGACGCCCGCGAGCGCCGCGAGTTTCGCATCCCCCTGGGACGGCGGCGCGGGCGTGACGCTGAACAGCGTGTCGCCGCTCTTGCAGCCGGTGGGACAGAAATCGAACACGTCGGAATCGGACGGCGCGACGCGCGCCGCGGCGAAGCGCAGCCCGATGCCGTGGGTGCGCGCGAATCGCACCGAGAGCGCGCCGCCGCGATCGGCCACGGCCGGAGCCGCGTCGAGCAACACGGTCCCCACCGCGGTGCGACCGTTCGGTGTCTGGCGCCTGGCCTCGAGCGTGACGTAGAATGGAGTGATGACCGCGCGCAGCTCCGCCGTATCCGGCAGCGGCACCGCCCGATGCCGGCCCGCCCAGGCGTACGGCAGTCCATCGGCGTCGAAGACGATCACGCCACGCTCCAGGTCGGCCGGCCCGGCGGCGACGGCGGCCGCCAGGCGGTCGAACGCGTCGACACGCGGCAGTCCGGCAGCGGCCCCGGCGCGCTCGGCCAGTCGCCGGGCCTCCGTGATCGCGTCGGACAGGGTCGCCTCGAGCGCGTTGGACGCCTTCGTCACGCGCGCCTCGCGCATCGCCGGCCAGCAGCACTCGATCTGCCGCACGCGGTGGCGTCCGAGCACCAGCACGAGCCCCAGCACGAGAGAGGCGAGCGCGGCCAGCGCCGGCACGAGACGGCCGGGTTCCCCCGGTCGCGGCCGTTCCACCACGAGGGTGCGCACCGCCAGGAGCGCCGCCGCCAGGCCGGCGAGACCGGCGAGCCACGCCCACCACGAGGCAAGCCCTCGCAGCCATTCGGCGGCGGCGAGCGCGGCCAGGACACCGGCGATCAACGAATGAGCGCGCCGCTGCACCTGAAGCACCTCGTTCCCGATGACATCCGTGTCGCCCTCGCGCGCGATCCCCGCCTGCTCATCCCGGTGGGAACGTGCGAGCAGCACGGACCGCACCTGCCGCTGGGCTGTGATACCATCATCGTCGAACGGCTCGCCGACGACCTCTCGGCGGAGTTCGCCGTGCTGCGCGCCCCCACGGTCGAATACGGCGTCAACACCGCCACGCGCCGGCCGTTCCCCGGCAACGCGATGGTACGCCGCAAGACGCTGCACCGCTGGATGAACGATCTGCTCGGCTCATGGGAGGAGGCCGGCGTCGAGCAGTTCATCATCCTGACGGCCCACGGGCACGATCCCCACCAGGAGGCCCTCAGCACCCTGCGGACCAATCGCGCGCGTGTCTTCACGGTGGACGTGTTCGCCCTCGACGTGGGAGATCTGCTGCTGGACCCCGAGTCCCCGATGCACGGCGGGGAGCTCGATACGTCGCTGCTGCTCTACCTGGCGCCGCAACTCGTTCGCATGGACCAGGCGCGCGATTTCCTGCCGACCGGCCGCGTGGAGCGCCGCCACGTCCGCGGCCTGACCGCTCCGCTCCCCGCCCTGTCGCCGGGCTCGCTGGGCCGCCCCACGCTCGCCACGGCCGAGAAGGGCGAACGCCTCTATAAGATGATCCGGGAGCGTGTCGCCACGCGAGTTCTCGCCGGTGCCGAAGCGTGATCAGCCTCCCGCTGGCCGCGGCCCTCGCGCTCGCCCAGATCCCGGGCGGCGTGATCGACGAGGGAGTGCTCGTCGTGCGCCGCGATTCGCAACAGGTCGCGCGGGAGACCTTTCATCTCCGCGAGCGGCGTCCCGGGGACCCCGCCGGCGGATGGTTGCTGGACGCCTCGGCGCGGTGGCCGGGGCCGGGCAGCCGGACCACGGCCTTCACACCCGTGCTGGAGCTGGCCGCCGACACCGCACCGGCCGCGCTGGCCTACGACGTCGTCGCCGACGGCAAATCCGAGCGGATCACCGGGCAACCGGGACCGGGCCGCTTCACGATCCGCTACCTGCTCCCCGGTGTGGAGCGCGCCCGCGAGCTGCCCGGCGGCCCGCACATCGTCATCGCCGACGACTCGGTGTTCTCGCTGTTTCTGGTGGTGGCCTGGCATGCGCCCCTCAGCCCCGACTCCGCCCCCACCCACGTCACCGCGATCCTGCCCCGGGTGGCGAGTCGCGCCGAGCTCACGCTGACCGATCTCGGCATCGTCGCCACGACGGTCAATCGGGATCCGGCAGTGCTGCGTCATATTCTCATCGCGGGCGGGCCCATGGGGCCGGTGCATGTCTGGCTCGATCGCGATGGGCGTCTGATGAAGGTCGAGATTCCCGACCGCAGCCTCCGCGCCGAGCGTCTCCCCGGCTGAGCCCCCTGCAGGGAAGTTGTTGAGGGAGTTAGCTTTCCAGATCTGGCCTGCCGCCTTTTCAGCCCGAAACCTGACTGAGGCCTAACGCGTACAGGCCGTGGCCTTCGGTACGTTCTGAAGGAGTCATCACCTTCGCCCGTCAGCAAGGATTCGCATGAAATCGATCGTGCTTTGTCTGGGCCTCGTGTGCGCCGCGGGCACCGCAGCGGCACAGCAGCGCGTCCCGGCCACCCTGTCGCTCACCGACGCCCTCGCCATCGCGCGAGACCACAATCCGGTCTATCGCCAGACGCTGAACAATCGCGGACCGGCCGCCTGGGCGACCAGGAACGCCTTCGCCAACCTGCTCATCCCGCAGGTGACGGCGCAGGGGAGCCTCGGGTACTCGGGCACGGGATCGCAGCGCTTCCTCACCTCGAACTTCTCGCAGTCCTACGCGACGGTGAGCTCGAGCTACTCGCTCGGACTCGACTGGACGCTCTCGGGCTCCACCCTGTCGCAGCCGGGTCTGCAGAAGGCCCAGCTGACCGCGGCCGACGCCGACATCGACGGTGCGCGCGCCACGCTCGACGCGGGCGTGACGCAGCAATACCTGACGGTGCTGCAGGCGCGGGACAACGTGGGGGTGGCGGAGCAGCTGCTGGCGCGGGATCAGGAGTTCCTGCGCCTGGCGCAGGCCCGGTACGACGTGGGCCAGGCGACGCTGATCGACGTGCGGCAGGCGCAGGTGGCGCTAGGCCAGGCCCGGGTCGGGCTGCTGCGGGCGCAGACCACGCAGCGCGTCGAGAAGCTCCGCCTGTTCGAGCAGATGGGCGTGAGCGCGCCGACGGTGGTCGATTCGGTGCAGCTCACCGATACGTTCGCGATCCAGTCCCCGGCGTGGAAGCTGGAGGAGCTGCTGACGATGGCGGAGGCACAGAACCCGTCCCTGGCGGCGCTGCGGGCGCGCGAGCGCTCGTCGTCGTGGGGCGTCAAGGCGGCCGCCTCGAGCTGGGGTCCGACCCTGTCGCTCTCGGCCGGCTGGTCCGGTTTCACCCAGGCGTTCGCCAAGACGGGAGACCTCAACCAGATCATCCTGAGCAGCCAGCTGCAGGCGGGCCAGCAGTACAACGCGTGCCAGGAGAACAACACGATCCGCAACACGAGCGGACTGACGGCACTGGACTGCAGCGGATTCGTCTGGACCGCGTCCCAGGAGCAGGCGCTGCGGAGCCAGAACGACATCTTCCCGTTCAACTTCATCGGGCAGCCGTTCCAGGCACGCCTCACGGTGACGCTGCCGCTGTGGACCAATTTCCAGCAGTCGCAGCAGGTCGCCGTCGCGAAGTCCCAGCACCAGGACATGGAGGAGGGCGTGCGGGCGCGGGGGCTCGGCCTGCAGACCGAGGTGAGCCAGGCCTACTACACGCTGCAGACTGCGTATCAGGCCGTGGGAATCCAGGACACCAATCGCGTGGTGGGCGGCGAGCAGCTGCAGCTCGCCACCGATCGCTACAAGGTCGGCTCGGGGACCTTCTTCGAGCTGCTGGATGCGCAGGTCACCGCCCTGCGGGCCGAGACGGACTACATCAGCGCGGTCTACGACTATCACAAGGCTGTCGCCGCGCTGGAAGCGGCCGTCGGCCGCCGTCTGCGTTAACCGGAGAGGAACGAGACCCATGTCCAAGGGAAGCAAGGTGCTCATCGGGGTCGGGGGGGTGGTGCTCGTGGCGGGGCTCGTGTTCGCCAGTGCCAGCGCCAAGCGCGACCGCGGCACGGAGGTCCGCTTCGAGAAGGTGGCCCGGCGCGATCTGGTCGCGGCGGTGACGGCGAGCGGCAAGATCCAGCCGAAGACCAAGGTCGACGTGAGTCCCGACATCACGGGGCGCATCACGCGCCTCGCGGTGCACGAGGGCGATCGGGTCACGAAAGGGCAGTTCCTGCTCCAGATCGACCCGACGATCTACGAAGCGGGGTTGCAGCGCGCGCAGGCCAACTATGCATCCGCGCAGGCCACGCTGGTCCAATCCAGAGCGAGCCGGGATCAATCCGCGCGCGCGCTGGAGCGCGCCAAGCAGCTGAAGAGCCAGAATCCCAACCTGATTTCGGACGAGCAGCTGGAGCAGGCGCAGACGGCGTTCAACGTCGCCGAGGCGGTCGCGAACTCCGCCCAGCACCAGGTGGACCAGGCACGGGCCGGCGTGCAGGAAGCGCGCGACCAGCTCGCGAAGACGCACATCGTCGCCCCCATGACGGGCCGGGTCACCCGGCTGGCCGTGGAAGAGGGCGAAGTGGCCGTGCCCGGCACGTTCTCGAAGGACGTCGGGCTGCTGCTCACGGTCTCCGATCTGTCGGTGATCCAGACGAAGGTGAACGTGGACGAGACCGACGTGGTGCGCATTCACCTCGGGGATTCGGTCGAGGTCTCGATCGACGCGTTCCCCGACACGGCGTTCGTGGGCCGCGTGACGAAGATCGCGAACAGCGCGTTGCTGGCGCAGACGGCCGTGACCGGCACGAACGACCGCGCGGTGGATTACGAGGTGGAGATCACGCTCGAGAATCCGCCCGCCGACGTCCGCCCCGACCTCTCGGCCACGGCGCGGATCATCACCGACACGCGCAAGCAGTCGCTCGCCATTCCGATCATCGCGCTCACGGTGCGGGAGAACACGCCGGTCACGCCGGAAAGCCGCCGCGACACCGCGCAGACCGGCAAGAAGAAGGAAACCGAGGGCGTCTTCGTCGTGACGAACGGCAAGGCGACGTTCCGGGCGGTGAAGGTCGGGATCGCCGGGGACGAGTACTTCGAGGTGCTGGACGGCGTGAAGGAAGGCGAGCAGATCGTCGCCGGCCCCTACCAGGCGATCCGCGACCTGAAGGACGGCACGCCCGTGCGCGCCACCAAGACGCCGGCCGATACGGCCCGCCGGGCGGGAGGGGGCTCGTGAGCCGCGTCCAGGATTTCCGCACCGGCGACACGCCGTTGCCGGACATCGTCATCCTCACGCACAAGCTGGGACGCGAGTACGACATGGGGTCGGAGGTGGTGCGCGCCCTGCGCGGCGTGGACCTCCAGATCCGGCGCAACGAGTACGTGGCGGTGATGGGACCGTCCGGGTCGGGCAAGTCCACCCTGATGAACCTCGTGGGCTGCCTCGACACGCCCACGCAGGGCGAGTACTGGCTCAACGGCCAGAAGGTCTCCGACCTCGCGGACGACGAGCTGGCCCGCATCCGCAACAAGGAGATCGGGTTCGTCTTCCAGACGTTCAACCTGCTGCCCCGCGCGTCGGCGCTGCACAACGTGGAGCTGCCACTGATCTACGCCGGAGTCCCGGCCCGGGCGCGGCACGAGCAGGCGGCCGGCGCGCTGACGCGCGTGGGGCTGGCCGACCGGATGGATCACAAGCCCAACGAGCTGTCCGGCGGACAGCGCCAGCGCGTGGCGATCGCACGGGCGCTCGTGAACAACCCGAGCATCCTGCTGGCCGACGAGCCCACCGGCAACCTCGACTCGACCACGAGCCAGGAGATCATGGGCGTCTTCGCCGAGCTGCACCGCCAGGGGCAGACCATCGTCATGGTGACCCACGAAGCGGACATCGCGGCGCACGCCGCCCGCGTCGTCACGCTGCGCGACGGGCTCGTCGCCACCGACCAACGGCAAGCCGCCTGACGTGCACCTGCTCGAGGCGATCCGGCTCGCCTTCCGCCAACTCCTCGCGCAGAAGCTCAAGAGCGGCTTCGCGCTGATCGGGGTGTTCATCGGCGTCACGTTCCTGATCGGCGCCTGGTCGATCGTGAACGGGATCAATCAGTACATGGTGGACAAGTTCGCCGGCACGATCATCGGGGTGAACACCTTCCATCTCCGCCGCCGCCCCGATTTCACGCCCAATGTGGACGATTCGACCTGGCGCGACTGGGCGCGCCGGCCGCGCATCACGTTCGGCGACGCCGAGGCCGTCGCCGCCGGAATCACCGTCCCGGTGGTCACGGCCTGGCAGTCCTCGTCCAACGTCACGATCGAGGCCAACGGCAAGCAGGTGCGCGACGCCGAGGTGACCGGCGCGACCGAGCGGTACTTCGAGATCAAGAACCTCACGATCGAGCAGGGCCGGGCGTTCTCGGCCCAGGAGGCGCGCCGCGGCGTGCCGGTGGTGGTGATCGGCTCCGAGGTGGCCGAGAAGCTGTTCGCCGGGCGCGACCCGATCGGCAAGACGCTGCGGATGCGGGGCGAGCCCTATCGCGTCATCGGCGTCGTCGCCAAGCAGGGCAAGCTGTTCGGGTTCTCGCTCGACCGCTTCGCCGTGGCCCCGGCCCGCTCGGGCGTCCAGGACCTGGTGAATCCGCCGGGCATCGTGGACGCCCTGATCGTCAAGGCGAGCTCCGTCGAGCAGATGCGCAACGCGATGGATCAGGCGGAGGGCATCATGCGGAGCCGGCGCCACCTCCGTCCCGCGCAGAGCGACAACTTCGTGCTGGAGACCTCGGACGGCGTCCTCAAGTTCTGGGCCGGCATCCAGCGCATCCTGTTCGTGATCGGGCCCGGCCTGGTGACGATCTCGCTCGTGGTCGGCGGCATCGTGATCATGAACATCATGCTCATGGCGGTGGCGGAGCGGACGCGCGAGATCGGCATCCGCAAGTCGCTCGGCGCCCGGCGGGCGGACATCCTGCGCCAGTTCCTGGCGGAATCGGCCATGATCGCGACGCTGGGCGGCGCCCTGGGCATCGCCACGGGCATCATGCTCTCGATTCTGCTCAACGTCGCGACGCCGCTCCCCGCCACCGTCTCGCCGTTCTCGATCCTGCTCGGCGTCGTGCTGGGCGGCGGCGTCGGCGTGCTGGCCGGCGTCTATCCCGCCAGCCGGGCGGCGCGGCTCGACCCCATCGTCGCGCTGCGGCAGGAGTAGCCCATGACCCCCATGCTGGAAAGCGCCGGCATCGCCCTCGCGTCGCTGCGCGCCCACAAGGCACGGGCCGCGCTGACCATCCTCGGCGTCGCGATCGGGGTGATGGTCGTCATGGTCATCGGCGCCCTGATCAGCGGCTTCGACAAGGGACTCACCGACATGCTCGAGTCCCTGGGCCCGAAGACGTTCTACGTGGGACGCTTCTGGGGCGGCGCGCAATCGGAGGATCCCGACGATCCCAACCCGTGGCGCCGCCGCCCGCCGCTCACCGTCGAGGAAGCCGACCGGCTGGAGCAGTTGCCCTCGATCAACTTCGTGGTGGTGGACGAGAACGCGTCGGCCGACATGGAGTACGAGGCCAAGCGGGTCACGGCCGTCTCCATCCAGGGACGCGACGCCGACTGGCCCAAGGTGGCGGGGGGCGACGTCTACCCCGGACGCTCCTTCACGCACATCGAAGACAAGGCCAACAGCCCGGTGGTCGTGGTCAACCAGAAGCTCGCCGACCTGCTGTTCGGGCGGCTCGACCCCATCGGGCGCCGCGTCAAGATCGCCAGCCTGCCCTACGAGGTGATCGGCGTGTACAACCCGCCCACGGGCCTGTTCGGCGAGGGAGACCGGCCCGAGGCGCTGATCCCCTACGGCACCCTGATCAAGAACGTGCCGTACTGGAAGGGATGGATGGACTTCTTCGTGACGCCGGCCGACAGCGTGACGGTGCAGCGCGCGATCGACGACGTCACCGTGGCGATGCGCGCCATGCGGGGCCTGCGGCCGAGCGACCCGAACAACTTCGACATCGTGACCCAGGAGAAGTACCTGGAGGTGTTCAATAGCTCGACCATGATGGTGCGCGTGCTCATGATCGTACTGTCCATGGTGGGCCTGATGGTCGGGGGCATCGGGGTCGTGGCGATCATGATGATCTCGGTCACCGAGCGCACGCGGGAGATCGGCGTGCGCAAGGCGCTGGGGGCCACGCGGCGCGAGATCCTGTGGCAGTTCCTCGTGGAGGCGGCGACCCTGACGCTCGTCGGCGGAATGGTCGGCATGGTGTTGGGGGCGCTCATCGCCTTCGGCGTGTCGGCCGCCACGCCGCTCCCCGCGCACGTGCCGCTCGGGTCGGTGGTCGTCGCGCTGTTCGCCGCGGCTGCGACGGGCGTGCTGTTCGGGATCTACCCCGCCACCAAGGCGGCGCGGCTCGATCCCATCGAAGCGCTGCGGTACGAGTAGGCCGCGCCCATGCCCGTCTTCGACGCAATCCGGCTCGCCTTCCGGCAGATCGTCGCGCAGAAGCTCAAGAGCGGCTTCGCGCTGATCGGGGTGTTCATCGGCGTCACGTTCCTCATCGGCGCGTGGTCGATCGTGAACGGGATGAACACGTACATGACCGACAAGTTC
>DATGDT010000201.1:0-2929 GCA_035310725.1 Gemmatimonadales bacterium
CTTCCGCGAGGCCCCCGGCGGCCGCGAGCGCGGGCGCCGCGATTGGCGCATTCCGGAGGAAGCATTCGTCGTCCTCCACGTCGGCTCGACCGTGGACCGCAAGAACGTCCCCCTCGTCATCCAGACCGTGGCCCGCCTGCGCATGGAGGTGGGCGTAGACGTGCACCTGTTGCAGGTCGGTGGACGCCTCACCGCCGACCAGGAGCAGCTCGTGGACCGCCTCGGCCTGCGTCGCGTGCTGCGCAGCGTCCCCGGGGCGGACGAAAGCACCTTGCGGCGCGCCTACAGCGCGGCCGATGTGCTGCTCTTCCCGTCGCTGTACGAGGGCTTCGGCTTCCCGGTGCTCGAGGCGTTTGCGACGGGGCTCCCCGTCGTGACGTCCGGCGCGGGGGGACTGCGCGAGGTGGCAGGCGATGCGGCCGTGATCGTCGAGGGACGCGACCCGGCGGCGTACGTGCAGGCGCTGGTCGAGCTGTCGGAGGACCAGGACCGCCGCGAAGCGCTGATTGCGCTGGGAATGGCGCGAGCCGAGGAGTTCACATGGCGGCGGACGGCAGAGCGGACGGCAGAGGTGTATCGGACTTTCTTCTGACCACTGACCTCAGCACGGAGCACGGAGCACGGAGCACGGAGCACAAAGCAGTTCTTTACGGTGATGATTTTCGATCTGGCTGCGGCAGGGGTCGACGCAGCAACGCGAAGAGCATGGCGATCGTCTCATCGATAGGTCCGTTGGCTTCAAGGATGACGCTCGGCGGCAGGTAGTTCATCTCAGCTGCGATCCGCACCAGGCATTCCGTCTCTGCCGCCGAACCCAAGGCGATTCGGACATGCCGCCGGAACAGTGCGCTGGTGCCGAGCGCATAGCCCTCCACGACGTTCGCTTCGACCGAGATTGCAGCCCGCCGCATCTGATCGAACAACGCTCTCGATCTGGGGTGATAGTGCGCGTCCGCCGCACGTAGAATGAGGAGCACGACCTCGTGAGCTTTGCGCCACACGGCAAGGGAGCGGTACTTGTCCATGCGACAACGATGCCTCGGCCCGACTCCGGGTGCGTCACCAGAATCACGCGGCGTGAACCAAAACATCCAGAACGTGCATAACATCTTGACTCACCAATGGTTAGACGGCAACTTAAAGCGCCAATGACCAGCACAACCTTGCCGTCAACTCAGTCCCGCTGGATGCGAACTGCTCTGTGCTCTTTGCTCCTGGGTGCGTGGGGAGGGGTAGTGAGTGCCCAAAACCCTGCCCTTCCTCCGCCCTCCCAGGCCCAAGCGGCCCTCGAGCAGGCGTTGCGGCAGAACCCCGCCCTTGCCACTCAGATCCGTAACCGCCTGCTCGGCTCCGGGCTCACACCCGACCAGGTCCGCTCACGGTTGCAGGCATCGGGGTACCCCCCGACGCTGCTCGATGCGTACCTCGGCGCCGAGCAGCCGGAAGGGACGGCGCCCGGGATCTCGATGGACCAGGTCGCGGCGATTCAGGCCATCGGGCTGCCGCCGATTTCGGTGAGTATCACGAGCATTCCGGTCGACACCGGGTTCGTGCGCGCGCTGCGGGCGTCGGCCCAGCCGGAGTCGGCGAGCCTCGTGTTCGGCGTCGACGCATTCCGTCGCACGACGACGCAGTTCCTGCCCCTGCTGTCAGGCCCGGTGCCGCCCGACTACAAGCTGGGCGCCGGGGATCAGCTGGTCCTCATCCTCACCGGGGACGTGGAGCTGAGCTATACCCTGCCGGTGACGCGGGAAGGATTCGTGCTGATCCCGCAGGTCGGCCAGGTCTACGTGTCCAACCTCACGCTCGAGCAGCTGCGCGCGCTGTTGTCCACTCGACTGGGCCGCGTCTATTCAGGTGTGCGGCGCACCAATCCCACGACGCATTTCGATGTCTCCGTCGCCAACGTGCGGGCCAACCAGGTCTACGTGACGGGCGAGGTGACGCAGCCGGGCGCGTATCAGATCAGCTCGCTCGGTACGGTGCTGACGGCGCTGTACGCTGCCGGCGGTATCACCGACCGCGCCGATATGCGCCAGGTCGTCGTGCGACGCGCCGCTGCACCGGTCGACACCCTCGACCTGTACGACTACCTGCTGCGCGGCGATACCAAGAGGGACATTCGACTCGAGACGGGCGACGTCGTGTTCGTGCCGGCGCACGGATTACGCGCTCAGGTCACGGGAGCCGTGAGCCGTCCTGCGATCTACGCCATCAAGCCGTCGGAGACCCTGTCCGATCTGTTACGAGCGGCAGGCGGGTTCCGGCCCGACGCGGCGTTAAAACGAGTGACGATCTTCCGGTATCTCCCGGCGGCCGAGCGGCGCCAGCCGTCCCTGGCGCGGGGTGCTGTGGATGTGGCGCTGGCGCCCGCCGACAGCGGCGACGCGAGCGTGGGAGACGTCGCCGTCCCACCGGTGGCGCTCGAGGACGGCGACTCCGTCGTCGTGGACTCGCTGCCGCCGCTCGCCGCGCAGTACACCGTGGCGATCGCGGGAATGGTCAACAAGCCGGGGGTCTTCCCCTGGCGTGAAGGCATGACGCTGCGCGATCTGATGCTGCTGGGTCGCGGCCCTCGCATCGGGGCCTACCTCAAGGAGGCCGAGATTGCGCGCCTTCCCGCCGACCGTTCCGCGGGGCAGCTCGCGACCACGGTTCGCGTGCCGCTCGATTCCACGTACCTCATCGACCGGGACTCGCTGGGACGCTACATCGGGCCGCCCGGGCTGCCGTTTTCGGCGGGCGGCAGTCCCGAAGTGGTGCTGCAGCCGTTCGACAACGTCCTGATCCTGCGCCAGCCCGACTTCGATTACCAGCGCACCGTCGCCGTGACCGGCGAGGTGCGCTATCCCGGGGTGTATTCCCTGCGCACCAAGAAGGACCGGCTCTCCGACGTCATCGCCCGCGCCGGGGGTCTCACGCCCCAGGC
>DATGDT010000202.1:0-4301 GCA_035310725.1 Gemmatimonadales bacterium
GCCGTCAAGCAGATCCGCGATCTGGTGCAGCAGGTCGAGGGCGTGACGACGCGGGTGAAGGGGCAGGCGGGTGCCGCGCCGATCCGGGCGCAGGCCGACTCCCTCAAGGCGCATCTGCAGGCGGTGGAGCGCGAGATCTACCAGGTGCAGAATCGCAGCGGAGAGGATCCGCTCAACTTCCCGATCCGCATCAACAACAAGCTCGCCGCGCTGACGGGCGTCGTCGGGTCGGCGGACGCGCCACCGACCGATGCGAGCCAGGCGGTATTCGACGCGCTCGACGCCCAGCTCAAGACGCAGCTCGACCGGCTGCACGCGATCGTCACGAGCGACGTGCCGGCGTTCAACCGTCTGGTGGCGGAGCAGAACGTGCCGGCGGTGATCGTCCAGTGATGGACGGATAGGTAGTGGACGGGGGACGGGGGACGGGGGACGAGGGACGGGTAGAACCGTCGCTACTCGTCCCTCGTCCCGCGTCCCTCGTCCCTTAGAACAGGTTCGAGTTCCGCACCCGGAAGTCCACGTTGTCCTGCACCCACTTCCACAGGGCCGCCTGGTGCTCGAGCGGCACGTCGGGCCGGACCTGCATGTGCCAGCCGCGCATCACCTGGGCCTCCTCGGTCCAGAGGCGGACCCGCTTGCGGCGCACCAGTCGCTTCCAGTCCTCGCCCACCGAGGGGCTCGCGTACAGCAGCCGCACCGTGACGCTGCGGGACAGGTACTCGAGCGGACTCAAGTCGACACGCGCGTAGGGATTCTCCCCCGCGGCCAGCCGCGTGCCGGGCGGCACGTCGGGCACGCCGTCGCTCAACAGCACGACGTTGAGCGGAGAGAGGATCAACCCGCGCTCCTTGATCAACCCGGAGACCCTGCCGAAGAAGGCGTTGAAGTCGGTGTAGGCGTCCGCGGATGGAAACCAGGCCCGCAGGTCCGCGGCGATCTGCTCGACCGAACGGTTCTGGAAATCGTTGATGGGGTGGAACGGCTTGGGCTCACCCGGCCGCGCGCCGCCGACGGACGCCACGAAGAGGGCGGTGGGCGTGCGCAGGCCGCCGAGTCCGTTCAAGTGCGCGTAGATGTAGTGCGCCGCGAACTCGATCGCGTCATCGTACAGATGGGCATCCCGGAACGAGCCGCTCACATCGATCCCGACCACGAGGGTCGAGGCGGCGGGTTTCGCCTCCGGTTGTTCCTTTCCGGCGCAGCCCAGCAGCAGGGCCATCCCGGCCAGCGCGGCGCGGCGACCGGTCATGAGGTCGCTCCGGGCAGGGGATGACGCGCCGCGGCGGAGAATTGCGGCGTGGTGGCCAGGACCTGCTCCAGGTTCCGGAACGGCAAGGTGAACACCGGGTGGCTGAGGATCACCACCACGGCGAAGTTCACGCCGGCGGCCAGCAGCTGCAGCACCGGCAGGGAGAGCAGCTCGAAGGTCTCCCGCGCTTCCTTCTTGAACCACTCGGCTTCGGCCTTGAGCGCGGCGACCGGGCCGCGCCAGTACTCGGTCGTCTGGAAGTCGACGGTCGCCCCCGGCCGCTGCGCGCCGGCGATGTTCTGGCGCGCCAGGATGCCGAGCAGCGCCGGCGTCCCGAAACGGCCGAACAGGAACCAGGTCATGGCGCGCACGCCGATCCAGCCGAAGGACGCCATGGCGAGCGTGGAGAAGAACCCGAGCTGGAACCCCGTCTGCTGCGCGATCCAGGGCGTGATCGCGTCGATCAGCTCGCGGTACAGGAACATCACCTCGAAGAACATCACGAACGCCTCGACCAGGGCCATGGAGACGATCTGCGGGGCCCGCTTCGTCCGGATCGCCTCGACGAGCGCCTGAATCGCCGCGAAGCTGCCCGAGATCAGAATGAACAGGAACGGCCACAGGATGAGGGTCACGGCCCAGCCCGACAGCTCGGATCCGGTCAGGTCGGCGAGCACCTCGGTTAGCGTGGGGCGCAGCGTGAAGGTGAAGACCGTCGCTTCCAGTGCCGACCAGAACAGGATGAACAGGAAGGCGATCCAGGGGACGCCGGGCTGGAAGTACTGCCGCGTCGCCCAGTCGAGCAGGGCGAAGGGACTCGTGAAGGCGAACCTGATGAAGCGCGTGACGAGCGAGCCCGCGAGCTTGAGCAGGCTCCAGATCCATCCCAGCAACAGCAGGCCGACACGCACCAGCCCCGCCCAGTAGAACCACGTCATCCGTCCCGCGTCCCACCACGACACGAGCAGGGCGGTGAGGAAGCCGCCACGCCCGGAGCGGAACGGCAGCGTGTACAGCGAGGCCATGGTGCACCACAACCCGGCGACGAGTAGCGCGCAGGGCAGGAGGATGAGGGCGCTCTTCACGACGATGATCGCCGGGTTGGGTCCGGAGAAAACGAATCCCAGCGCCGCGCTCTCGAAGTCGAGAATCCAGGTGAAGCCGGACACGAGGAAATGAAACGTGTCCTGCCATTGCGCCGGCAACGACTGCTGCAAGGATGCAAGCATCCGCTCACCTCCAGGGAATTCCGTCGGTGACGTCGTCAGAGAGAGGTCCTGCGAGACACGCGGTCATCTAATGAAGGACCGCACGGATCGGGCGGCCGGAGGGATGTATAGCGCGGCACTGCGGCAACGCACGTGACGGCAGTCACGCCACATTGGGCCGCGGCGCGACAGTACGCGTGGCTCGCGCGCGACAAAAGGAAGCGTGAGTTTGTGCGTTCGTTCACATGCTCGTAACTCTCCGTCTTTCAATCACTTTGGCATAGAAGCTGCATCCGGCGTGCGGCGAGCCCTCTCCAACTGGTTCCCGACATGCGCGTTCGCCGCTTCTCCGCTCTGCGCCGCTCGGCGCTCACTCTGTCCACCATCGTCTTGTCGCTCGTCGCGGTCACCTGCGGCAAGGAGACATCCTCACCGCCGCCGGGGGCAAGCCAGCTCGCCTTCAAGGTGGATCCGGTGAATGCCACGGCGGGATCGGCGGTCGCGCCGGCCGTGGTCGTCGAGGCCAGGGACGGAAACGGAGCGCTGGTCTCCGACTTCGCGGGTGACGTCACCCTCTCGCTCGGGGCCAATCCGGGCGGGGGCACGCTCGGCGGGACGACCACCGTGAAGGCGGCGGGAGGCGTCGCCACGTTCGCGTCCCTGAGCATCGACAAGAAAGGTGCGGGTTACCGGCTGAAGGCCACGTCGGGATCGCTCACCGCGGCCATGAGCGCCACCTTCGATATCTCCGCCGGCCCCGCGACCCAGCTCGCCTTCACGACCCAGCCCCCGACAGGTGTCGCCGGTGCCGGGCTCGCGCCCGCCGTCACCGTCAGCGCGCGGGATGCGCTCGGGAACGTCGCCGACGGTTACACCGGGTCCGTCACGGTCGCCATCACGAACGGCACGGGCGCCGCCGGCGCCACGCTGTCCGGCACGAAGACCGTGGCGGCCACCGCCGGGGTCACGACGTTCGCCGGCCTCAGCATCGACAAGGTCGGGACCGGCTATACCCTGAGCGCCAGTGCGACGGGGCTGACCGGTGTCACGAGCGCGACGTTCAACATCACGGCCGGCCCGCCCAGCGTCCTCGTCATCAGCGCACAGCCGACAGCTACCGTCGCGGGGCAGCCGATCGCGCCCGCGATCGTGGTGACGGCGCGAGACAACATGGGGAATACGGCCACCGGCTTCGTGGGCATGGTGACTCTGGGGATCACCCCGGGCAGCGGCTCGCCCGGCGCCACCCTGGCGGGGACATCGAGCACAGCGGCCGCCGCCGGCGTCGCGACCTTCTCCTCCCTCAGCATCGCCAAGGCCGGCACCGCGTACACGCTGACCGCAGCCGCTGCGGGCCTCACGGGCGTCACGACCGACGCGTTCGACATCACCGTGGGACCGACCGCGAAGCTCGCCTATGTGATCGGGCCGACCAGCACCTTCGCCGGCGCGCCGATCGCACCGGCGGTCCAGGTCGCCGCACAGGACGCCGTCGGGAACACCGACCCCACCTACACGGGTAGCGTCAGCGTGACGCTCGCCGCGAATCCGGGCGGGGCGGCGCTGAGCGGCACGACGACGGTGGCGGCCGTGGCCGGCATCGCCACGTTCGGCGACTTGAGCCTCGACAAGAGCTCCACGGGCTATACGCTCATGGCGTCGGCCACCGGGCTCACGAGCATCACGAGCTCCACGTTCGACAACATCGCCGCGACGGGCAGTCAGGTCGTCTTCGCGGTCCAGCCGCCGGCCACGGCGACCGCCGGGGCGGTCATCACGCCCTGCCTCCAGGTCGCAGTGAAGGACGGGTTCGGCAACATCGCCACGGCGTTCAACGGCAA
>DATGDT010000203.1:0-18231 GCA_035310725.1 Gemmatimonadales bacterium
AGCAGGTCGCCGCCCAGCACGAGGTCCAGGCCCTTCTGCCCGACGAGGCGCGCGCTCATGGCGAACACCGGAATGCGGTCGTCCTCCGGCAGATCGTAGGCGCGTTGGACGGCGGCCTTGCACCGCTGCTTTCCGGTCAGATCGTCCGCCGTGTAGTTGGCGGCGATGTACGGATCGGTCTTCGGGTTCCAGGCCTTCAGGTCGATCCCGTTCAGGACCCCCTGGAGCCGGTCTCCCAGTGCGATGAACGTGTCGTCCAGCCCGAAGCCGCCGGTCGGCGTGCACAGCTCGCGGGCGTGCGTCGGGCTCACGGTCACGACGACGTCGGCGAAGGAGATGCCGCCCTTCAGGATATTGACGCGATCGTACCACTCGAAGCCGTTGGGGCCGTACAACTCCTCGGGCAGCCCCAGCTCGCGCATCGTCTCCCGCGGATAGTGACCCTGAAAGCCCGCATTGTGCACCGACAGCACGATCGCGAGCCCGTCGTGGAACGGGAGCCCGCGGAACACCGTGCGCAGGTAAACCGGCGCCAGCGCCGTGTGCCAGTCGTGCGCGTGCAGCACCTGTGCGCCGGGAGCGATGGCCGGGAGCGCGGCGACGGCCGCCTTGCAGAAGAAGGCGAAGCGCAGCGCGTTGTCCGGGTAGTCTCCCCCGGAGTCACCGTAGATCCCGCTGCGATCGAAGAAATCCGCATGCTCAATGAAGAACACGGAGGGGCCGGCGGGGCGGTCCACCAGACGGTAGACATGGGCCCACTCGGTCCGGGAGCCGACGCTCACCGAGAACTGGTGGCCTACCCGCTCGAGTGCCGGGCCGCTCTCCCGCACGGTGCGGTACAGCGGCATCACCACCGTCGCGGGCGAGCCCGCCGCGTGCTGTGCCTCGGCCAGGCCGTTGACGGCCTCGCCCAGTCCCCCGGTGCGTGCGAACGGCCAGTACTCGGCCGTGAGATGGACCGCCGGGATCCGCTCGATGGCCGGCGCGGCGCTTGCCGCCCGGCGGGAGCTTCCGCCCTTCACGCGCCGCCCGCCGGAGGGCCGGGGCGCAGTCGCTTTCACTTGATCACTTCTCATGGACCCACCGCCTCTCGACGATGCCCAGGGACCGGTGGGTGACCGGCCGGTGCATCAAGCCGTCGGTGGATCGTCCGCCGCCGGCTCCCCGCGCATGACTGGAACGTAATACTGCGTGGCGTACTGCTGCACCATGCGCTGGGCCGTGAACCGCTCCCCGGCCACGCGCAGGGCCTGCTTCATTCGTTCCACCCAGCCGAGCGGGACGCCCCGCTCGTCCCGGCTGTAGTAGAGCGGCACGATCTGCTCCTCGAGGACCTGGTAGAGCCGCTCCGCATCGGCCTCGTCGGGGTCGTCCCCGTTCGAGACGGGCGGGATCGCCCAACCGTTCTTCCCCTCGAACCCTTCATGCCACCAGCCGTCCAGGGTGCTGAGCTGGGGTACCCCGTTCAGGGCGGCCTTCATGCCGCTCGTGCCCGACGCCTCGAGCGGTACCCTGGGCAGATTGAGCCAGAGGTCCACCCCCTGCACCAGGCGGTGGGCGAGGTGCATCTCGTAGTCCTCGATGAACGCCACCCGTCCCTCGAAGCGCGGCTCGCGCGTGAACTCGTACACCTTCTGCAGCATCTGCTTGCCGGGGTCGTCGGCGGGATGGGCTTTCCCCGCGAACACGATCTGCACCGGCCGCCACGGATTCACGAGCAGCCGGCGCAGCCGTTCGGGGTCGCGGAAGATGAGGCTGGCCCGCTTGTAGGTCGCGAAGCGCCGCGCGAAGCCGATCGTCAGGGCATGCTCGTCGAGCAGCGTTCCCGCCCCCACCAGGTGCAGGGACTCCGTCTTCCACTGTTCCACCCAGCGCCGTCGCGCCATTTCCCGGATCGCGCGCAGCGTGACGATCTTGAGCTCGTTGTGCATCGCCCACAGTGCGGCGTCGTCGAGGGTGAGGGCGCATTGCCAGAATCCCGGCTCTTCGATGCGCTCGATCCACCCGGCACCCAGGCAGCGCCCCAGCAGCTCCGACATGTGGTGCGACATCCAGGTCGGAAGGTGGACCCCGTTCGTCACGTGCCCGATGGGCACCTGCTCGGGATCGCGGCCGGGCCACAGCGCGGCCCACAGGCCGCGCGACACTTCGCCGTGCGATCGCGACACGCCGTTGACACGGCCCGAGAGCCTGATGGCGAGCACCGGCATGTGGAACTGATTGTGATCGAGGTGCGGCGCATGGCCGAGGTGCAGCAGCGCCTCGCGCTGCCCCTTCATCTCCTCCAGCACCGGCCCCATGAGCGCTTCCACCTGGGTGACGGCGAAGGCGTCGTGGCCCGCCGGCACGGGAGTGTGCGTCGTGAAGACGCTGGTCGCCCGCACCTGCCGCACAGCTTCTTCGAACGAGGTACCGGCGGCCACGAGCTCGCGCACGCGCTCGAGCAGCATGAACGCGGCATGCCCCTCGTTCGCGTGCCAGACGGCGGGGCTGTTGCCGAGGGCGCGCAGCACCCGCACGCCGCCGACGCCGAGAACCCACTCCTGCCGCAGGCGGAGCTCGCCCGACCCGCCGTACAGGCGCTGGCACAGCTCGCGATCGGCGGCGTCGTTTTGCGGCAGGTCGGTGTCGAGCAGATACACCGGTACGCGACCCACCATCATGCGCCAGGCGCCGACGCAGACGGGCCGGCCGCCGGTGGGCACCGTCGTGAGACACGGCTCGCCGTTGTGCCCGAGCACACGGTCGAGGGGCGTGAGCGTCGCGTCGAACCGCTCGTCGGCGTCCGCCTGCCAGCCGTCGAGCCGGAGGCGCTGATCGAAGTACCCGCGCGTGTACAGCAGCCCGACGCCCACCAGCGGCGCACCCAGGTCGGACGCGGTCTTGCAGTGGTCTCCCGCCAGGACGCCGAGCCCGCCGGAATAAATCGGCACGGAGTTATGCAACCCGAACTCGGCGCAGAAGTACGCGATCGTGCGGTCGTGGAGGTCGGGGTATTGACGCGCGAACCAGGTGCCTTCGCGCGATCCCTCGCGGGCGGCCTGCGCCATCACGGCGTCATAGCGCCGCAGGAACTCCGGGTCTTCCGCGCACTGCGTGAGCCGGCCGGGATCCACCCGCCGCAGCAGCTCGATGGGGTTGTGGCGCGTGAGGTGCCAGAGCGGCTGGTCGATCACCCGGAACAGCGCCCGCGCCTCGCGGCTCCAGCTCCAGGAGACGTTGTGCGCGACGGCCGCGAGCCCGACGATCCGGTCGGGGAGGTAGGGAATCCTGCCGGCGACGTTGGTCATGGGAGACGCAAGCTACACGGGCGGCCCTCGCCCTGGGAACTCGGGAGTCTCACCGCTTCCGGGCCGGGGTGCTCTTCCTGGCCAGCGGCGCCAGCGTTTCGACGCCGTCCCGGGTGACGCGGTGCGACACCAGCGGCAGCGGCCGTTCCACCAGCCGGTCGCCGATCGCGATCGCCCGCGCGAGCGCCTCGAATCCGGTCTGGATGCCCGCGGCATCGCGGGCGAACACCGACGCGATCGGCTCCCCCGCGAGCACCTTGTCTCCCGGCTTCACCGTGATCACGAAGCCGACGCTCGGGTCGACCGTGTCCTCCACCTTGGTGCGGCCGCCGCCCATAGCGACGATGGCGCGTCCGATGGTGCGCGGCTCGACCCGGGTGACCACTCCCGTCTCGGGAGCGGCGAACACTTCCACGGCCTGCGCCTGCGGGAGTCCCGACGCGTCTTCGACGACCTTGGGGTTGCCGCCCTGGGCCTCGATGATCCGCTCGAACTTCTCGGCCGCGAGCCCTGAGCCGAGCGCATCCTCCAGGCGCTGGCGCGCCTTGGCGGGCGTGCGCTCGACCTTCGCCATGAGGAGCATCTCGACGCCGAGCGCGTAGGTGACTTCCATCAGATCCTCCGGCCCCTCGCCGCGCAGCGCGAGAATCGCCTCCTCCGTCTCGAGCGAGTTCCCGCAGGCGCGGCCCAGGGGACGATCCATCGCGGTGAGCAGCGCCACGGTGGGACAGCCGCGATCCTCGCCGAGCGCGATCATGGTGCGCGCGAGCTCGAGCCCCCGCTCGGTCTCAGGGAGGAACGCCCCGCTCCCGTGCTTCACGTCGAGCACGAGCCCGGTGAGGCCTTCGGCGAGCTTCTTGGACATGATGCTGGCCGAGATCAGCGGAATCGCCTCGACCGTCGCCGTGACGTCGCGCAGCGCGTACAGCTTCTTGTCGGCGGGCGCGATCTCCGGGGTCTGGCCGATCAGCACCGCGCCGAGTTGCTGCAGCTGCGTTTTGGCCTGGGGCAGCGAGAGATCGGTGCGGAACCCGGGGATCGCTTCGAGCTTGTCCAGAGTCCCGCCGGTGTGACCGAGTCCCCGCCCCGACATCATCGGCACCGCCACACCACAGGCGGCGACGAGCGGGGCCAGTACCAGAGAGACCTTGTCACCGACCCCCCCGGTGGAGTGCTTGTCGATACGCGGTGTGCTCCACCCTTCGAACGAGAGTCGCTGGCCGGAGGCGATCATGGCATCGGTGAGCGCGGCCAGCTCCGCCCGTTCCAGCCCGCGGAAGATGACCGCCATGAGCAGCGCGGACATCTGATAGTCGGGAATCCGGCCCGCCGTATAGCCGGCCACGAGCGCGGACCACTCCTCGGGCGTGAGCGCTCCGCCGTCCCGCTTGCGCTCGATGAGGGGCACGACCAACATTAGAGACACTCTCCTTGCGAAATGCCGCGATGCGCCATACCGCGCCGCTCGCCACCCTCGTGCTGTTCGCCGCGATCCCGCTCCAGGCGCTCGCGGCGCAGCTCACGGTCGCTCAACACGTCGCCCTGGGGGACAGCGTCCGCAAGACGCTGCACTCCGAGGACGCGCTGCGTCACTACCAGGCGGCCGCCGACCTGATCCTCAAGGGCGTCGGCACGCAGCTGGAGCAGGTGGCCGGCGTCCACCCGACCAATCGCGAGTATTCCCAGGCCCTCTGGAAGGCCGCCCGCGAGATCGCCGACGTCGCCAAGCAGCTGCTGGGCGACTCGCTGCAGCAACGGCGGGACAGTCTCTATCTCCTCGGCCGCACCTGGGCGGAACAGTCGATCGCGTTCGACTCCGCCGACGCCAACGCGCATTTCGCGCTCGCGCTCGTCGTGGGGCGGATGGCGCGGACCAAGAGCGGCAAGGCCAAGGTCCGCTTCGGCCAGCTCGTCTACGACGAAACGACGCGCGCCCTGCAGCTCGACTCGACCCACGACGCCGCCCACCACATCCTGGGCATCTGGAACGACGAAGTGATGAACCTGTCGGGCATCATGAAGTTCTTCGCCAAGGCGCTGTTCGGGGGCGGGTTCCTGGCCAACGCCAGCTGGGCGAGCGCCCGCAGTCACATGGAGAAAGCGGTCGCCCTGAACCCCGGAAACGTCTACCACCGGCTCGAGCTCGCCATGGTCTACCTCGATGTGCACGAGCCCGAAAAGGCGCTGGAGCAGCTCCAGGCGATCGAGGGCCTGCCGATCGGCGATCCGATGGACCCCTACTACAAGCGCGTCGCCGCCGAGGCGCTCGCGGACCTGCGCAAGAACAAGATCGACGCCGCGCAGGAGCGGCTGCACCAGGGCTAAGCGCCAAGCTACCGTGGCCCAACACCCTCAGCAACTTGACGCCGCGCGCGCGCGGTCGCCATTGTATCGGGCATGACGATCTCGTCGGCACTCACCCATGCCGAAGGCGAGCGGCTGGCCGGGCGCATCGCCGAGCTGGAGCACGAGCGCAAGCACCTGCTCGCGGTCATCGAGATCCTGAAGGAGATCTCGGGATCGCTGCACTTCATCGACATCCTGCAGTCGATCGCGCGGAAGCTGGGCGAATCGTTCGGGCTGGACCGCTGCTCCATCTTCCTGGCCGAGCGCGGCGGGACGCACGTGCGCCTGGTCGCCTCCTACGAAGACCCGACGATCCGCAACCACCTGGTGGACCTGGAGCGGTATCCGGAGCTCAAGCGGGCGATCCACCACGGTGAGACGGTGTTCATCCCCGACGCGATGACCGACCCGACGCTGAAGCACGTGAAGAACGAGCTGTCGAGCCGGCGCGTGAAGTCGATCACGGTGGTGCCCATCAATTGGCGCGGCGTGGCGATCGGCGCGATCTTCCTGCGCACCTTCCGCGACGGCCCAACCTTCTCCGACTCCGACGTGCGCTTCGTGCAGGTCGTCGCCTCACTCACCGCCCAGGCGCTGCGCAACGCGCACCGCTACGAGCGGCTGGCCCAGCGACAGGCGGAAACCGGCGAGACCCTGCGCCGCATGGAGCTGGAGCGCGTGGCGCTGTTGTCGTTCCTGCGGCGGCTGATGGACGTGTTCGGCCGTTCCGAAGGCGCGTGGGGCGAAGGCCTGCTGCCCAAGGCGAGCGCGGAAGAGCTGGACCGGCTGGTAGGGGTCGCGCTCGCGGTGATTCAAGAAGAAGCCAAAGGCCAGTGACCGCGCCGGCGGCGCGCGCCGCCGAGCTCCGGCGGCAGCTCGAGCGGGCCAACCACGCGTACTACGTCCTCGACCGTCCCGAGATCTCCGACGCCGAGTACGACCGGCTGTTCCAGGAGTTGCAGGCCCTCGAGGCCCGCCACCCCGAGCTCCGCACCCCCGACTCCCCCACCCACCGCGTCGGCGCCGAGCCCTCGCCCGCGTTCAGGAAGCACCGCCACCTCGTGCCCATGCTGTCGCTCGCCAACGCGTTCGACGAGGCGCAGCTCGCGGCCTGGGAGGAGCGCAACGCGCGGCTCGTGGCCGACGTGGCGGAGGCGGGCTACACTCTCGAGGTGAAGATCGACGGCGCCGCCGTGAGCCTCACCTACGCCGACGGCGTGCTCGTCACCGGCGCCACCCGGGGGAACGGCGTGGAAGGCGAGGACGTGACGCCAAACCTCAAGACCGTCCTCGATCTCCCGCTGCGGCTTCAGGGAAAAGGCTGGCCGGAGCGGATGGAAGTGCGAGGCGAAGTGTACCTCTCCAAGAGCCAGTTCGAGCGGGTCAACAAGGAGCGCGCCAAGGAGGGCGAGCCGTTGTTCGCCAATCCCCGCAACGCCGCGGCGGGCGCGCTGCGCCAGCTCGATCCCAGGATCACGCGCGCCCGGGGCCTGCGCGTGTTCTGCTTCCACGTGGAAGCGCCGCGGCAGAAGCTCCCGAGCGACACCCAGCACGGCCTGTTGCAGCAGCTCTCCGCCTGGGGGTTCCCGGTGGAGCCGCATCACCAGCTCGTCCCCAATCTCGCGGCGGCGCATCGCGCCATCGCCAAGCTCGAGACGGCCCTGCCGAAGCTGAACTACGGCGCCGACGGCGTGGTCGTGAAGGTGAACCGGCTGGCACTGCACGCGGAGCTCGGCACGGTGGGCGACCGGGAGCCGCGCTGGGCGGTCGCGCGCAAGTTCGCGCCCGAGGTCGCCGTCACGAAACTGCTCGAGATCCGCATCAATGTCGGCCGCACCGGGGCGCTGAACCCCTACGCGGTGCTGGAGCCCGTGGAGGTAGGCGGGGTGACCGTCTCCACCGCCACCCTGCACAACGCCGATCTGATCGCCGCCAAGGACATCCGCATCGGCGACTGGGTCGAGGTGACGCGGGCGGGGGAGGTGATTCCCCAGGTCCTGGGACCGGTGCGGGCGAAACGCCGCGGGAAGGAAAAGAAGTTCCGCATGCCGGATCACTGCCCGGTGTGCCGCTCGCGCGTGGAGCGGCCGCAGGACGAGGTGATGTCCTACTGCCCCAACGTGTCCTGCCCGGGCCGCATCTACGAGGGGATCGTCCACTTCGCCTCGCGCGGCGCCATGGACATCCGCGGCCTCGGCTACGAACGCGTCAAGGCGCTGCTCGACGCCAAGCTCATCGACGACGTCTCCGATCTGTACGATCGCAAGCACGTCAACCTGCTCGAGCTGCTCACGCTCGAAGGGTTCGCGGAGAAGTCGGCGCAGCAGCTGCTCGACGCGATCGACGCCTCCAAGCAGCAGCCGCTCTCCACCCTGCTGTTCGCGCTCGGCATCCGCCACGTCGGCACGCAGGGCGCGCGGGTGCTGGCGCGGCATTTCGGCACCATGAGCCGGCTCGCCGAGGCAACGCCGGAGGAGATCGGCGACGTGCGCGGGGTGGGTCCGACTATCGCCGAGGCCGTCGCGGGGTTCTTCGCCGAGCCGCGCAACCGCAAGCTGGTCGAGCGCCTCGCGAAGCTCGGGCTGACCATGACGGAGCCGCGAGCGGCGGCCCGCACGGGCGGCGGGCCCCTGGCGGGCCAGACCTACGTCATCACCGGGACCCTGCCGGAGCTCTCGCGCGACGCGGCCACCCGATTGATCGAGGAAGCGGGCGGCCACGTCACCGACAGCGTGTCGAAGAAGACGACCGCGGTGGTGGCGGGAGAGAGCCCCGGCTCGAAGCTGGACAAAGCGAAGAGCCTCGGCATCGCGGTGATCGACGAGGCCGAGCTGTTGCGCCGGGCCAGGGAGACCGAGTCATGACGCGGGTCGTCCGGGCGGCCGTGCTGTGCGTCACGCTCACCGCCGCATCCCTCGCCGCGCAGGTTCGCGAGGGCGATACCGTCCCGCGCGCGACGCTCGTGGCTCCGCTGCGACCAGACTCCGCGCATCCCTTCCCCCGCCGCCCGTGGCTCGTGCTCGACGACACGATCGCGGGACAGGCGATCACGGTGGTCGTGCACCGCGGCGGCGATTCGCTTCCCGGAAGCGCCGGCTATACCGCGGACCGCGCCGCCATCGCCACGCAGCGCGGCGGGGCGTACCGGGTGCTCTACGTCATCGAGTCCGACGGGTACTGGGAGACCGAAGCAGGTCCCAGGGGTCCCTACTGGAACGGCTCGTCGTTCATCGACACCGCCTATGTGTTCCGTTTCGGAGGCCGTGGCTTTCTGCGTATCGCTGAGGGGTTCTACGGCACCGGCGCGGCCGTGCTGGAGCACGTGTTTACGCTCGACTCGACCGGCCGGCTCGTCGGTGTGCCGGTGATGGACTCGAATGAACGGTTCGCCGCACTGATCCGAGCGGGAGAGTACCTGGCCGGTGGGCGCTTTACCGTCATCGCGGACGACCGCATCGAGTATCAGATCTGGGTCTATGACCGGGGCGACCCCAATTGCTGTCCCAGCGCTGGCACAGTCCGGGCCCGCTACCGCATCGTCGGTGACAACCGGACCAGCCTGCACGTCGAGCCCGACAGCGTGTGGCGCGAACCGATCAAAACGCCGTGACCGCGAGGATGCTGTTGCGCCGCTCCTCCTCCCGGCAGTAAGTTGGCGTCCGTCATGACCACCGACGGCCTCACCATCGGCTCGGGCGGCCTGCACCAGCTGCATCGCAGCCTGGCGCAGTATTCACCCGACGCCGCCATCTCCATCCTGCAGGAAGCGGGGTACGCGTCGGGGGAAGGCGTGTATCAGGCGTTCTGCCGTTGGCTCGGCACCCACGCCGGTACCGAACGCCCCGAGGAGCTGGATGCCGCGCACTTCGGCGGCGCCCTGTCGGACTTCTTCGAGACGTCCGGCTGGGGGCACCTCGGCGTGACGCCGGTCGGGGGCGCCGCCCTTGCGCTCGATTCGTCCGATTGGGCCGAGGCCGAGCCCGGCAGCGCGGAAACACCGATGTGCTTCTTCTCGGCCGGGATGCTCGCCGATCTGATGGGGCGGGTGTCCGGCGAAACGGTGGCGGTGATGGAAGTGGAGTGCCGCAGCCGCGGGGATTCGATCTGCCGCTTCCTGTCCGCGTCCCCGGAGACGTTGCAGGAGGTATACGAGAAGATGACCGGCGGGATGAGCTACGCGGAGGCGTTGCAGGCCTAGCGGCGCGCCACCGATACGCCTTCCAGCAGCAGTGAGGCCGCCCAGCGGCTCGACAGCCACCGCCCGTCGTCCCCGAACGCCCCGATCCGTTTCAGCAGCTCGTACACGTTGCCGGCCACGGCGGCGTCCTTCACGCGCCCGGTGATCTCGCCGCGCTGCACCCGGTAGGCCAGCGCCACCGGATGGCTGAACGCCCCGCCGATCACGTTGCCCTGCCCGACCCCGATCAGATCGTCGATGAGCAATCCGTCGCGGATCCCACCCAACAGTCCTCCGCCGAGCCCACTCGTCCCCCGTCCCTCTTCCGTCTTCCCCATGATGAGGTTCGAGTATGACACGTGCGGCTTCCCGAACGTGCCCCGGGCCCCGTGACCCGTACTGGCCTTCCCGGCGCGCGCGGCGGTCTCGAGGTCGTAGATGAATCCGCGCACCACGCCACGGTCAATGAGCGGCAGCGCGACCGACGCCGTTCCCTCGTCGTCCACGGGGCGCGACGCCGGACGGCCGGGCGCCAGTGGATCATCGGTGAGGGAGAAGCGCTCGTCGAACAACCGTTCCCCCACCTTCGTCCCCAGCGGGGAGATCCCCTGCAGCACGGTCTTGCCCGACAGGGCCTGCTCGAGCGGCAGGAGGATCGCCGAGAGTCCGGTCGGCGTGAACACCACCGGGAGGGAGCCTTCCGGGGGCGTCGCCACCCGCAGCGCCGGCGTATAGCGATCGTCGATCGAGCGCACCAGCGCGTCGAGGTCGGCCGCATCCGGCAACCCGGTGCCGACGTAGAGATCGGACACGAAGAGCACGTCGTCGCCGGCGAACCGCGCCAGGTCCAGACTCACCGCGACCGCCGTGGCCTGAAAGGACGCGTCGGCGCCCGCGGTGTTGAGCACCCGCGTGTGCGCAATCTCGCGCTCGATCGACACGTTGACCTGGCAGCCTTCGCGCGCCACGCGGTCCACGAGCCCCGCGCCGATCGCGGTGAGGCGATCGAGCGGGGCGTCCGCCGCCGCTGCCGACGCGGTCGCCACCCGGGGCAGCGGCGCGGCCGGCGGGAAGGCGATGGGGACGGTCTCGCCGAGGGCGGCAGAGGCGACCGCGCGCGTCACAAGATCCTCGGCGTCTTCGGCCGTCGTGCCGGCAACGCCGAGGCGGCCGCCCGCCAGCACACGCAGGTTGACGCCGGTCTCCTCGGCCGCCGCACAGGCCTTGAGGCGTCCCGATTCGAACGTCACCGACGTGCGCTCGGTCCGGCGCCAGAGCGCGTCCCCCGCGTCGCCGCGGGCGCGCACCAGCTCCATCACCCGCTCGATCACGCGGGCACGTCGCCGCCGACCAGCGCCTGCTCGATCCGCACGTGCGGCGCGCCCTCGGTCACCGGCAGGGGCATCTGCCCCCCCTTGCCGCAGCCACCGCCCATCTGATTCCAGCGGAAATCGCCCGCGATCCGCTCGATGCGGTCCAGCGTCTGGAACAGGTTGCCGGCGAGCACCACGTCCTTGACCAGTTCGGCGACCTTGCCGTCGCGGATCATGTGCCCGTAGGCCGCCGTGAAGGAGAAGTTCTCAAGCATCGTCTGCCCGCCGAACGCCGAGCAGGCGTAGACCCCGAGCTTGATGTCGCGGATCAGGTCCTCGAAGGTCCCGCTGCCGTTCGCGATGTAGGTGTTCGTCATGCGCACGATGGGCGGATGGCGGAACGAAATCGCGCGGGCGTTGCCGGTGGGACGCTCACCCAGAGTCGCCGCCGTCTCGCGCGAGTGCAGCCGGCCCACGAGGATGCCGTCGCGGATGAGGGGCGTGTCCTGAGTCGGCGTGCCTTCGTCGTCGAACGGCAGGGTGCCGCGCAGCCCCGGCGCGGCGCCGTTGTCCCCCACATTGAGCACGGGCCGGCCGAAGCGGCGCCCCAGCGTCATCATCTCGCGCGCTTGCGGGTTTTCGTACACGAAGTCCGCCTCCGAGAGGTGGCCGAAGGCTTCGTGGATGAACACGCCCGCCAGCTCGTTGTCGAGCACGACCGGGTAGGTGCCCCCTTTGACGGTCGGCGCATCGAGCAGGGCGGCGGCGCGCCGCGCGGCCTCGGCGAACCCCGCCGCGTGGTCCTGCGCCCCGCGCCACCCTCGGCGCAGCCCGATCGATTCGAGCCCCTTCTCGATGGTCCCGTCGCGGCGCGCGATCGCCGTGCCCGACAGCGTGATCTCGGGGCGCAGCTCGTGCAGCAGCGTCCCCTCGGAGTTGGCGTACCAGTATTCGGTCACGTCGTCGTGGTAGGACGCCTGCGTATCCACCACGCCCGGAACGGCCAGCATCTCGGCGTTGTAGCCCTCGAGCAGGCGCTTCTTCTCGGCCAGCGGCACGCCGCGCACGTCGCCGTCCAGGTCAAGCAGCGCCTCGGCGGTGACCGGCGCCACCGGGGCGAGCCGGATCGGCTGGTCCAGACGCACCGCCCGGGACAGCTCGGTCGCGCGGCGCACCATCGCGGGCAGCGCGTCGAGCGAGGTGAAGGCCGCGATCCCCCAGCCGTGCCCGGCGTGCAGCGCGCGCACGAAGCCGCCGCGGTCCTCGCCGGCCACGGCGGACTCGAGGCGCGCTCCCCGGAAGCTCACGGCGGAGCTCCAGGTGTGTTCGACGCGGATTTCGGTGTAGTCGGCGCGGGAGGCCTCGAGCGCCGCGAGGAGGCGGTCCTTCACTCCTCCGTGACCCGGAGCTTCTCGGCGTAGTCGGGGCGCACCACGATCTCCCCGTCCACGATGATCTCGCGGTCCCAGGGGAGGATGATGAAGCTGTCGGTCTCGAGCGCGTGGTAGTCGGGCGCGTAGGGGCCGGTGCGGAAACTCACGGCGGTCTTCACCGCCGCGGGCTTCAGGTCGCGGACGGCGGCCAGGGCCAGCTTCATCGTATCGCCGGTGTCGCACGTCTCGTCCACGATGAGCACGCGCCGCCCGGTAACGAGCTTGGGGGGACCCGCGATCACGACGGGCCGCGCGCCGCTTTCGGAGCGGCTGATGGCCATCGACGCGAAGTCGCGTTGCAGAATGCTCGCGACCACCGCGCCCGGGATCACGCCCGCCTTCGCGATACCCAGGATGAGATCGGGGTCGTACGCCTGGTAGACCTTCAGCGCCAGCACGCGACACAGCTCGCCGAAGAACTGCCAGTCCACCACGAGCGGCATGGTGGGCGCGGCACGGCCGGGGCGGGCACGACGCGGGGCTGGAGCGGAGAAGGGCGGACCGGACGACATGCGCGTGAAGCTACATTGCCTTCCGGAGCGGCCGCAAGCTATTTTCGCGGCATGGGTTTCTGGCGCCGGTTGTTCGGCGGGCCGTCCGGGGATCTGCACCCCCAGCGGCTCGACTATCTCAACGAGGCACTGGCGCTCGAACGGCAGGGTGACTACGAAGCCGCGCTCACCTCCTACCGGCTGGCGCTGCGCGATCATCCCAACGACGCGCGCATCCTGCAGAACATGGCGATCGCGTTCACCAAGACCGCCCGCCTCGACGAGGCGATTCGCCACTACCGGCGCGCGCTGGAGCTCGATGACACGCTCGCCGGCGCGCACTACGGCCTCGCCTTCCTGCTCCTGAAGCGGGGCGATCCCGACGGCGCAGCCCAGCACCTGCGCGCGTTTCTCGCCCAGCCACCCCGCGGCCCCGACGCACAGCGCTGGGTCGAGCACGCAACGCAGGCGCTGCAGGAGCTCGGGGCCACGCCGCCCGCCGCCGCTCCCCCCGCGCCCCCACCGCCGCTCTCGGCGGAGGCTCCCTGAGGCGGATCGCCGCTCTCGTCGTCGGCGCCGCCGCGGCCTGCACGGCGCTCACGCCCGATCTGAACGAGGTCGTCGCCGTCGAAGTCATCTCCGATAGCACCCTCGAGGTCGGCGACACCCTGCACCCCCGGGCCCGGGCACTCGACGGCCGGGGGGACTCGGTCGCGGCGACCTTCACCTGGGCTTCGCTCGACACCTCGATCCAGGTCGTCGATGCCTCCACCGGAGCCACTGTTGGACATTCCCCCGGCACCGGAAGACTCGTGGCCCGCACCGGGACGCTGCGCTCCACACCCATTGCGATCCACGTGGTGGCCGCGCTCGACTCCATCGCGGCGGGAGGCCCGACTCGCGACACCGTGTTCGTCTCGACTCCCGATTTCCTGTCCGACAGCCTGCTGATCCACGCCTTCAGTCAATCCGGCACCACGGCGGGTGTGAAAGTCGCGCTGAGCATCGCCTTCCCTCCCGGGGCCCCCGGGCTCACATTGGTACCGGGAGACACGGTGCAGACCGACCAGTCCGGCATCGCGGTGTTCCAGGTGCGGCTTACCGGCGTCCAGCCCGATTCGGCGGTCGTGACCGCGACCGTGCGGCGCCGCAGCGGCACGCTGGTTGCCGGGTCCCCCGTCACCTTTGTGGTGGAGTTTCGGCAGTGAACACTGGCACTCTCACCGAGCTGTTCTTCACGGCCGTCGATCGTTACGCCGGGAAGCGCCCGGCGGCGCTGCGCGCCAAGCTGGGCGGCACGTGGCGGGCGATCACGCACCAGGAGCTGGCCGATCGCGTCGTCGCCGTCTCGCTCGGGTTGCGGGAGCTCGGGATCGCGGCGGGGGACCGGGTGTCGATCCTCGCCGAGACGCGTCCCGAATGGGCCATCGCCGACTACGCCTGCCTCTGCGCGCGGGCGGCCGACGTCCCGATCTACCCGACCCTGACCGCACGGCAAACGGAGTACATCCTGAAGGACTCCGGATCGATCGCCGTGTTCTGCTCGACCGCCGAACAGGTGGCGAAGGTGATGGAGATCCGCCGCAACCTCCCCGCGCTGCGGCACGTGATCGTGTTCGACGCGGGCGGCAAGCGGGAGGGAGTGCTGACGCTCGACGAGCTGGAGGCCAGGGGGCGTGGCGTCGCCGGGGCGCACCCGCGCGTGCGCGAGGAGGCGCTGGCCGTATCGCCCGACGCGATCGCCACGCTGATCTACACCTCCGGGACGACAGGCGATCCCAAGGGCGTGATCCTCACCCACAACAACGTCTGGTCGAACGTGCAGGGGGGCCTGCAGGCCCTGCCGCTGCTGCCTACCGACGAGTGCCTGGCGATGCTGCCGCTGTCGCACGTCTACGAGCGGATGGTGGACTATACGCTGCTCGCCGCCGGCGTGGTGATCAACTACGCCGAGTCGTTCGACAAGGTGGCCCAGAATCTCGGGGAGGTGCGGCCGACCATCGTGCTCAGCGTGCCGCGGCTGTACGAGAAGGTGTACGCGCGCGTGCTCGAGAACGCGCTCTCGGGGAGCGCCCTGAAACGCCGCATCTTCTTCTGGGCGAAGCGCGCCGGGGAAGCGTGGGCGACCCTGGTGCTCGATCAGCAGCCGATCCCCGCGGGCCTCGCGCTCAAACACAAGATCGCCGATCGGCTGGTGTTCGCGAAGCTGCGGGCACGCACCGGGGGCCGGATCCGTTACTTCATCTCGGGCAGCGCCCCCCTGTCTCCCGAGATCGCCAAGTTCTTCTTCAGCGCCGGCCTGCCGGTGCTGGAGGGCTACGGCCTCACCGAGACCTCGCCCGTGCTCACGCTCAACCCGTACCGCCGACCGCGCATCGGCACCGTGGGCGTGACGTTCCCCGACGTGCAGCTGAAGATCGCCGCCGACGGCGAGATCCTCGCCAAGGGACCGAACGTCATGCAGGGCTACTACAACAAGCCCGAGGCGACGGCCGAGGCGATCGACGCCGAAGGCTGGTTCCACACCGGCGATATCGGCGAGCTGGACGGCGACGGCTACCTCAAGATCACCGACCGCAAGAAGGACCTCATCAAGACGGCGGGGGGGAAGTTCATCGCCCCGCAGCCGATCGAGAACCAGGTCAAGCTCAACAAGTTCGTCGCCAACGCCGTGCTGCTGGGCGACAAGCGCAAGTTCTCGATCATCCTGGTGGTGCCGAACTTCGAGACGCTGGAGCCGTGGGCCACGGCGCAGGGCCTGGCGTTCACCTCCCGCCGCCAGCTCGTCGCGCTGCCCGCCGTCCGGCAGAAGATGGAAGAGGAGGTGGAGGGCACGATGGGCGACCTGGCCCACTTCGAGCGCCCCAAGAAGATCGTGCTGCTGGAGCAGGACTTCACGATCGAGTCGGGCGAGCTCACGCCGACCCTCAAGGTGAAGCGCCGCGTGGTAGAGAAGAACTACGCGCCCGTCATCGATGCAGCCTACGCGGAGAGGGATTCCCTGGCGGCGAGCATCGAGGGCTAGCGCTTCTCCCCCACCCACAGGCCCTGTCCCACCGCCAGCCGCACGACCTTCTCCGGCGGCGCGGCCGTCTCCGACTCGACCACCAGCCGCCGCCCGGGGAGCAGCACCCGGACCGCTTCTCCGGCCCACGGCGTTCCCGCCAGCTCCGCTCCGACGACCGCCGCACGCGCCATGGCGCCGCGCAGCGGGATCACCCGGTCGGATTGCACCAAGCTGAGAACCGGCAGCTCCTCGACATCGGGCGGGGCGTTGATGCCCACGAAATGGACCCCGCCCATCAGGCTCGCGAGACCGACGGCGTGGCGCGCCGCCGAGCCCAGGAGGACCACGTAGCCGCCCGGCCCGCCGAGGTCCAGCAGCGCCTGGAGCGATTGGGGTTCGAGGGCGACGGGTGAGGGCGCCGCCGGCGTGCGCCGCACGGTGCGCCCGGGATCCTCGCCGCTGACGGCCGCGGTGAAATCCACGATGCCGTCGATGATCTCGAACTCCCGCCGGCACACCGGGCATCCCACCACCCCGCGCATCACCATGCGGCCGTTCATCTCCGAGGTCGAGAGCACGAGGAACTCCTCACGGTGATCCTCGGGGCAGCGCAGCATCTCGGTGAGCTCGATGTGCATGGGAAGGGACGAGGGATGGGGGACGAGGGACGAGTGCTCAGGGACGAAATTCGACCCAGGTCAGCTTCCCTGCCATGACACGAACCCGCCGGTAGACCTGCTTTCCCTCGATTTCCACGCCGAGGTCGTATTCGCCCGGCGGCACGTCGCCGATCGCGAAGTGCTCCTGGTAGACGGGATCGGCGTGATTCCTCGGCCCGTAGGTCTCGATGAACGAGAACGGCGTTTCCTGCGGCTCGGGCTTCGCGAGACCGTAGATGCGCGCCTGCTGCACGGGCTGGTTATGCGAGTCCCACACCTGCCCTGCCACCACGCCCGTGCCGGGCAGCGGCTCGATCCACAGCTCCGGGTTGGTGTTGAAGGGCGGATAGCGGACGGCGGCGTCCACGATCTTGCTCGAGTCCGTCGTGGGGGCGACGTGGACCTCGAGATGCAGGTGGTCGTTCGTGGCGCGGCCGGTGTTGCCAACCAGGGAGACAACGTCGCCCGCCTTCACGCGTTGCCCGACCGTGGCGAGCAGCTTCGTATTGTGGTAGTAGACGGAGAAGACGTACTGGCGTCGTCCGTCGTCGGTCTTCAGTCGTCGGTCATGACGGATCGCGACAGTGTTCGCTCCCGCTTCGGCAGGCCCCGAGTAGACCACCACGCCGTCACCGATCGCGTGCACCGGCGTGCCGTCGGGGTTGTTGAACTCGACGCCCTGGTGCGCCTGGAAGTTGCCGCCCATGGTCGAGCCGAAGCGGTAGGTCTGGTCGATGTAGGGCTGGTCCGCGAGCGCGATGGGGCGGCGGAACCAGGTGTGACGCGGCTTCCCCGGCGGCGACGACCGGAGGGGGGGCGCCTCACCCGGTGGGCGGAGGGTGCGAGAAGTGAACGCCTGGACGGGGAGCGACCCGCCCGGACACGACGCGCGCTTGCCGCACGGTTGTCCGTCAGTTGTCGCCCAGCCGCCGAATTCCGGCCCGAATCGGAACAACCCCTGCTCGGTCCCGATCCAGAACCTGCCGCCTGAGTCCACTGACAGCGAGCGAGCGCGATTGACGCATCCCTCGCCCGCGCACGGCGCCGGCGGGAAATGTTCGTGCCAGGTGCGTCCGGCGTCGGGGGAATGCCCGATCCCCTTGAGCGTGCTGATCCACATGTTCGGGCTCGTGTCCGCGACGATGGCGAGCACGTACTGGCTCTGAATGCGACCGATGACCGAATCGCGCGTCGTCGTGGCACCCGCGGAGTCCGTGATCACGCGCCAGGTAGCCCCGTCGTCCCCGGTCACCTTGATCCCGTCGGCGGTGGCGATGTAGACGGTGTCGCCGCGGGTGACGATCCCGTTGGGAACCACGTACTGCCATTCCGGTCCCAGCTGGCGGAATTCCCAGTTCTTCCAGGTGCGTCCACCGTCGGCCGAGACGCCCCAGCCGTTCCCGACCGTCCCGTACCAGATCTCACCCTGCGACCCGAACGCGAAGGCGTGCACGAAATCCCACGAGATCGAGTGGGCCGCCGTGTCCGAGGAGGACCGGATCTGCTCCCACTGGG
>DATGDT010000204.1:0-18437 GCA_035310725.1 Gemmatimonadales bacterium
CTAGCTCACCTTCACCGTCACCGCACTCACCAGCGACGCGTTGATGTGCGCTCCCTTGGGGAGCACGATGTCGGCGTCCTTGGTCTGCGTGGCGACGCCGGCGCCCACGGCACCGCCCACCACGCCGCCGATGATCGCCCCCTTGGCGTTCTTCCCCAGGACCCGGCCGAGGATCGCCCCGGCCGCCGCGCCGGCGCCCACCTTCGCGACGTCGCCGCCCGTGACGCCGCGACCCGCCCGAACCGTCTCCAGCGAGTCGATCTTCGCGTCGAGGGGATAGTCCGTCCCACCGACGCTGACGGAGGTCAGGGACAGCTGCAGGGTGCCGGGCGTGCTGGGATTCGGCGCCGGCTTCACGGCGGTCACGCTGCCGTGCACGGTGGACCCGGCGGGGATGACCACGCGGCCGTTCGCGTCCTTCACGTCGGTCACGACGGACGCCGTGAACCCGTCACCGACCTTCGTGGTCCGCGAGGAGAGCGTATCGCTCACCGCGAGGTCGAGGAACGAGCCCGCGGCGGCGGTACGCGTCGCGGCCGCGGCCGGCGCGGTCGGCGTCGGTCTGGTGACGGGCGGCTTCGGCTTGGGCGCGGCCGGGCGGGACGGCGGCGGGGTGGGCGTGGGCTGGGCGGCGGGTGCCGGCACGTCCTGCATCGCCGCCGTGGATTCCGTCGGCGCGAGCGTGAGGTTCCGCGCGGCCGAGTCGGCCCGCTGGTCCGCCGCCTTGTCCGATTTCGCGCAGGCGCCCGCCGCGACGAGGCCGAGCACCAGCCCCAACGGCAGGGTCCACGAGGATTTCGAGTTCGTATGCATCATCAGTCTCCAGGTACCGGGAATAGGGGACACAGCCCGGGTGAGGCGGTCCCCTGCCCTAGAATGTCGCGGGACGGCGCTCCCGACTTCAAGCCCTCGACCCGCGGCTCACTTGACCTCGAAGGCCTTCTGACCGACGGACTGGCCGTTGAGCCAGATGGTCAGGGTGTAGCCCCCTGCCGGCCAGGGGGACGCCTTCATGATGTGGAACTCCGTCTGGGCCGGGCCGGTCGGCGCGATCGTCATCGTGGTGGAATCGACCGTCTGACCGGTCTGATAGGTCCACTTGGCGGTGAGCACCGCACTGGCGGCCGTGCCGGTGGTCGCGACGGATGCGTAGATCGTGTCATTCAAACCGAAGGTCGTCATCGACTGCACGACGCGGCGGTCGGGGCCGATCTGGCGGCCGAGATCGACCGATGCGACTTCGATCGGGGCCTGAGCCGGCGGCGGTGCGGTCTTCTTGCAGGCGGCGAGGACGCCGAGCACCATGACCGCCGCGGCGATCCGGTGCAGGCTGTGGTTGTCCATGCGAGTTCGACTCCTTCGGGTCAGACCCGGGGAATCCGGAACACCTGTCCCGGATAGATGAGGTCGGGGTTTTTGATGCTGTCCTTGTTGGCCTCGTAGATCACCGTCCACTGCTTCGCGCTGCCGTACAGCGCCTTGGCGATCTTCGACAGGCTGTCTCCCTTTTGGACCGTGTAGGTCCGCTCCTGGGGCTGCGGCGGCTGTGGCGCCGTCGAGGAGCTCCCGCCCTGGACGTCGGAAAAGTCCGGGAGCGGCTTGTTGGGATCGGGCATCGTCGTCCTCCTGGGAAGAGAATCGTGCCAGTCTATACCCCCTGACCTACCATCCGGAGCGGCGTCTTCCGAGCAGCGCGCCCAGGATCCCCCGCGTGAGCTGTCCCGCCACGCTGCGGGTCACCGGAGACTTGAGGATCTTGTCGAACGTGCTGGGGGGCGGCTTGGGGGCGCCACGCGCGCGGCCGGAAGACGGACCGGCGACGGGGCCCTCCCCCGGCGGCACGCGGATCGCGTCCACGCCGGTCGCACGGGCTGCGAGGCGCTCCCGCGCGCTCTCCCGGTCCACGTCCTGGGCGTACTTGCGGATCTGGGCCGACCCCCCGAGGTGCTGCGTCATCTCGCTCTCGGTCAGCGGCGCCATCCGGGACGCGGGCGGGATCAGCCGCGTCGCGAACGGCGGCGTGGGGACACCCTTGGGCGAGAGCACCGTGACGAACGCTTCTCCGATGCCCAGGGATTGCAGGATCTGCTGGACGTCGTAGAACTCCGTCTTGGGGAACGTGCGGGCGGCCGCCTTGAGCGCCGCATCGTCCTCCGGCGTGAACGCGCGGAGCGCGTGCTGCACCTTGTGCCCCAGCTGGCCGAGGATGTCGTCCGGCACGTCCTTGGGACTCTGGGTCACGAAGAAGATGCCCACGCCTTTCGAGCGGATCAGGCGCACGACCTGCTGCACCTGGTCGAGAAACTGCTTGCTGGCGTTGTCGAACAGCAGGTGTGCTTCGTCGAAGAAGAAGACGAGCTTCGGCTTGTCGGGATCACCGATCTCCGGCAGGTCGTGGTACAGCCGGGCGAGCATCCACATCATGAAGGTGGAGAACATCGCCGGGCGGTCCTGCACGTCGGTCAGCTCCAGCACGCTCACCAGTCCCCGGCCGTCGGGCCCCGTCTTCATCAGATCGACCAGCTCGAACTCCGGCTCGCCGAAGAACTCCTCGGCGCCCTGCTGCTCCAGCTGCACCATGTCGCGCAGCAGCACGCCGACCGTGGAGGGCGACATGCCGCCGTAGTCCTTCAGCTCACCGGCGCCGTCGCCCGTGAGGTACTGCAGCACCGCGCGCAGGTCCGGGAAGTCGAGCAGCAGCAGCCCCTTGTCGTCGCAGTACTTGAAGACGAGGCTGAGCACGCTCGTCTGCGTCTCGTTCAGTCCCAGCACCTTGGCCAGGAGCAGCGGTCCGAACGACGACACGGTCGCGCGCAGCTGCGCCCCCCGCCGGCCGGTGAGGCTCAGGAACTCGACCGGGTATCCGTTCGGCTTCCACGGGTAGCCGGTGTCCTTGACCCGCTGGGCGATCTTGTCGTTGGACTCTCCCGGCGCGGCGATCCCCGATACGTCGCCCTTGATGTCGGCGACGCACACGGGCACGCCGGCCGCCGAGAGCTGCTCGGAGATGAGCTGCAGCGTCTTGGTCTTGCCGGTGCCGGTGGCCCCGGCGATGAGGCCGTGCCGGTTCAGGGTCGCGAGCGGCAGCGTCACGATGGGGCCGGGATAACACTTCCCCTCGTGCACGACCGCGCCGAGGGTGACGGCGGGTCCCTGCGCGGCGAACGCCGCCTTCGCGGCATCGACGACGTTCACTGCGCCGGCACCGTGTTGACCTGACCGGGCATGACCCAGCCTCCGCAAGGATGTTGTGCCGAACGTTCGCATGCGTTCGTTGAAGGCGCAATGAAGGCGCCGTTGCCCGGCCGCGCCGCAATCTCTATCATTTGGGCGACTCGAACCTCGCGGACCAGATGACGACCCCCGCTGCGAACCCGGCGTTGGGCGAAGTGCGCAGCGCCATTCTCACGATGGCGCGCCGCATCGAACAGACCGCCGACCTTCCGCAGGAAGGCATCGCGGAGCTCAAGAACGCCGTCGACGACGTGCGCATCCGGTTGTGGGGGGTGCTGATGGCGGGGGACTCGAGCGACTACAAGGGGTTCGTGGGACGATTCCGCATGCGCCGCGCGGCGGAATGCTGCCGCGGCATCGAAGAGGACGTGGCCGCCGGCCGGATTCCCACCGATTCTCTGGAAGCGCGGATGCTGCTGGCCGCAGCCCGCCACCTCGCCGACCGCCTCGGGGTTTCTTCCTGAAACTCCGCGCTGCTTTCTTTTATATCCCGACGCACTAGCTTCAAGCCGCGCGTCGAGATCCCGGTGGCGGGACTCACGACGCCTGCCGAGCCGTCGAACAACGGAGTCACCCATGAGGCCAGCCTTCGGTCGTCCCGCGTGCGCCAGCGGCGCGCGCGTTCGCCACTCCGTCCTGGCCCTCGCATTCATCCCCGTGTGGCTCGGCCCCGGCTGCAGCCGCGGCCCCGGCGCGACCGACCCGACGATCGTGGAGCAGTCGCCCCCGCTGCGCCAGCTCGCGACCGCCCGACACTTCGTGGTAGGGACGGCAGTGGACCCCAATGCGCTGGGGAGTGACTCGCTATATCGCTTGAAGCTCGCGACCGAGTACAACGGCGTGACTTCGGAGTCGGCGATGAAATTCGGATCGATTCACCCGGCGCCGAAGCAGTACGACTTCACCGAGGCCGACCGGCTCGTCACCTTCGCCCAGGCCAACGGGATGGCGATCCATGGCCACACGCTGGTCTGGGGTGAGGCACTCCCCGCCTGGGTCACGGCGGGGTCGTTCACCAAGGCCCAGCTGCTCCAGGTGCTCCAGGAGCACATCAGCACGGTCGTGGGCCGCTACCGGGGCAGGATCGCGACGTGGGACGTCGTCAACGAGGCCGTCGACGGCTCCACGGCCCCGTTGCGCAACACGCTCTGGCTGCAGGTGATCGGTCCGGAGTACATCGATTCCGCGTTTGTCTGGGCCCATCGCGCCGACCCGGCGGCGAAACTCTATCTCAACGAGAACCATGCCGAAGGCGTCAACGCCAAGTCGGACACCATCCTTGCGCTGGTGCGCCGGCTCAAGGCCCGCGGCATTCCCATCGATGGAGTCGGGTTGCAGGCGCATCTCACCCTCACCCCTCCGCCCCCCACGGCGGGCAATCTCCAGGCAAACCTTCGCCGGTTCGCAGACGCGGGGTTTGACGTGCGGGTGAGCGAGATGGACGTGCGGGTCGCGGACACCGCCGCCGCCTCCGCGTTGGACGTGGAGGCCTCGGTCTATCGCGATGTGCTGGACGCCTGCTTGCGCCTGGGGTCCCGGTGCAGCGGCTTCACCACCTGGGGGTTTACCGACCGGATCAGCTGGATTCCCGCCCACTTTCCGGGATTCGGTCGCGGTCTGCCGTTCGACGAGCAGTACGGCCCGAAGGCGGCGTTCTACGCGCTCATCGCCCGGCTGCGACAACAGTAGACCCTCCCCAACAGCCGAGCATCATTGACCCGGAGCGCGGTTCCAGGCGCGCAGGCGGTGAAGCTGCTCGGTCCGGAGCCGCGCGACCACCGTGGCATCGTGCAGCCTCGGAACGCCTCGGAGGGCCGCAAGGAGGTACCCTCCCCAAAACGCGAGTCCACCGATCACGAACGGTGGCTCGAGCATTCTGTAAAACCCTCGTCCAAGAACGAAGAGTGGGTGGGAGCCGATGACCCACGCCCCGCGGCCCCAGTCGGCCTTCCCCGCGAGGTAACCGTCCCGCGAGCCGTGCGCCCGCCGATGCTGCACCGACAGCGTCGCGAGCGCCGTAGTCCGCCACCCCAGACTTCGGAGCCTCACCTGATCGATGATGTCCCAGCCGGCGAGCGCTTCGAAGCCGCCGATCGCGTCGAGCGCTGCCCGTCGGTAGGTCTTCAAGGCCCCGAATACATGGTCAGGCGCTCCGCGAACCCGAACCGGCTTTCTCGCGGCCGTCTCGAGGAGAACGCCGCCGGCGACACCCACGTCGGGATGCTCATCGAGGTGCCGGAGAAGGGTTTCGCAATAGTCGGGTGGAAACACGAGGTCCGCATCGAACTTCGACACGTAGACATACCCGTCGGGCGCGAGCTGATTGTAGGCGAACATGAATGCCCGAACCACGGCCGGGCCCATGACGTCACCCGGCTTTGCCTCGTGTAGCAGGAGTTGCACGGCAGGCCACTCCGCGCTCACGGCCTTGGCGATCGGGCCGGTCTCGTCCGATGACCCGTCGTCCACGACCACGATTCGGTCCGGGGGCTCGGTCTGACGGACGAGCGACATGAGCGTGTCGCGGATGAACTTCCCCTCGTTCCGCGCCGGGATGATGACGAGATGGCGCATCCTATGCCTCGATCCGGATATTGTATTCCCGGCGCCACAACTCCAGGAGCATGAGCGCGAAGAGCCTTTTCGCGTTGTCCAGGCCGCGCCGGTGCCCCCGAATCAGGTTGCGGACCACACGACGATCGAAGAGCCTCCCATCGGTCTCCTCGAGGATGGTCGTCATATACGTGCCCCACATCCCGTTGAGCCATCGAGCCAGTGGGACGGAGAATCCCTGCTTGCGCGCCAGGTCGAAGGCATGCGGGAGGAGCCTCCGTGCCAGTTGCCGCAGCAATACCTTCCGGTGGGTGCCTGTTGCCAGTGCCGCGTCGGGGACGGATCCGAGGGCGAACTCGACGACGCGATGATCCAGGAGCGGGGCGCGAACCTCCAGCGAGGCGAGCATGCTCGCTCGATCCATTTTGACCAATACATCGTCCGGCAGGTATCTGCGAAAGTCGCTGACCATCGCCTGCCGCGAGGGCGACAGCTGCGATGGGCAGGCAGACGCCTTGAGCTCCTCCGGACCGGGGGTTCCACCTCGCCGAGCACCGCGCAGTGGTCTCAAGAGAGCCGCTCGAGTGGCCGCATCGAAATACAGATCGACGTGCGCGATACTCCGACTCGTGTCACCCCCGAAACCGACCAACTGATGCCGTCCTCTGGCCCCGACGGGGAGCGCACGGCCAAGCGCGGCAAGAGCCTGACGTAGCGGGACCGGCGACAGTGCCCGCAATTGCTCGATGCGCGGCATCCACGAATAGTACCGATAGCCGCCGAACAGCTCGTCCCCGCCGTCGCCGCCCAGGGCAACGGTGGCATGTTCTCGAACGAGGGTCGAGAGCAGAAACGTGGGCATCATCGACGAATCTGCCATCGGTTCGTCGAACTGCTTCGCCAATTGCGGGAGGAGTTCGGGAGTGATCTCCGCCGCCTCGATTTCATGATGCTCGGTGCCGAAATGGCAAGCGACAAGCCTTGCGTGACGCGATTCGTCGAAGCGGCCATGGCCCGGGAACGAGACGGTGAAGGTTCGGAGTGCTCCGCTGCTCTGAGTCGCGGCCGCCGCAGTGACCAGGCTGGAATCGAGTCCCCCGCTCAGGAGCACGCCGACAGGAACGTCGGCGACGAGTTGGCCGGCCACGGACTCCAGGAGCAGTGCCTGCAGCTCGTCGGTGAGGTCTTCCATCGACCTTGTGGGCGGTGCCGTGGCAATCACCGGGTCCCAGTAGCGCCAGCACGAAAGGCCGCCCGATTCCAGCGACCAGCTCAAGGCGTGCGCAGGTGGGAGCTTCCTGAGGCCACGCAGGAGACACTGCTCTCCAGGGACAAAGCCGTAGGCGAGGTAGTGCTCGAGCGCATCGAGATCGAGAATCCGCGGCACCGCCGGGTTCGCCATGAGGGCTTTCAGCTCCGAGGCGAACTGAATCGTCCCAAGATCGTCGATCCAGTAAAAGAGCGGCTTTTCGCCGCAGCGATCCCGCGCGAGGAGGAGGCTTTGGCGCTGGCTGTCCCAGAGGGCAAAGGCGAACATGCCCCGCAGGCGGGATAGGCACTCGTCTCCCCAGCGGAGGTAGGCACGCAGGATCACCTCGGTGTCGCTCGAGCTTCGGAAGCAGCCCCCACTCGCGCACAATTCACGACGCAGCTCCCGGTAGTTGTAGATCTCGCCGTTGAAGGTGATGCAGACGCGCGAGTGGGGATCGACCATGGGCTGGCGGCCAGCAGGAGACACATCGATGACGGCCAGGCGACGGTGACCCAGACCGACGCGACCGTCCGGCGACCACCAGAGTCCCGCGTCATCCGGTCCCCGGTGGCGCATCGTGTCCCGCATGACTGCGAGCACGTCACGCTCGCCGACGGGTGCGCGCGACGCGATCCCTACGATACCGCACATGGTTCGGCGATCGGTCCGGCGCCACGCGCCGCCGTCTTGCTCGACTGCATCTGGGCGTGCCCACGCATACGTCACTCCCTGCCGTCTCTGATGGCCAGACGTGCCACCACCATCAGTGCCAGCAACGCCGGGATGGTCGATTCAAACCAGAACCCGTAGGTAATCATGTTGATGGAGGACCATACGAGAAGCGCTATGGGAAAGAGCGAGAGCGCGTCTCCATGGCGCCGGAAAGCGATGACGGACGCCAGGAGACAGGACCCCAGAAACACGAGAAAGAGCGACCCTCCGACTACGCCCAGATCGAGCAACATTCCGATGTACTGGTTATGAGAGCTGCCGACGATCCACCCCTGCGACCTGGCGATCTCGAGAATGTGGACCGGTCCCCAGAAACTGTCATAGCCGTACCCGAGGAAGGGACGCGCTGCAGCATACTGCAGGAGGTCATGAAAGAGATCTGTACGACCCGTCATGGTCAGCAGGTCGGCCGTGTCGGCCCGCCCCAGCGTGGCCCACAGTCGTGCAGCAGTTGAGAGATCGGGGAAAGCGATCACGACGCCAAGGACTACCACTCCGGACGCGGAGATGGCGAGCAGTGTGGTGCGGCTATTCGCGCTCAGCACGAACAGGACGACGAGCGCCGCACACAACCCAATGATGGTGCCTCGCGACTTCGTCAGGAGAAGCAGCCCCATACCGATGGCGCTCATCATCGTCATGATCGCGGACCGGCGACCACTGAACCGTTTCGCGAGAACCGTCGAGGACAGGACGAAGAGTGCACAGTAGAGGGACATGGAGTTCGGGTGCACCAGGCCGCGGAAGCGATACTCGGGACGCAGCGGATGCATCGTCCCGAGCACGACCTCGGCGGCCACGCCGAGCGCGATGCACATCCCGCTCAACACCAGCGCCACCCGGACGATCGTGTCGAGCGTCCAACAGCGTGCCAGGCCGACAGCGCACAGCACGAGCGCGGACAGGACGAAGATCTTGCGCGCCGTGATGAGCGGATCATCGCTCCACATCGGGCTGGCGACCGCGAGCAGCAGCAGCGCCACTGCGGGCACCGCGACGGCCGGATTGTATCGGCGAGACGTGTGCCGGGACACCAGCCAGGCGACGACACCGACCAGACAAAGGGCGAGCACCCCGAGACGACGGGTCATACTGCCGCTTTCGATCGTGTCGAGTGCGGCGCCGATCTCCGCCCGGTGCTCCTGCAGCCCGTAACCGGATATCGGCGAAAGCAGGTCGTACGGTTCCAGCACGGCAAAAATGGCGAACAGCACGACCACGATAATCCACAATCGCCCGGCCAGGAAGCGCTCAGTCCGCCTCGGCGGGAGGGCCCGTTCAGACAGCCTCACGCGTTCGGGTCGCCACACCCCGTAGGTCATTGCAGCCACCCGCTCGCCTGGTGAGACGCGTCGATGTGGCAGACCGAATCCCGACGGCGGCGCATCAATCCTTGCTCCTCGAATCGAGACGCGGTGGCGAGGGAGCGGCGGTCAATTCGCGCATCAGGAGCGCCAGGACGAACCAGGGTTCCAGCAAGTACCGCTTCCACAGGCGCCGCGGCTCCGCGAACAGCCTGAACACCCATTCGAATCCCACTCTGCCGGCCCAGCGCGGGGGTGTTGGGACGCTCCCTGCAGCGTAGTCCATCGCGGCGCCGGTGGTCAGCACGACGCAGGGGGGGAGCCGGTCGACATTGTCGAGCACCCAGTACTCCTGACGCGGCATTCCCATCCCCACCATCAGGACGTGAGGCTGGAAGGCCCGGATGCGCCACACTACCCTGCGATTCTCCTCCCCATCCCGAGACGCATCGAAGAAGCCGTGCATCGTTTCGAGTACCAGATTGGGGTGACGCTCCCGCAGGACCGCCGCCCCACGCTGCGCGGTCCCCTTCGCCGCGCCCAGGGACAGAACCCTCCACCCTCTGGCCGAAGCCGTCGCCATAAGCGGATCGAGCCAATCGACGTACGTGACTCTGTGCTCACGCCTCAGGGGAAGCCCGAGCAGCCGGCCGGCGAGTACGATGGACATACCGTCGATAAAGCTCAGGCTGGCGCGCTGATAGAAGGCCCGAAACCTCTCGTCGCGACTGTGCAGGTATATGCTGTGGAGGTTGTGGTTGGCGACGATACGAAGTTGCCTGACGCGCACCGCATCGACCACAGCTGCTGTGAGCGCCTCTATGGAAAGCGGGTGGACCCGAACGCCGAGCACCTCGTAGGACGCGAGGCTCATGGCCGTCCCGCAGAGGCGAGGATCCCTCGGTACAGTCCCTCCAACCGCTCTGTCTGACGCCTCAGGTCGAACAGCCGCCGCGTTCGCTCCTGTCCCTCCCTCCCAAGGCGCACCCGCAGCTGGTCGTCGGACAGCAATCGGTCGAGAGCCGCGGCAAGCGCGCGCCAGTCCCCCTCCGGCACGAGCAGCCCGCCCCTGCCGTGGGCGACGGCCTCAGGAATGCCCCCGACCTCGTAGCTCACCACGGGCACACCGCATGCCTGCGCCTCGGCGAACACGATGCCAAAGCCCTCCTGCTGCCCGCCCCATCCCGTAACGCTGGGAACGGAAAAGACCGCCGCGCGCCGCAGCCAGGCCTCGACCTCCTCAGCTGGACGCATGCCGAGGAACTCCGCCGCGATGTTGAGGGTGACGGCAAGACGCTCGAGCGCTGCCCGCTCCGGCCCGTCACCCAGCAGTACCAGACGCAGGCGGGGATGGCGTTCCCGGATCGCCGCCACGGCTCTGATCAGGTGGCTGGCTCCCTTGCCCTCCACCAACCGACCCGCGAAGAGCACGACCGGCTCCCGTGGCGCCGATGGGTCTCCCCGAAAGCGGACGAGGTCGACTCCGGTGTAGTGGACGACGACCCGTTCCGCGGGGAAACCCTGTGCCAGCACTCGATCCCGGATGAAATGGGAGACGGCAATGACGAGCGCCGCGGAGCGCTGCAACGCGGCCCGGCGCACAAGGTAGAGCCGGTGCCGCAGGAAAGAGATCCGGGCGTAGTCGTCCCGTGTGGTCGCGTCGTATCCGTGAAACGTCACGATCAGCGGCACCCGGAGCTTCCGCGCCAGAGGCATGGCGAGCACGGCATCCGGTCCGAAGTGTGCGTGGATCAGGGACGGCTCGAGTCGCCCCAGGCGCAGCGCCGGCCCCGGTACCAAACCAGCGCTCTTGAACGCCAGATCCCGCAGGTATCCGAGGCACCCCCCGCCATGGACGAGATGCGTCCGCTCCGGCGGCAGTGACTGCCCGCGCAGCCTCGACCCTACGTAGTGAGCCTCGTAACCGTGCAGTGCTTCCGCTTGGCTTCGGATGAACGTCTCCGACTCCCCCAGCAGATCGTTGCGGAAGATCAGGACCACGCGTCGTTCGCGGGGGTCAGCATGGGTGAGGTGTCTCATGCCGACGGCCGCTCCGATACGAGCGAGCCGACCGTCGGCGCCGCACGCGGCGATGCTGATCGACGCGCCAAGGCATAGAGCGCCACCCAGAGGCATACGGCCAGCGCGCCGTCGGAAGCGAGACTCGCCCAGGCCGACCCCACCCAGGAGTAGGCCGGGATCAGGAGCAGGTTCAGAAGAATGTTCAATCCCGCCACCCCGATCTGTGCGACGGTCCGTAACTCCTGATGCCCGGACCCGGTCAGTGCGTCCGCGGCGAAGTAATGAAACGACCGGAACAGCGGCAGCAGCGCGAGCCAGCGAATCGCGTCGGGGACACCCGTGTAGGAGTGTCCCAGCACGTGTGGGACGAGTGGCGCGAGCGTGAACAACGCGAGCCCGGCAACCAGGCTGTAGCCGCCGGCGATCGGTACGAGCCGGCGTGCGAAATCGGCGACGGCGCGCACACCGGAAGTGCCGTGCGCGAAGAACCGCGGATAGGTCGCGTATATGAGCGACCGGACCGGGACGAACGCCACGTCGATGATCCGGTAGGCCGCCCCGTAGATCCCCGTCACCCCGAGGGAGCCGAGTCTCGCCAGCATCGCCTTGTCGATGTCGTCGTAGACAGACCGGGCGCTCCCGCTGAGAGAGAACATCAGGCCCTCCCGCAGCTCGGCCCGTCCGAAGCTCCGGGGGTGACGCGGCCATCCCGTGCACGTGGTGACGGCAGCCGCGGCGGCGAGCGCGGCGGCAGCGGTCGAGATCGGATAGAGGATGGCCCACAGGGCGAGGCTGCTCCCCGGGACGATCGTCAGGGTCGCCGCTGCGGCCACCTTGAGCGCGCTCCAGACGACCCAGATCAGTGCCGTGCGGTCCAGCCGGCCGAGGGCCTGAAATGCCTGGCCGCTCACCTCGATGAACGGCTGCAGCATCACATCGGAGACGGTGACGCCCAGCAGGAGCCAGAACGGGATCCGGTCGTGCAGCACCAGCCACCCAAGCGCGACCACGCCTACCGCGAGGACCGCTCCGCCTCGCAACACGGTGACCACGGCCCTGCCCCACCAGTAGTCAGGGGTGTTCACCCCGCGCGTCACGCCGCGGATCAGGAAGCTGCCCGCCCCCATCCCGGCGAACGGCGCCACCAGGGCGACCGCTCCCAGCGACGCGGCGAACGCCCCGTATCCCTCGGCCCCCAGGCGCCGCGCCAGCAGCACGAAGTACGCCGCCTGTGACAGCAGGCGGATTCCCTGGGCGCCGAGCATCCACGCGGCTCCGGTCGCGAGCCCGCGCTCGGGAAACAAGAAGAAGGAACGCAACCGCCCTCGCTGTCAGGGAACGGCTCGAGCGATGATGATGCCGACCGCCGAGATGCCCGCTGCGACGACGTAGCCCCCGTTGCGGGCGAACCAGCTCCGCTCCGGTACCACGATCTGATCCCCCGAACGCACCTGCTGCAGGAGCTGCGTGTTCGCGTCCAGATGCGAGCGCACCGGGTGCCCGTCGCGGTACACCTGGACATCCCGGGGCTTGCCCTGCGGCGTGGCACCCCCCGCCAGGGCCAGCGCGTCTACGACCGTCATCGTCGGGTCCACCCGGTAGAGCCCCGGGTTCTTGACCGCCCCCAGGATGCGGACCCGGCGCAGCAGCGTAATGCGCACGTCCTGGTTCCGGATCTGCTGCGCGTATTCCTCCATCAGGGTCTGCCGCAGCTGCGTCGCGGGCAGCCGGGTCACCGAGCGCATGCCGAGCAGCGGAAGCACCACCGTGCCGTTTTCATCCACCGGGAACTCACCGCCCAGCTGCGGCTCGCGCCAGAACGCCAGCTGAATGGCGTCGCCCGGGGCGAGGGGCGCCTCGACGACGGCCGCTGCCGGCTTCGCCGCCGCGGACCCCTGGCTCCATGCCCTGGCCGCGGGGAAGGTCCCCAGGGCGGCGAGGACGACGACCAATTGTTTGCTCACCAGGACCTCCCCCCGGCGAACGCGGCGCCGGAGCGATTGACGTATGCCTGCGGCAGTCGCACATCGTTGAACACCACGCCGAGCACTCGGCCGTTCACGCGGGCGAGACGATTCAGGGTCAATTCCAGAGCTTCGCGATCGGTCACCCCGCCGCGCACGACGAGCACGACGCCGTCGACCATGGCGGCGACCGGCGCCGCGTCGGTGATGGCGTTGAGGGGCGGCGTATCGATCACGACCAGATCGAACTCCCGCCTGGCGTCCTCGAGCAGCGCCGCCATGTTCGGGGATTCGAGCAGCTCGGCCGAATGTGGAGTGGGGGTGCCGGCCGGAATGACCCCCAGCGTGTCCCGGCCGCTCACCCGGAGTTTCGTGCACACGGCCGAGAGGTCCGCCGAGCCGGCGAGCAGATCGCTCAGCCCGTAATTGGGCGTGGGGGACCGGAAGAAGCGCGCGACGCCGTTCGTCCGCATGTCGGCATCGATGAGGAGCGTCCGGACGCCGTGACTGGCCCGCGTCAGCGCGAGGTTGCAGGCCGTCAGCGTCTTGCCTTCGCCCCGCGTGGAGCTCGTCACGGCGATGGTGATGGGATCGGCATCGTTCAGGCGCCGACCGGCGAACTTCATGTCGACGGCGAGCGCACGGAACGCCTCCAGCACCGTCTGGGCGTTCTGCGGCAGCCGTTCCGGCCGGCGCTCCCGCTTGGAGGGCGACTCGGAGGCCACAAAGGCCGGCAGCACCGGTCCGGGACGCCGGACCCGCGGGATCATGGTGAGAATCGGGAGACCGGCGGTCCGCTCCACCTCGACTCGCTCGTGCAGGCGCGAATCCCGCATCTCGCGGACGACGGCCAGGAACACGCCGACCCCCAGCCCCATGAGGAGGCCCAGGCCGAGGTTGAGCGGCACCCTGGGCCAGGACGGCTGGAACGGGAGGGAGGCGGCGTCGACGATGCGGACGCTCGGGAGCTGGACCGCCTGCGCGACTTCCGCCTCCTGCAGCCGCGTCCCCAGCATTTTGTATACGTCCTCAATGCCCGACCGCTCGCGCTCCAGGCGTGCGGTCCGGATCTGCTCGCCGGGGATCTCCGCCAGGCGCTGACTCAACTCGTCCTCCGTCTCGCCGAGCGACCTGATCTGGAGCGCGAGCGACTGCTCGTAGCTCGTCGCGATGGCGCGCAGCTGCCGTTCGATGTCGGTGATCCTCGCATCGACGGCGGCGAGATCCGCGTTCTGCTCCGTGCGCCGCAGCGCGAGGTCCACGCGCCGGTTCTCCAGATCGGTGAGGCTCGCGAGCAGACCCGTGACGGCATCGTTCTTCAGGAGGGCGGGATACCCCGCGAGGTCGCGGTACTTCCGCGCGCCCTCGGGCGTGGCATCGATGCCCTGGATCAGGCGGGCGAGGGCATCGTGTTCGGCGACGAGCTGATCGCGCTGTGCCTGTACCTGGATGTCCTGTTGCGTCTCCTGCGAGGCGCGCTCGTCCAGGGCGACGACCTGATGCCCGCGGGAGTAGGCCGCGATGCTGTCTTCCACGGCGGCGAGCTGGTCGCCCAGCCGCCCCACCTGATCCCGCAGGAACGTCGCGGTCGCCGAGGCGTCCGCGCGCTGCAGGTCGGTCCGCAGGCGGATGTAGCTGCGCGAGATGCCGTCGCACACCTGCTGCGCGGTGAGCGGCGTGGACCCCTTGCAGGTGAGCTCGATCAGGTCCGATTCACGGTTGACGAGCGCGGCGGCGATGCGGCCCTGGGTCTGGGCCACGGCCGTGGGGAACGGCGCGACGCGGATGGCCAGGTCGGTCGCATTCAGGGATTCCGGCAGGCGGAGCCCGATCCCGCCGAACCGGGTCAGGGAATCCGGCGAGGCCACGGCGAGGACGCTGTCGCCGGGATCGGCGCGGATCTGGTACGTCTGCGCCGGGCCGCGCACCATCCGGTAGGTCCCGGCCGTCGCCCCGCGACTCGCCTCGAACTCGGGAAAGACCTCGCTCGGGCGCCACTCGATGCCGTCCGCCAGGACCGTCGCGTGGAGCGCGAGCTGCTCGACGACCGGCTCCACCACGCTGCGGCTGCTCAGCAGGTTGATCTCGGTCTGGATCTGGCCGACGGCTCCGAGTCGTTCCAGCACGTCGAGCGCCGGGGAGTTCGGGCTCCCGCCCGGCCGCTCGACCAGGAACGTCGTGGACGAGGTGTAGGTCCGGGGCCAGAAGAAGGTCACCACCGCCACTGCCGCCAACACGAGGAGCGTGGCGGTCAGAATGCTCGCGCGCCGCCGCCGCAGCACGGCCCCGACGAGGGGCAGCTCCGGCTCGGCGCCCCTCCCCCGGGTGTCACGCAGCGACCGGCCGGGGCGCCGCCCGGACCGCCCCTCGAGCGGCGGCATCGCGTCGCGCAGCGCGGGGAGCCGTGTGCTCATTGCGCCCCCCTGCCATGGAGCACGGCCGGGATCGTCTTGAGCAGGATCAGGCAATCGAGCCGCAGCGACCACCGGTCGATGTACTCGAGATCGAGCTGCACCCAGCGCGCGAAGTCCACCGCACTGCGTCCGTTGACCTGCCACAGACAGGTGAGTCCCGGAGGCATGCTGAAGCGGCGCATCAGCCATCCCTCGTCGAACCGGCCGACATCCCGCACGGGGAGCGGGCGTGGGCCAACCAGGGACATCTCGCCCATGAGCACGTTCCAGAGCTGTGGCAGCTCGTCCATCGAGCTTCTGCGCAGGAAGCGCCCGAGGCGGGTGACGCGCGGGTCTCTGGCGATCTTGAAGACCGGGCCCTGCGCCTCGTTCAGCGCTTCCAGGGCCGGCTGCAGGCGCTCCGCGTCCGACACCATCGTGCGGAACTTGTACATCCGGAACAGCCGCTTGTGGAGCCCGTAACGATCCTGGGCGAACAGCACCGGTCCGGGACTGGTGAGCCGGATGAGGCCGGCGATCACGAGGAGCAGCGGAGCCAGCACCACGAGGCCGAGCGTTGCCCCCACGATGTCGATGATCCGCTTGATGATCAGCCGGACGTCGTCCTGAACCACCCTGACCGTGAGGAACGCCGGTTGCTCGTAGCGCACCGTCCCCAGCGAGGGCTCGAAGATGTCCGCCAGGTAGGTGGACTGGACGCCCAGTCGCTCGCAGGTGTGAATGACGTCCTGAATCCGCTCGTAGCACGATTTGATCGGCAGGGCGATGAGCACTTCATCCACCACCCGGCGCATGAGGATCGTCTCCAGATGGTCGAGCGTGCCGAGGCAGCGAGGCAGGTCGCCGCGGGCGGGGAGGCGGTCCGCCGAGTCCATGAACCCGACCAGCGACACGCCCCCGCCGTCCGGGCCGCGCAGCATCCGACACAGCGTTTCGGCTCTGGCGCCGCTGCCGACGATCAGCACTTCCCGGGCCCGCCGCGCCGCCGGCGAGCTCCCGACGGCGCGAACGATCGCCCGCCCGCCCAGCACGATCGGGATGGACAGCGCCCAGAACAGCGCCGCAGTCTGGAGCGTGAACGATCCGGTCCTGCTGAACAGGGGGAACAGCAGGGAAGGCATGGCTCCCAGCGACACCGCGGTCGCCACCCGCGTCAGCTCGTCGCGGCGGGCGCCGGTGTGCCACCGGCGGTACAGGCCCAGCCAGCGGAAGGTGCGATTCCAGCACACGGCGAACACGAGCAGCAGCAGGAACTTCTCGACGGTGATCCGCAGCGAGAGAAACGCCGCGACCCCGCGTGGCAGGGCGTCGAGGTTGACCACCACCAGCGCTCCACCCAGCGCCACGAGCGCGGCGACCTGATCGCTCACCTTGAGCGCGCGGGTGACGAAGGACGACCGAGTCCGCGCGGGGAGGGCGAACGGCCAGGTCCACCGCACACCGGGGAGCGCCCGCGCGATCTCCCACTCACCCGTCGTCACACGCGCCTCGAGAACGCACCCACTCGCGTCGCCGTCATGCCGTGGATCCGCCCGAACGACTGCCGGTGTAACCGCAGCGATCTCCGGGGATCACGGCGAGGGGACGGGTGGAGGAAAGTGAACGGCGCGCCAGTGGCGACGTGCTGCGACCGGCTGCAAACGACGACATGCCCGTGCTACCGAGATCCGTGGAGGAAGGTCCGCGTTCCTACGATGCGATGCGAAACGCTCGGCCCGCAGCGACGCCGGAGAAGTTGATGTACCACGACGAGCGTGGGGCTCGTCACAGGAACCCGGGTAACGCGGCACGCTCGCACGCGCTGCTCCCGCCGATCGTGGGCACGGGCGCGCCGCGATCGCGGTTGCTCCCTGCTGCCTTTCAGTGCATGGAAAAGCGGTTCAGCGAAGGGTTACGGCCGGGCCTACAGCTGACTACGGAGCAGGAACTCCCGGTTGAACACGCGATTGCTCTCTTCTTCCCGATTGGTCGCCTGAGTCGCCAGGCGCCGCTGGATCTCGGGAAGCGGCGTCAGTGCCCGCGTATAGGCCGGGGCGTCGAGATCGTCGATCGGGTCGCTCTCGGGTGGTATCAGTCGTGTAGGCCTCATCGGACTCCTCCCGGTCGCTTCACGCCGGTGCGCCAGACATCTTCACTCTGCAGCATCAGCAGGCTGAACAGCAGCAACACCAGAACGGTTACCATCGAGACCTCCCTCCAGCGGGCTGCAACCACTCACCCGCCGGACAGACCAGGCGTGTCGTGGTGGGGATCGAGGCACCGCGCGCAGAACCAGAGGATCCGCTCCCTGTCCCCGACCTGACCCGCATGACAACACACATGACGGCCGTACGCCCCGCACCGGGCGCACACCACCGCGCTCCCCTTGTCGTGCGTGTCATCCACCATGCGTCCTCCTGGGCCTCCCGGGGCGAACGTCGTTGCCCCGGATCGAGCCGGTTCACAGCAAGGCGTACTGCGCGGCGAGGGCACTGCGCAGGGCGGCGCGCAGCTCGAGGTCCTCGTAGATCCGGTTGAGGCAGTCTTGCGCGATCTCCCGCGGCGGGAGGCCGGTCGAGTCATCCACGACCGGATCCGCAACGCACTCGTCGTCCCTGAGGGCGGTGGGCTGCGCCGCATGGATCGCGAGGTCGATCGGCTGAATGAACCGCACCAGCGCCTCGTCGGCGCCGGCCGCCTGGAGCGCGGCAATCACGCGGGCGCACCGGCGGGCCAGGTTCATCGGCCCCCACAGTGCAACTTCTGCAGCCCGACGAGACGTACCGAGCGCCCGGGCGACCGTCGTCGCGAGAACATCCACGCTCCGCTTCGCTGGAACCCGCCTCGACGTGTTACGCTCCACGACGCCCCCGAACGCCGGCGCCGATCAGCACCAATCCGCCGACGACCGCGACCCCGCCGACCCACGGGGGCACCAGCCGGTGTTCTTCGGCGGTGACCTGCAGGTCGCCGACCTTCAGAA
>DATGDT010000205.1:0-32263 GCA_035310725.1 Gemmatimonadales bacterium
GGGAGAGGGGGGACTATGGACCGGCAACGTGCGGACGCAGCAGCTGCTCCAATCGCTCCCGGCTCACCTCGCGGTTATGCAGGCGCAGCACACGGTAGCCACGTGTCGTGAGGAACGCCGTGCGCGCCGCATCGTAACCGGCGCGGGATGGGTCTTTGTGCGGCGCTCCGTCCAATTCGAGCACCAGCCTCAGCCGAGGGCAATAGAAGTCAACGATGAAGCCGTGCAGCACATGCTGACGCCGGAACTTGAGACCGAGGATCCCGCGGCGCCGCAGCAGTGACCATGCATAGCGCTCCGATGGCGTCGGGTCGCGCCTCAGCTGCCGGGCAGTCTCGAGTTTGACCGCGTCGGGGTAGTCCTTGCGATCCATCCGATGGCGAATCACGGCACACAATGACCGAGGGTCCTTGATTCATCGTCATCGAATCAACGCGTGAGGCATCACAATCACGCGCATAGGACCGTTCCTTAGTGCCCCCTCTCCCGACAGGGAGAGGGGGTCAGGGGGAGAGGTACAACCAGGGAGGGTGAGGGGGAGCTGTACAAAAAGGTCGGGGGAGCGGTACAAAGAGGGTGTCAACCCTACGTCCCTTTCGACAACCGCTCCCGCTCCCGCTGCTGCGCCAACAGCCGCTCGGCGAAATCCACCCGTTCGGCCAGCTCTCCAACCTGCTGCTGCAACTGCTCAATCTCCTGCAGCAGCAGCGACACGGTCCGCGCATTGACGCCGGGAATTCCGGCCGTTTCCGCCACATTCCAGTTGCGGATGCGCAGCCCGTCGCGGTCCTGGAACTCCCCGGCCAGGATCATGACCATGTCGTACAGCCACCACATGCCCAGCCCGCCGAGGGTGAGCGCCTGGAACACCGCACTCTGCGGGCGGCCCACGTAGAAGCGATGGAAGCCGAATACGCCACCGAGGACACCGAGAATGAGCGCCACGCTGCGGGAGCGCTCGGACAGCTGCGGCGCCTCGTCGAGGGGCTCTTCGCCGGAATCGTACGCGGTGGGCAGGTTCCCGGTCATGCGACCAAGATACCGCCCACCCGGCTGGGAGGTTACTGCGACGGCGCGTGCGCCAGCAGTGCGTCGATCTGGTCGCGCGGAGCGGCGCCCGTCTGCCGCCCCGTTTCCCGGCCGTGCTGGAAGAGAATCATGGTCGGGATGCCGCGAATGCCGAATCCATTGGGCGTCGCCGGGTTGCGATCGGTGTCCAGCTTCAACACCAGTACCTCGCCCAGGCGATCGTGCGCCAGCTCGTCGAGAATCGGCGCCATCATCCGGCACGGTCCGCACCAGTCGGCGTAAAAGTCCACCAGCACGGGAATGTCGGTGCCCTGCAGCACCTGCTGGAACGTCTCATCGGTGACGTGCAGCGGACGGTCGAGCAGGATGGGACGCCCGCACGAGCCGCACTTCGGCCCCTGGCCGACGCGGTCGAGCGCCACCCGGTTCAGGGTCGAGCAGAACTGGCACGCGACGGTCGCCGCCCGTTCGGCTTTCGAAGTCGCGGTCGAGGGATCGGTGATCATGATGATATCCTCAGAATGACGTCCGTCCTGCCTATCAACTACCGCCTGAACCGCCGCGCACCACCAACTGTTCCCGCTCCTCATTATAGGTCACCAACAATACGCGGCGGGAGCCAAGCTCCAGCGTCGTATCGAGGGCGAGTCGCGGTGGCGTCGCGGCTTGCCGCGGTTGCCCAGGTGTGTCCGCCTCGCGTCGTTCGCCGTGTTCCTCCGCTTCGTGCGCTTCCTCTGCTTCCTCGTGGGCCGGTGGCGACGCGGCGAGCGTGAAGGTAATGACAACACGATGTGTGCCCGGCAGCACCACCAGATCCTCGTACACGTACAGTGGGCGGTCCTCGCGCGCGCCCGCGCCGTGCACCAGGCGATCGACGAGCTGCGCGCCGTCTACCACCACCACGAGCCGGTAGGGGAGCAGCCGGCCTTCGCATACTTCCTTCTCGCGCATGTGAACCGGCAGTCGTTCCAGCTCCTGGGGAGTCAACTCCCGACATTCACGCACGTGCTGCCCTCGCGCCCGCCAGGCGAGCCGCACGATCGCCCCCACGTCGCGCTCCGCCGTGTACGGGGTGAAGGAGCCCAGGCGGATAAGCGCCAGGACGCCGGCCGCGCCCAGCGCGCCGATCGTGCCGCGCAACACGCGTGTCATGGCCGCTGCTCCGCGCCTTCTTCCACCAGCTCGCACAACCGGTCGAGATCGATGTCCGACTCGGCCGTCGCCGCCTCGAGGGCGGCGAGATCGGCCCGGAACCCGGCCAGCGACGCGCGCACGACGGCGCGCTCGCCCGCCGCGGCGTGGACCAGCCGCACCCGGCGGCGGTCCACGCGCTCGCGCAGCTCCGCCTCCCGATCGTGGAACAGCCGGGCCTCGAGCCACTTCGGCCCCTCGCGGTTCCAGCAGTCGCGCGGTGGACACGAGACGATCAGCACGCCGCCCGCGCCCGCGCGCAACAGGTACTCCACCACGGACGTATGCAGGTTGCCGCCGCAGCTCACCGGGTAGACCAGCGCGCCGTCGAACGCCGCCGCGGCGGTCGCCCCACCGGCCCCGCGCTCACACGCCACCACGACGACGTCGCCCCCACCCGGCCGGTGCGCCGCGATGAAATCGCGCACCACCGTGAGCTGCGCCCGGCCGGTACGCCCCGGCGGACCCACCCCCATCGGCGCGCACGACCCCGCGCACAGCCCGCAACTCACGCACAGCGTGGGGTCCACCCGTGCCACCGTCGCGGACTTGCCGGTCGCCGCGGCGTCGGCGCGGTCCACCATCGCGATCGCCTCGTAGGGACAGTCGAGGTAACACTGCTCGCAACCGGTGCACAGTTTCTCGTCCACCACCGACGGCGGCGGACGTCGCGGCAGGCGGGGACGCGTCAGCCATGGAATCGCGAGTCCGGCCGCCATGATCGCGAGGCCGATGCCCCACGCGGCGGCCGGGGACACCACCCGGGCCAGCGGCAACCAGAAGGCATAGAACCAGTCGTAGGCCGCCCGGCCCGGCAGCGTGAACGCGTCGGCCGGCGGCGTCATCGCCACCGGCCACAGGACGGCGAGCGCCAGCAGCGCCCCGACGACCGTCCAGGTCAGCCAGCGCGGCGGGAACAGGCCCGGGCGCGCCAGCCGTGACACGTGCACCCACACGAGAATGAAGAGCGCGATCGGCAGCGCCACGTGGGCGAACAGGTTCAGGAAGAAGAAGGCGCCCGGGAGGGCCCGCTCGCCGGTGAACGCGCGGCTGATCGGCTCCCCGAAAATCGGGAGCAGATCGAAGATGCGCGCCCCGGCCTGCGCCAGCACCTGACCCTGCACATCCCACACCATCACGAACCCGGTCCACCCGCACACGAACACCGAGGCCAGCAGCACGAGCCCCGAGATCCAGGCGAGGGTGCGCGGCCCCCAGCTTCTCCCCTGCACCAGCATGCGCAACGCGTGAAACAGCGCCGCCACGACCGCGGCATCCGACGCGTACCGGTGCACCCCGCGCATCCAGCGCCCCAGCCACGCCTGCCGGGTGATGCGGGCGACCGATTCGTACGGCTCGCTGATGTGATAGACGAAGAGCAGGTAGACGCCGGTGACGAGCAGCACCACGAACAGCATCAGCACGAGCGCCCCGCTGTGATACAGCGGGTTGTAGCGCCACCCGTACAGACGATTCGCCAGCGCGTCCGCGCGGGCGAACCCGCGGCGCACGATCTTCGTGAGCGCAGCTACCGGGGCCATGGATCCCTTGATTAGGCTTGCTGGCGTGAAAATATCATATTATCATGATGAAGACAAGATTATGCTCTCTCAGACCGCCGAGTACGCGTTGCGCGCCGTGCTGTACGTCGCCGAGCACGGCACGGATCGTCTCGTCCAGGTGACCGAGATGGCCGCGGCGCTCCGCATCCCGAGAAACTACCTGTCCAAGACCGTCCATGCGCTCGTGCGCGAGGGGGTGCTGCTGTCGACGCGCGGCAAGTCGGGCGGATTCCGACTGGCGGTCCCCGCGGATCGGCTGTATGTGGTGCAGGTAGTGGCGCCGTTCGGCAGCCTGGGGGAGGCGCGCCACTGCCTGCTGGGACGCCCGCACTGCAGCGACCGAACCGCCTGCGCGGCGCACACCAAATGGAAGCTGGTCGCCGATCGCGTCGCGGAGTTCTTTCGCGAAACGACGATAGCGGAGCTGTTGCAGGGAGCGGCTGTGCCGGCCTGAGTGCCGGCAACGAACTGCCTTCTCGTGGAAAGGAGCCGATCATGGCAGAGGTACCGGAGACCCGTCACGACGACGGTGACATCCCGCTGATCCAACGCCTGCTCGACCGACCGTTCCTGCTGCTCGCGGCGGGGGTCGTGATCATGGTCCTGTTCTACACGGCGTGGGGCCTCTATGAGATCCTGTCCCTGAAGCCCGCCCCCCTTCCCTGAGCCAAGGACACCCACTCATGCACACCGGCTTAGACTCTCCGCCGCGCGTCTGGTGGCTCCCGCTGCACGGGGCCGAGCGCATCTGGGTGACGGTCGCGTTCGCCTGGTGCCTCGTGCTGTTCGCCATGATGCCGCTCTGGCAACTGAAGGGCCAGCAGAACCCGTCCGGCATCCGACACAAGGTCGAGCCCACGCGCTACTACCAGCGGGTGCAGGAGTTCATCAAACAGTACCAGGTCGGCGAGGAAGCGGGCTTCCCGATCGTCGCCCCGCCGCCGGGCAGCGACGTGTACCTCCTCGCGCAGATGTGGAAGTGGACGCCGATTCTGAAGCTCCAGAAAGGCGTCGAGTACACGCTGCATCTCTCGGCGCTCGACGTGAATCACGGCTTCAACCTCAATCCCGTCAACATCAATTTCCAGGTCCTCCCGGGCTACGACTACGGCCTCAAGATCGTCCCCAACGCCGCCGGGGATTTCCGTATCGTCTGTGACGAGTTCTGCGGTATCGGCCACCACACGATGGTCGGCAAGGTCATCATCGTCGACTCCGCCGCGGCGCCGGTCGCGGCACCGGGAGGCACCCCATGACCGCCGCCACCGCCCCCGCGGACTTCCGTACCTGTCCGCGGACCAACCTGAAGATCCACGCCGCGGCCGATGCGCTCATCAAAGCCAACGCCGTGGCCGCCACCGTCGCCCTGCTGATCGGCGGCATCGCCGCGATCCTCGTGCTGCTGACCCGCTGGCAGGCGGTGCATCTGCTCCCCGCGGACTGGTTCTACCGCATCCTGACGATCCACGGGATGAGCATGCTGATCTTCTTCATCATCTTCTTCGAAATGGCGATCCTGTACTTCGCCAGCGCGGTCGTACTCAACAGCCGCGTCGCCACTCCACGGCTCGGCTGGGTCGCGTTCGTCCTGATGGTGCTCGGCGCGGTGATGACCGAGGCCACCATGTGGACCGGCCATGCCGACGTGTTGTTCACCTCGTACGTCCCGCTGCAGGCCACCTCCTGGTTCTATCTCGGGGTCATCCTCTTCGCCGTGGGTGCCCTGGTGGTCGTGTTCATCTTCTTCGGCACGCTCGTCGTGGCCAAACGCGAGCGCACCTATCAGGGCTCGATGCCGCTCGTCACGTTCGGCGCGCTCACGGCGGCCATCATCGCCTTCATCACGCTCGCCCACGGCGCGGCGATCTACATCCCCACCTACCTCTGGTCGCTCGGGCTCATGAAGGTCGATCCCGAGATCTACCGCATGGTGTGGTGGGGGCTGGGGCATGCCTCGCAGCAGATCAACGTCGCCGCGATGGTCTCGGTCTGGTATCTGCTCGGCGCGCTGACCGTCGGCTCGATCGTCCTGAACGAGAAGGTCAGCCGCGGCGCGTTCGCCCTCTACATCCTGTTCATCTCGATGGCGTCGGCCCACCACCTGCTGGTGGATCCCGGCCTGGGCTCGGCCTGGAAGATCTGGAACACGAGCTACTTCATGTACATGGCCGTGCTCGCCTCCATGGTCCACGGGTTCACGGTCCCGGCGGGCCTCGAAGTCGGCCAACGGGCCCGCGGACTCACCAAGGGCATGTTCGAGTGGCTGCGCAAGGCGCCGTGGGGGGATCCCGGCTTCTCGGCCATGATCTTCTCGATCGTGGTCTTCGGCTTCGTGGGCGGGATCACCGGCGTCACCTTCGGCACCGAGCAGATCAACATCATCGCCCACAACACACTGCGCATTCCGGGACACTTTCACGCTACCGTCGTGAGCGGCACCGCCCTCGCGTTCATGGGACTCACCTACTACGTGATCCCGCTGATCTTCCGCCGGCGGATCGCGTTCTATCCGCTCGCCAAGATCCAGCCGTGGTTGTTCGCGATCGGGATGCTGATCTTCTCGCTCATGATGACGTTCGCCGGCACCTTCGGCGTGCCGCGGCGCCACTGGGACATCACCTTCTCCGGCGCACCGTTCGACGTGCAGTTCAATCCGGCGGTGAACCTCGTCATCGGGCTCATGGCGCTGGGCGGGCTCCTGGCCGCCGTGGGCGGCGGGATCTACATCCTCGTGACCGTCTGGTCGGTGTTCTTCGGTGAGCGCCTCCCGGCGGGGCCGCTCACGGGGCACGGCCTGCCTCCGGGCATCGCGACGCCGCCGAAACCCATTCCACCGGGCGAACACCCCAAGAAGGCGAACGGCACACTGGTCCTCGTCTTCGTCTTCCTGGCGGCGTTCATCGCCTACTACTTCATCAACTGGAAACTGCTCTCCGTCGTATGGAAGATCGGCTGAACGCAGCACCCATTCCCGAACGGCTCGCCCCGCGCCACTGGGGAACCCTGGTGGCGCTGGGCGCCATCCTCCTGATCACTCTCGGCTGGTGGGGGCTGGCGCTCTGGCCCCTGCCGGCGGAGGCCCCGCCCGCGTTGCTGCGGGCGCGGACCGTCTGCTTCGGTACCGGCGACAACGGCCTCCCCAACGGCATCGGATGGATGATGCTGATCGGCGAGCCGATCATGATCACGCTCCTGCTGGTCAGCGCGGTGGGCGGCCCGACGATACGCGAGGCGTTCCAGGGCCTTGCCCGTCACCCGCTGGGCCGGATCGCACTGAACACGACGGCCCTCGCGCTGGTGGCGGCCATCGCCCTCGCGGGGGCGCGGGTGACCTACGCCCTGGGCATCGGGACGCCGAACCCGGCACAGTTCAGCGCCGACGTCGCGGCCGTCAGCCGCATCGGCCGGCCGGCCCCGCCGCTGGATCTCGTGGATCAACGCGGCGCCACCGTGACGCTCGCCGCGCTGCGCGGGCGGCCGGCGCTCGTCACGTTCGCCTACGCTCACTGCCAGACCGTATGCCCGCTCGTCGTGCAGAACGTCGTGCGGGCGCGAAACCAGCTCGCCAGCCAGGGTGCGGCACCGCTGGTCGTCGTGATCACCCTCGACCCCTGGCGCGATACGCCGTCCCGTCTTCCCGACATGGCCCGCCAGTGGGGATTGCCCGACGACGCGTATGTGCTGAGCGGACCGGTGCCGGACGTCGAGGCCGCTCTGCACCGCTGGGAGGTCCCGAGCACCCGCAACGCCCAGAACGGCGAGATCACGCACCCGAACGTGGTCTACGTGCTCGATGGGTCCGGCAAGATCGCTTTCGTCGCGAACGGCAATGCCGACGTCCTGGCCCAGCTGGTGCGTCGGCTCTGAGGCTTGCTGACGGCTGACGGCTGTTGGCTGACGGCTGACGGCCGATAGCCGACAGCCGATAGCCGCAGCAGTTACATCGGCGAAATCCCCGACGCCCGCGTCCGCGCCCACACGTTCAGCGCCATCGTGGCGGCCGCCAGCACCTCCATCGCGCGCCCGATGACGGCCAGCGTCGCCGGTCCGTAGAGCACCGCGACGCTCACGGCCCAGATCCCGCCGTTCAGCAGGACGAGCGCCAGCCAGGCGAGCCCTTCACGCCCCCGGGCCGCTCGCGTCATGCCGAAGCGTGGAAAGATCCAGTAGGCGACCCCCATCACGAGCTGCACGAACCAGCCCACCAGCAGCAGCTCGAAATGCACGGGGAGCCAGCGCCACACCCCGAGCGGCAGCGGGAGTCCTTTGGCTGCGAGCAGCAGCGCGCCGAGCGTGAACCCGGCGAGCAGGTAGGCGAGTGCGGCGCGGATGAACCAGACCGAGGCCCCGGGCATCTCCGCTACCGCCCCTTCACGCGCGGCCAGGTATTGACGACGAACGCCAGCCCGCCGAGCCACTGCAGCGCGGCCGAGGCGACGAGCGTCCACCCGGCCATGGGCGACGGGTGCGTCGTCTGCACCGGCTCCGCCGCGATCCGCAGCAGCAGGCCCAGATTGAGCAGCACGAAGCTCGCGACTGCGAGACCGTCCACGCCGCGCGGTTGCTCCGCGGAATACTTGGGGAACATCCAGTAGGCGACCCCGAAGATCATCCCGGTGACCCATCCGACGACGAGCAGGTGGATGATGACGGGCGTGAGCCAGAACGGGCCGCCCGCCGCCTGCCAGACGCTGCCGCCGAGCGCGGCGACGAAGTACACCAGGGAGAACTTGACGAACCAGCGCGTGATCGGCGGCATGGGCTATTCGACCACCGCGTCGGCCTCGATCTCGACCAGCATCGCGGGGTCCACGAGTCCGCTCACCTGCACCATCGTCGCTGCCGGGCGAATCGCCCCGAAAACCTCTCCGTGGGCCTTCCCCACATCCTGCCACCGCGAGATGTCGGTCACGTACATGCGGGTGCGAACCACGTCCTGCAGCGACGCCCCCGCGCGCACGAGCGCCCGTTCGATGTTCTGCAATGCCTGCCTCGCCTGGAGATAGGGGTCGCCGATGCCGACCAGCGCCCCCTGCTCGTCCGTGGCCGTGGTCCCCGCCACGTGGATGATGTTGCCCACCCGCACGGCCCGCGAGTAGCCGACGACGGGCTCATAGGGAGAGTTGCCGGAGATGGTGAGACGCTGGAGCATGAGACCTCGGGGAAAGAGGCTATCGGCTATCGGCTGTCAGCTATCCGATGTCGCTGCAGGACGTGTCGCAGCGCATCCTCCAGATCGGGAAAGCGAAACTGAAATCCCGCAGCGAGTAATCGCCCGGGGACGAGGCGCGCGCTGGTCAGCATCGTCTCGTTCGCCGGCTCCCGGCCGAACAGGAGCCGGAGCAAGACCGGCGGAACCGGAATCAGGGCCGGTCGCGCCAGCACCCGGCCGAGGACGCGGGCAAACTCCCCGTTCGTCACGGGATTGGGGGAGGCCGTGTTGACGGGGCCTGCGAGAGCGGACGACTCGAGCGCGAACCGGAAGACGGCGATCAGATCGTCGATCGTGATCCAGCTCCAGTAGCGTCGGCCCCGTCCGATCGGTCCACCAACCCCGAGGCGAAACGGCAGCAGCAGCGGCCCCAGCAGGCCCCCGCGCCGATCCAGCACCAGGCCCGTGCGGAGCGAGACGAGGCGGACGCCGGCCGCGGTGGCGGGAAGCGCCGCAGCCTCCCATTCGCGGGACACGTCCGCCAGGAACCCGGTCCCCCCCGGACTCTCCTCCGTGAGCAGCTCGTCACCGCGATCGCCATAGAACCCGCTTCCGGTGATGAGCACCAGGACGCCGGGTTTCCGGGACAAACCGGCGAGCGTGCGGGCGAGCAGCGCGGTCGTGCCCACGCGGCTCTCCCGGATCCGGATGCGTTTGGCGCTGGTCCAGCGGCGCAGCCCGGCGAAGATCGATTCCCCCGAGAGATGCACGACTCCGTCCACCCCTTCGAGCCCCGCGGCATCGATGACGCCCTCTCCCGGTGACCAGGTCACATCGCCGGGAGCGGTGGCCGCGCGACCGCGCACCAGGCGCCCGACCTCGTGCCCCGCAATGCGCAACGCCGGCACCAGGGCAGTGCCGATCAGACCGCTCGCTCCCGACACGATGACGCGCATGGGTCGGAGACAACCTAGCCACCTCGATCTTGCGCGGCACTTCGTATTGTAGTACTGTATCGGTACAATGATACAATCGGCCCCGCCACGTGTTTGACCATGTGGACCCGCGCAGTCCCACGCCCCTCTATGCCCAGATCGCGTCGCGGCTGCGCATCGCCGTGGCGGCGGGAGAGCTGCGCCCGGGAGATGCGCTGCCGTCGGTCCGCCGTCTCGCGGCGCAGCTGCGCGTGAATCCGGCAACGGTGGTCCAGGCCTACCGCGACCTCGAGACGGAAGGGTTCGTGGAGATGCGACAGGGCGCCGGCACCTTCGTGCGCGAGTTGCCGCCGGCCCGCCGCAGCAGCGAGCGGGTGCGGCAGGCGACGGTGCTGGTACGCCAGCTGATCGCCAACGCCCGGCGGCTGGGGGTGTCATTGGACGAGCTGCACAGTGCGATTCTCGAAGAGATCGGAGCGAGGGCGACATGAGTCACGCGATCGAGATCCGGCGCCTCCACTACCGCGCCGGCAAGAGTTTCGAGATCCCGAGCCTCGACCTGACGGTTCCAACGGGATCGATCTACGGCTTCCTCGGCCCCAACGGCTCGGGCAAGACCACGACGATGCGGCTGGTGCTCGGCCTCTTGCGGCCGCGCGCCGGCGAGATCCGCGTGCTCGAGCGCCTGATGCCTCAGGATGCGCCGGCCGTGCTGGCGCGCACGGGCTACGTCCCGGAGCAGCCGCACCTCGATCCTACACTCACGGTCGGTGAGCTGCTGCGGTTCCAGGCGGCGTTCTACCCGACCTGGGATCACGCGTGGGCGGCGCAGCTGCTCACGACGTTCGAGCTGGATGGCCGCCACCCCTTCGGCCGCCTGTCCAAGGGGCAGAAGGGCAAGCTCATGATGCTCCTCGCGCTGGCGCAACGCCCCGAGCTGCTGGTGCTGGACGAGCCGACCGACGGCCTCGACCCCGTGGTGCGGCGTGACATGCTGGCGGCGCTGCTCGATTACGTCTCCGAGCGCGGGGCGACCGTGTTCATCTCCAGCCATCTCGTGCACGAGCTCGAGCGCATGTGCGACTGGATCGGCGTGATGGACCAAGGCCGGCTCGTGACCGAGCTCCCGATGGAGCGCTTCAAGAACGGCATCAAGCGCCTGGTGGTGGCGGACGCGCCGGTCGAGGTCGGCGCCACGCCGTTCTCGCTGCTGTCCCGCGAGCGCAACGGCGCCGCAACCGAGACCTGGCTGGTGCGGGACTGGGAGCCCGAGATGCAGGCGTTCTTCGACACGGGAGGCGCCTCGCTGCAACGGGTGATCGATCTCGACCTGGAGGACGGCTTCGTGGAGCTGCTGCGCACGTTCCGCTCGCCGCCGATCCACGAGGAGGCCCGCTGATGTTCCGCGCCATTCTCTACGGGCAATGGAAGTGGTCCCGCCTGGTGATCGCCCTCGGAACCGTCGCCGCCTTTGCCATTCCGGTCCTCTCCGTCCAGGGCACGACCCAGAGCTCCGCCAGTCCGTTGCGGACGGGGGAGATCCTCCGTCTGGTGCAATCGTGGGGCGTACTCTATCCAACGCTCGCGGCAGCGCTGGGCCTGCTCGTCGCCATGGCGACCTGGGCGCCCGACCATCGTGGCCGGCACGTGCACGCCCTGTCGCTCCCCCTCCCCCGCTGGCGGTATGTGCTGCTCCGCTTCGGCGCGGGACTCGTGCTGCTCGCTCCGCCGGTGGCCGCGCTCTTCGTCGGCGCCATCCTCGCCACGCGCGTCACCGCCATTCCCTCGGGCCTCGAGGCCTATCCCGTGTCGTTGACCATCCGTTTCGCCATCGCCGTCGTGGTGGCATTCGCCATCTTCTTCGCGGTTTCGGCCGGCACCACCCGGACCGCCGGGGTGATCCTGGCCACACTCGGGGGGATCATCGCGGTGCAGCTCCTGGCGAGCGCAGCCGACGTGCACCTCGATCTCCTGACGCCACTGCAGATCGCCTTCCTGAACTGGCCGGGTCCGCTCGCGATCTTCACCGGCCGATGGATGCTGATCGATGTGTAGGGGCATGCTGGCGGCCCTGCTCCTGCCCATTCCGCTCGCCGCGCAGAGCTCCGCAGCGTTGCAGGCGCGGGCCGACAGCCTGCTCGCCGAATGGCGTACGGCCAACACCCTCGCTGCCGCGCAGGATTCCCTGCGTCACGCGACGAGCATCGCCGACCGGGACACCATCCACGTCGGCGCGCTGACGATTCTCGCCAATCGCTCCCCCCTGCGGATCGCTCCGGCTGCCGCGCGGGCCTGGACGACCATCGACCGGTTCTTCGGCCCGGCGGCGCAGGCGCTCACCGCGCACCCGATCATCCTCGAGGCCGTGGACCCCGATACCACGACGCAGGCGCCTGAGGCCGGTGAAGGCCTGCATGTCCGGTGGAACATGCCGGACGACGAACTGACCCGGTTGCTGATCGTGAGCGCGGATCTCAGTGGTCTGGATACCGCCGTGCGTGGCTGGTTGGGAGGACCGTTCGCGCCCGGACTCGACGCCGAGCGTCGCCGGGCGGCGGTCTATGTGGAGCTCGTGACTGCGCCGTCGCAGGCGGTGCGCCGCTGCTTCGGGGGAGACGCCGCCGCCTGCCGTGACGCGCTGTCGCTCGGCGGGGAGGCCGACATCCTGACCCGATGGTACGGACCCGACGAGCGCCGCCTCCTCGCAGCGGAATCGGCCCCCATGCTCGACCGCGGGGAGCGGGCGGCGGCTTTCCACGCTTGCACGCACGGCAGCGACTCGGCATGCGTCGAGATCCTGTCTACGCTTCCAGCGGGCACCCTGGCGAGGCCGCTGCACTACGGTGCGCGTCTCACCTTGCTCGAGACCGCGATCAGTCTGGGCGGCCGGAGCGCGGTGCAGCGATTGCTCGCCACGCCCGCCGGACCGATGGGCCCACGTCTCGCTGCGGCGGCTCGGGTCCCCGAAGACTCCCTGGTCGCCCGCTGGCGCGACGAGATTCTCGCGTCCCGGCCTGCGTCGGTCGCGTTGCCGGCGTGGGCGAAGTGGGTGGCGCTCGCCTGGGCGGGCGTCTTCATGACTTGCGGCCTCGGGAGCTCACGGTGGCGCGTCAGCTGAAATGGTGGATCATCCTGCCGCTGCTGGCGTGCGGCGTGCTGGCGTTCGCCTATCTGCCTCCCCGGGCGACCCCACTCTGGCAGTCACGGTTCCGGGTGCTGGAGCCGCCGACACCCTATCGCCTGCGGGCGCAGCAGTTGGCGGATGAGTGGCGGAGCGTCACCCTGGAACGCGAGCTGATCGAGTACCGGGAGCGCCTGCGTCCCGAATTGGAGCGCAAGCGCGGGCTCGACCTGCCCGGCCCCGTCCTGTTGTTCGACGGCAACGACCCGGTTTCGGACTCCACTCGCCACATGGTCCGCGGGCTGCTCGACACGGCCTGGGCCCGGATGGGAATCGGGGTCTCGAAGGTTTCCGTGGGGGTCGTCCTGCAGCTCGGCGGCCCTCCGATGCCCGACCTGCCGTCGCGTTCCGACCAGATCAGCGGGTATCTGCTCCCCGATTCTTCCGACCGCAGCACCTGCCTCGTCCTCCTGTCGGTGCGCTACTGGGGCAAGCGACTGCACCTCGGAGAAGCGATTCCGCAGTCCTCGCACGTGTTCGAATCATTCCTGCAGCGTGGATTCGGTCCCTGCGCCTTCTACGCCCGGTTCGGGACGCCGGGACAGGACGTCCGCCGCTGGCTCGGCGCGCGGAATTTCGATCTCACCATCATCCCGTGGGGTCGCCGCGGGAGCGATCAGCGCTTTTCCTCCGTCGTCGAGACCCTCGATCCCGGGGTGAACCCGATGTGGTTCTGGCTCGAGGCGTATTCCTATCCCCCACAGGGGGTCGCCTGCATGGCCAGGCGCACCGAGGCATGCCGGGCCAGCGTGCTCTCGGGAAGTTCCACGGAACCGTCGCCGCGCGTGCTCGACACCGAGTGGTGGTGGCGACATCGGGTCCTCCCAGGCGGGGAGCATTATCTGGCGGATGTGGTGGAGTCGGTCGGCCAGGAGCGGTTCCGCCGATTCTGGAGCTCCGAGCAGCCGGTGGACACGGCGCTGGCCACCGCCCTGCGAGCGCCGGTCGGAACGTGGACGCGCGACTGGCAGGCGGCCTTCGTGCCGCCACTCAGGGTGGGAGCGGCGCCTCCCCTATCCGCGGCGGCGCTCGGCCTGCTACTCGCCGCCGTCGCAGTGGGAATGGTCGTGGCGACCGTGGCGCGGCGCGAGGTCCGATGAGATCCGCCTGGATCTTCGCGGGCGCGCTGGGGATGGTCCTGGCACCACGTTCCCTCGATGGGCAACAGAGCCGCTGGCAACGGCAGGTTCAGGCTCATCTCGAGCGGGCGAGCGCGAAGCTCCTCGCGGATGGTTACACGCCACTGCATGCAGCCCGCGACGGCCAGCTCGACAACGAGGAAGTGGAGCCGGACACGATCACGTTCGCCGCGGGATGGAGCTATGTGCTCCTGGGCGCGTGCGACGACGACTGCGGCGGGCTGGAGCTCGGCCTGTTCGCCGCGAATGGGTACGAGGTGGACGCCGCGCGCCGCGCCGGCAACGCGCCGATCGTCCGGGTCACGCCGCGCGAGACCCAGCGATACCGGTTCACGGTCCGCATGACCGGGTGCGGCATGAACCCCTGCTGGTACGCCGTGCGCGCCTTTCGCCGCCCCGTGGGCCGGCGTCCCTGACGCGCAATTCGGCCGCAATTACCGGATAGATCACGGCATGCGGCGGCGCTAGCTTTGCCCCGTGATCCAAACCGCTCGCACCACTGCCCCACCCCGGGACGCCACCCGCCAGTGGCGCATCGTCCTGGCCCGGGACCGCCGCTACGACGGTGCGTTCGTGTATGCGGTCCGCTCGACCGGCATCTTCTGCCGCCCCTCCTGCCCGAGCCGGCGTCCGCGCCGTTCCCTGGTGCAGTTCTATCCCATTCCAGAGGCTGCGGAGGCCGCCGGCTTCCGGGCGTGCCGCCGCTGCCGCCCGACACAGGTGCCCGCGGCCGACCCGGCGGTGGCCGTGGTGCGCGAGCTGTGCCGCACCATCGACGCCCACCCCGATGAGCCCGCCGATCTCACGACGCTCGGCCGGCGTGCCGGGCTCTCGCCCCATCAGGTGCTGCGCGCGTTCCGGCGCGTCCTGGGCGTCAGCCCCAAAGCCTACGCCGATGGCCGGCGCCTCGACCGGCTCAAGACCTCGCTCAGGCAGCATCGCCACGTGAGCCCGGCCATCTACGATGCCGGATACAGCTCCTCGAGCCGCGTGTACGAGCGCGCGGCATCCGCACTGGGCATGACGCCATCCGACTATCGCCGGGGCGGCCGCGGCGCGGAGATCCACTATACCGTCACCGCCTCGCCGCTGGGCACACTGCTCGTGGCGGCCACCGAGCGCGGCGTGTGCCGCATCTCCCTGGGCGACGCCGCCCCGGGGCTCGAGCGCGACCTGCGTCACGAGTTCCCCGCCTCGGCGATTCGCCGGGACCCCGGAAGGCTGGCCGCCTGGGTGCAGCGCATCCTGCGCCACCTCGAGGGACGAGCCCCACATCTCGACCTGCCGCTCGACATCCGCGCCACGGCGTTCCAGCAGCGCGTCTGGGCGGAGCTGCGCAAGATCCCCTACGGGAGCACGCGCTCCTACCGGGCCGTCGCCCGCGCGATCGGACGCCCTCGCGCCAGCCGGGCGGTGTCACGCGCCTGCGCCACGAACCCGGTGGCCCTCGCCATCCCGTGCCACCGCGTCGTGCGCCAGGACGGCGCGCTGGGCGGATATCGCTGGGGCATCGAGCGCAAGCGGGCGCTGCTCGAGCGCGAGCACAAGCGCGCCGCCACCGCCTGAAGGACCTCTCACCGGCGTTTCACCCGGGCGCCTCCCCCCGGTCGCGCATGATGCATGCATGGACGAGACCGGGTTCGAAGTGCAGCTCACGCTGCAGCGCGACTATCAGATCACGGCCGATTTCGGCATCCCGGAAGCACCCGAGCTCACGCTCGACGAGCCGCGGCCGCTGGGCGAGGGAGCGGGGCCCAACGCCGCGCGCGTCCTGGCGGCGGCCGTGGGCGACTGCCTGAGCGCGAGCTATCTGTTCTGCATGCGCCGCGCCCACATCGAGGTGCAGTCCCTCCAGACGACCGTGACGGGGACCTTTACGCGCAACGCCAAAGGTCGCGTGCGGATCGGGGAGCTGCGCGTGCGGCTGGCGCCGGTGCTGGGGCCGCACGCGCCGGAGCGTGCCGCCCGCTGTCTGGAATTGTTCGAGGATTTCTGCGTCGTCACCCAGAGCGTGCGGGACGGGATCGACGTTCAGGTGGCGGTGGAGCCCGCACTGGAGCCGGCGAGGGTCTGATTCAGGGCGCCAGCCAGTAGCTCACTTTCAGCGCCAGGAAGTTGTCGCCGCTCGCCCGGAAGCTGTCCCACAGCGCTCCCGGCCCCACCAGCGCACCCCGGGTATCCAGCGCGAAGCGGCTCTGCTGCCAGACGAGAAACAACGTGCTGCCGGGCCGCCACTCCCAGCGCAGCACCAGATTGCTGCGGAACGAGAGGACGTTGAAGTCGGGATTGCCGAGGTCCCGGCGGTACCCGCCGGCGTCCTTCAGCGTGTATTCCCCCGCCGGATTGCGGATCAGACTCGGCGTGGCCGTCGTGTCGCTCGAATAGAGGGTGAGGTCGGTGGTCCGTCCCCGCGCCAACTCGCCGATGCCGTAGTAGCGGCCGCTGGCGGCGAAGGGCTCCGCGTACAGCTCGAGCGTCAGGTCGGGCGTCAGCGTGTAGGTCATGCGCAGCTGCGCCGACAGCGTGCTCCGGTCGATGAATGCGAAGAGATAGCGCTGGCCGTAGGTGGCAGGCCCGCCGGAATCGAGTGTCGTGATGTATTGACGGGAAGAGATCTCGCGTGAATAACTGGGCGAGACCGACACCTCGATCCGGTTGGCGGGCCGGATCGAGATCCTGCCACTCAGCTGGGATGCCTCCCCGCCCAGCGCGTCCGTGCCGTGACTCACCCGGACGCTCCATGAGGTCTTCGCGCCGAAGCTGCTGCCGATGCGCACGCCGCTTCCCCACGAGTAGGGCGTGGCCATCAACGGTCCGCCGCGCGTCAGCGCGTGGTCGAGCGAGGGCCAGGACTGGTACAGGTACGCGTTGACCGACCAGTAATTCTTGAAGGTGAGGTCGGCGTTTTGCTGGGTCTGCGCGAACTGCCGGATCCCGCCGAAGTCCCATTCGGCGTCGCCGGAAACGCCGAGGCCGAAGCTCTGGTACCACCGGCCGGGATGCGTCTGCCGGTAATTCAGGCTCGCGAAGCCCGTCCGCCCGTCCGCGTTGAACAGCCGGCCCGCATCGTTGAGCTCGAACCCCGGTGATTCGACGCCGAACCCCGCGTCATAGCGCCAATGGCCGCCGCCGGTCTTGCCGAAATCGAGCCCGAGCGTGTAGCCGTTCAGCGCGGTCCGCGTGGAATCGAGCCGGATGTAGCCGGCGTCGGGACGCTGGTAGAAGTGTGCCGGACTCGATTGGATGCCGATCAAGGCGGGGGCATCACCCCGCACCGCGCTGAATCCCGCATACCCGCTCAGCCGATAGACCCCCCCAGCCCATCGAATCACCCCATCCACGCCGCCCGTGAACGCCTGACGATCCAGCAGCGAGTCGAGCGCCGATCCCGGCGCGAGGTCGCGTCGCACGGCGGTGAGGGTGAAGCCGATGGTCGAGGCAGTGGCGCCGAATTGCTGCTGTGCTCGCACCACTCCGTAGCCCGTGGGCGGCGCCACCTGGGACCGGGTGAACGTCGCCGTCGCGGTGTCGTAGGTCCGGGCGAACTCGCGGGTGGTGACCGCCGTGAGCGTCCCCACGGAGAAGCCACCCGCCGTCCGCCCCGTCACCTTGCCCGCAGCGAGGATCGTGGAATTGGACGGATAGTCGACGAAATCGCCCGTGGCACTCCCGCGTGGTGGCGCGCCGATGCGGCGTGAGTAGAAATAGTTCGGCCCGTCGCCCCGCAGCAGGTGGCTGCCTTCCAGGAAGAACGGCCGCTTTTCGTCGAAGAACACCTCGAACGCCGAGAGGTTGACCACCGCCGGGTCCGCTTCCACCTGACCGAAATCGGGGTTGACCGTCGCATCGAGCGTGAGGTTCGGACCCAATCCCATCTTCAGGTCGGTCCCCACACGGCCCTCGAGGTTGCGGCCGTCGTCGAAGGGATTGGCCGGATCGCGCGTTCCGCTGAGCGTGGCGCTGCCCGCCGTGTACGGCAGCACCTCCAGCCGGCGCGCCGGCGCGATGTCCCGGATCCCCTCCAGCTCCCCCATCCATGAGCTCCACCCGGTTCGGTTCTGGGGCACGGGAATCCAGAACACGTCCTCGTTGCGCGACGGAATCCAGTGATCGGCGTTGAATCCCCAGACCTGCACCTCACCGCGGTTGAAGCGGAGCTGGGAGAAGGGGATTCGCATCTCGGTGGTCCAGCCCAGGCTGTCGATGACCGCCTTCGCCTCCCACACCGGATCGAACGTCTGGTCGATATCGTACTCGTTATCCCGCGGGTGATACCAGTCCATCCGCACGCCGGTCGCCGTCACACCGAACGAGTAGGCGGTGCGCCGGTCGTGATAGGTGTCGAACGACACCCAGAGATGCTCGGCCTGTGACGTATTGTCACGGCGGCTGAGCGGCGCCTGAATGTGGGCCGGGTCGTGCGAGTACATCCGGGCCCCGACATACAGGGCGTGATCGTCGTACACGATGGCGAGCCGCATGCTGTCGGTCGGCGTCCCGCCCTCGACCGGCATCTTCTCGACGAAGTCGTCGATCCACCGAGCCGCGAGCCAGACCGAATCGTCGAGCCGACCGTCCATCCGGACGGCTCCAGACGGCACCCGCTCCGCCATGGCCTGTTTGTGGGGAGGCTCGGCGTAGGGCCGCGGAGCAGCCGGCGCCTGCGCGCCGAGGCGCGCCACGGCGAGGCCCGCGAGCGCGGGCAGCCAGCCGAGCGAACGGGAGGCCGTCAGGGCTGCTTGCGCACGACGCGCCAGCGTCCTTTTTGGACATCGCGCGTCTGTTCGTGCACGGAGGAGTAGCTGCCCTGCAACGTGTCACCCTGCAGCCGGCCCACGAACGTCGTGTGGAGCGTGCAACCGCAATTCGGGTCGGGGTACGGCTCCAGGGCCCCGCTCACCTGGCCTCCCGAGACCCGCACGAAGGAGATGGTCAGCGGCTGCGAGAGGGGTTGCGTCGTGGGTCCGGGTTGCGTGTTGCCGCCCCCCTGGCGGTTGACCCACTGCGGCGTCATGACGACCTCACCCGTCGCACTGTCGGCTCCGGCGACGAGCTTAAACACGATGCTCCCGCTCCGGCCGGATTCCACGCTCGAATAGTCGCCGGACCATTCGCCGGTGAGCTGGGAGACGTCGGCTTCACGGCCGACCACCGGCACGGGGGACTGCGAGCCGCCGCAGCCCAGGAGCACGCCGGCAATCACGACTGCAGGAAGGATGAAGCGTTGGGTCATGGGTAGCCTCGAACCGTGGCGGTCTCGCTTCTAGACGCTTGCCGCGCTGCGAAGGTTGCACTCTGATGGTGCCGAGGAATCGCGTCCCGGGCCAGCGGCCGAGCCTCACCCCTGACCGAACCCGGACGCCTGGAGCACCTGTCGGGCCTGCCACAGATGCCGGCGATCGTGGGCCGCAAGAAATGCCAAATAACCCCCCAGCGGCAGACGGAACAGCCGCATGGCGGGCGAAACGACGATCGCCCGCTTGAGGTCCACGCCGGCCGCCACGCGCGTCCGCTCCAGCAGCCGATCGCGCGATTCGGCAAGCGCGCGTGCCACCGCCCCGCCCCGCATCGCGGTCGCGGGCGGCTCGAAGATGCGAAACGTGCGCATGCGGAACGCCGGGGGTGGCTCCATTGAACGAACGTTCCAGCGCGTGAACCATCCATATCGGTACGGTCCGCAGGCCGTCCAACCGTGCACCTGTGCCTGTTCGATGGCCAGGTCGAGCGCGGGAAGTGCGGCGTCCGTACTGGTCGCGAGGTGCAACAGACATTCCCCAATGGACCATCGGCCCGGCGCCGGCCGCCAGTTGACCCGGGCATCGGTCAGAGAAGCCACGAGCTCGGCCGCCTCGTGCTTGGTCGACTCGAACTGCCGCACTGCCGCTTCCAGACCGAACACATCGACTCGCTCGGGCAACGCCCACCCCCATCGGGTTCCTGGCGAAAGATAAGCAGTGTGGTAGGTTTGCCCCGTGTTGACCTCCGTCCGACCGGTGCTGCGGGCGATCGGCGTGACCGTGGTGCCGGAGGCGACGCGCCTCGACGAGGCCGGATGGGCGGCGCTGGAGGGCACCGTCGCCGCCGCGCTCGCCTCCCGGCCCGCCGCGCTGCAACGGCAGTTCCTCCTCTTCCTCCGCATCGTCGAATGGCTTCCCCTGGTGCGTTTCGGGAGCCGGTTCACCCGACTCGATCCGGCACGCCGGACGCGCTTCCTGAAGAGCCTGCAGGATGCCCCGCTGCTCCTGGTGCGGCGTGGGATGTGGGGCCTACGCACGCTGCTGCTGATGGGCTACTACGGGCGGCCGGAGGCCCGGGAGGAGATCGGCTATCGCGCCGATCCGCGCGGTTGGATCGGGCGCCGGAGCGTGTCGTGACCTCGCCCCCGCGTATCTACGACGTGGTGATCGTCGGCTCCGGAGCGGGCGGCGGCACCGTCGCCCAGCGCCTGGCGCCGCTGGCCCAGGCGGGCCGACGGGTACTCGTGCTCGAGCAGGGGCCGCGCTTCGGGGACGACGAATTCACGGGGCGCGAGCTCGAGATGGCCGGCGCGCTGTACCACGACGGCGGCGGCTTCCTCAGCGCCGACGGCACCATGACGCTCGCCTTCGCGCACGGCTACGGCGGATCGACCATCGTCTACACCGGCACCTCGCTCACCGCGCCGGCGCGGGTCGTCGAACGGTGGGCCGTGCCCGGGCTGGACCACGCCGACCTGCTGCGGCGCTCCCAGCGCTACCTCGGCGAGAACAATGTCCATCGCCTCCCGGCCGAGGAGCTCAACGACAACAACCGCCTGTTTGAAGCGGGAGCCCGGAAGGCCGGGTACGACGTCGAGCAGTTCCCCGTGAACGTGAAGGGCTGCCGCGGCTCGTCCCTGTGCAACCTGGGCTGTCCCAACCAGGCGAAGCAGGGAACGCACCGGGTGCAGCTCCCGGCCGCCGAACGCGCCGGGGTGGAGGTCGTCACCCGGGCCGAAGTACTGCGGATCGCGCCGGACCGCTCCCTCACGGTTCGGGTGAGTGAGCTCCCTGCCAGTGCGAAGGGCCGGCCGTCGGAGTGGCCGGCGGGTGAGTACCGCGTGGAAGCGAAGATCGTGGTGTGCGCCGCTGGAGCGCTCGGATCTGCCCCCCTGCTACTCCGCTCCCCGCTCCCTACTCCCCGCTCTCTCGGGGAGGGCTTCACGTGCCACCCGGCGTTGATCCTGGTAGCGGAGCATCCGACGCCGATCACGAACGACGTCGGTCACCCCAAGAGCTTCTTCGTGGATCGTGCGGCGGAGGAGCGGTTCGTGCTCGAGACGTGCATGTACTTCCCCTTCACGACCGCGAAGGCGCTGAACGGCTTCGGTCCCGAGCACAGCGCCCTGATGCGGGCCTTTCCCCGACAGCAACAGATCCTCGTGTTGGCCATCGACCGGGCCGCGGACGGCAACCGTATCGGGATCGACCGGGACGGCAACCCGGTCGTGCACTACGCGTATTCACCCGAGACGGTGGGGGGGCTGGTGCGGGGCAATCGTGCCGCGGCTCGCATCTTCTTCGCCGCTGGCGCGGCGCGGGTGCACGCGCCGTTCGCGGAGCCCCCGACCATCGAGGTCCGCGATGCGGGCAGGCTCGACACGCTGATCGACGCGCAACACTGGAAGCCCGGGAAGCAGGCGATCACCTCCGCCCACCTGATGGGCGGGTGCCGGATGGGAACGTCCGCCGCCGACTCGGTGACCGACGCCTGGGGCCGCGTGCACGGCCTTCCCTGGCTGTTCGTCGCCGACGCCTCGCTCTTCCCCGACGCCCTCGAGATCAACCCCTACGTGACCATCATGGCGCTGGCCGACCGCGTGGCCGAGGCGGTGCTGGGAGACGCCCCGCGGCTGCTAGGCTGACAGCGGCGGCAAGAACGGCCGCCGTTCCCGGTAGAACAGCTCGTGCTCGACGCCGGAAATGCGGGCCGACGGACGCGCCGGGGAACGCTCGGGAGTCCCGAGAAACTCCACGACCTGCGCTACGACCTCCGGGCTCCGCACCAGCGGCGAGTGCCCCAAGCCGCGAGTCGTGACGAACCGGCTGCCGGGCCAGGCGCCGACGATAGCCGCGCCCTCCATCCAGGGCACCACCTCATCCGTGGCGTCGTGGATCACGATCAGTGGGGTCGTGCGGCGGCGCGCCATCGCCACGACGTCCAGATCATCCCACGAGAAGGCGATGCGGCGCTCGGTGGCGGCTCGCATCTGCGCCACCACGTCGGGTCGCATGCCGAGCCGTTGTGCCCAGCGCAGCGTGTGCGCGATGGGGTCCGCGTTGGGCGCGAGGAAGGCGGCGCGCGACACCGGCACTCCCCATTCCATGGCGAGCGTCGTCACCACGGCGCCGAGCGAGTGCGCGATCACCGCGTGCGCCGGACCCAGGGCCTCGACGAGGGCTTCGAGCGTGCGCGCCAGCTGCGGCGCCGAGCTCAACTGACCCTCCGACGCGCCGTGCCCGATGCCGTCGAACGCGATTACCCGGAAACCGGCGGCCTGGAGCGGCCGCACATAGGCGGTGAGCCTCCCGCCGCGCGATCCCCAGCCGTGCACCAGATAGGCGATGGGTCCGCCGGTCGAGCCCCAGGACCAGCAGGCGACGCGGTGGCCCTCCACCTCCACGGTGAACGGCCTGCCCCGCTCCAGCTCGGCGCGCATGTCGGGCGTCAGCCGCGACCGGGGTGGGGTGAAGAACAACCGCTCGGCCAGGGCGGCAGCCCGGGACGGGGACACCGCCTGCAGGGAACGAAAGCCAAGTCGGAGCAATCGCATTGGTGATCGACCTCTGTTCAGTGAGCCGTGCGCGCAGCCGCGAGCAACATTGCGAACGCGCGTCGAGCACGCGTTTCGGCCCGGGGGTCATGCAGCAGGCGCGACGCGTGGTGATAGGCCAACATCACTCCGTACACGTCCTGGGCGAATTGTTCCGGGTCGGCTCCGTCATGAAACGCCCGGCCTCGATTCCCTTCTGCAGCGACGTCGCGATAACACCGAGCCATTGCCGCTGGATCCCGACCAGGCGCTCGCGCACCGAACCCGGACGATCGTCGAGCTCGACCGACGCCTGAACGAACAGGCACCCGCCCGGCAGCGGACTGGATTGCGACCAGTCGAGCAGCGGCGAACTCGAGCACCTGGAGCTGCAGCGCCTCTTTCGAGTGGAAGTGCGCGAAGAACGAACGTTCGTTTCTCGTCCACAGAGTCGCGTAACATGCTATGACTCATTAGTTTCCCCATGTGTGAACCCATCCCAGCAGCATCCGACCAGCACCGCATCGGCAAGCCAGGAACGAGCAGAGAGCCTGGCCGACTTCACCACTACCACTCGGGTATTGAGGCTGACGATCATGGCGGCCCTGATCGGGGTCGTTAGCGCGTTCGTGGCGCTCGGCCTGGTCCGTCTGATCGGCTTCTTCACCCACCTCTTCTATTATCACGAGATCGCCGGTACCCTCGTCTCCCCCGCCGATGCCCATCCCGGCCCATGGGCCGTGGCGATCCCGGTCGTCGGCGGCCTCATCGTGGGGCTGCTGGCGCGGTACGGATCGGAGCGCATCCGCGGCCACGGCATCCCGGAGGCGCTCGAGGCCATCCTCATCGGCGGCAGCCGCATGGACGTGAAGGTGGCGGTGCTGAAGCCGCTCTCCTCGGCGATCGCGATCGGGACGGGCGGTCCCTTCGGCGCCGAGGGACCGATCATCATGACGGGTGGTGCGTTCGGCTCCCTGTTCGCGCAGGCGTTCCATCTGTCTCCTGGCGAGCGGAAGACACTGCTCGTCGCCGGCGCCGCGGCCGGCATGGCGGCGGTATTTGCGACGCCGCTCGCCGCCGTGCTGCTGGCGGTGGAGCTGCTGCTGTTCGAATGGAAGCCCCAGAGCTTCATCCCGGTGGCCACGGCAGCGGCGGTCGCCGCGTTGCTGCGCGTTCCGCTGCTCGGGCCGGGGCCCATCTTCCCCGTGACGCCGCACGCCACGCTCTCGTGGCTGGTGCTCGTGTGCGCGGCGGGGATGGGCATCACCGCCGGCCTCGGATCGGGCCTGCTCACCGCGCTGGTTTACGGAGCGGAGGATCTGTTCCGCAAACTGCCCATCCACTGGATGTGGTGGCCCATGCTCGGCGGCGTGGTCATCGGGGTGGGCGGCTGGCTGTATCCGCGGGCGCTGGGCGTCGGATACGATACCATCCACGACCTGCTCACCGGACACCTCGTGGGGGCGCTGCTGCTCGGCCTGCTCGTGACCAAGGCGGTGATCTGGGCGGTGGCCCTCGGGTCCGGCACTTCGGGAGGAGTGCTCGCCCCGTTGTTGATCATGGGAGGGGAGCTGGGCGCCCTCCTGTCTCCGTTGCTGCCGGGCGCGGACGCCGGGCTCTGGGCGGGCATCGGGATGGGAGCGATGATGGGTGGGACGATGCGGTCGCCCTTTACGGCGATCGCCTTCATGCTGGAGTTGACGCATGACATCAACGTCCTCCCGGGGCTCCTGATCGCCTGTGTCGCGGCCGACGCCGTGACCGTGCTGCTCATGAAGCGATCCATCCTCACCGAGAAGGTGGCGCGGCGCGGCCATCACGTGATGCGCGAGTACAGCGTGAGCCCCCTGCATCGCCAGTGGGTGGAGGACGTGATGGAACGGGACGTTCCCACGATCCCCGCCAATCTCCCGGTGGACACCATGTTCCTGCAGCTCGCCCACCTGGACCCGGTCGTCGGCCGGCGCCAGGCGTGGCCCATCGTCGACCAGGGCGGCCGTCTCGTGGGCCTGATCACCCGGGGTGATCTGACGCGCACCGTGCTGCAGCCCGACAACGCGGGGCGGACCGTCCTGCAAGCGGGCACGGCGGAGCTCGTCGTGGCGTACCCTGACGAGCTGCTCGAGGTCGCGACGGCCAGAATGGTGGACCACGGCATCGGACACCTGCCGGTGGTGAGCCGCAGCGAACCGGGCCGCGTGATCGGGTTCCTCGATCGGGGCGCCGTGATGGCAGCGTGGACGCACGCCACGCGGGAGGAGGGGGCCCGGGAAGAGGGATGGCTCGCCGCGCCGTTCCGGGCGCTGCGCGAACGGCTGGGCGGCACCGCGTGACGGAGGTATTCGATCGCGGGGGAACCGCGCCCGCGGTACTCGCCCCTCTCCGGAGGGAGCTCGCCCCCCTGCGCAACCTGGGCGACGTGCTGACCTGGGCGCGAACCCTCGATCCACCGGTGACCGCGCCGGCGGTCGTCACCCAGGACGAATACACGCACGATGTGCTGGTGCCGTGGCGCGATGGGCTCACCCTCGCGTTCGACGTCACCTGACTGGGCGCCCTGACGGCGGTCGCCGTCTGGGATCATCGCCCTACCGATCGAGAGCTGCTCGACGCGCGGCTGGAACGGGGCTGGCGCCCCACCCCCAGCCTGCTCAAAGGAGGTGCGCAAGTGCTCGGATACGCCGCCTGCATCTTTGACCGCCATGCCTGACCTCGAGCCGGTCCTGCGACCGCGCTCCGTGGCCGTCATCGGCGCGTCGCGCCGCCCCGACACCATCGGCAACGAGATCCTCGCGAACATCGTGCGCTATGGCTTCACCGGCGCAGTGTTCCCGGTCAACCCCAAGGCCTCCAGCGTCCACTCGATCAGGGCCTACCCGTCAGTCCTGGAGATCCCAGACCCCGTGGACCTGGCGGTGATCGTCGTGCCGGCCGAGCACGTGCCGACCGTCGCCGAACAGTGCGGCACCAAGCGGGTGCGCGGTCTGGTGGTGATCTCGGCCGGCTTCAAGGAGGTCGGGGAGGCGGGGGCCGCGGCCGAGCGGCAGCTCGTGGAAATCGTGCACCGCCACCGCATGCGGATGGTCGGGCCGAACTGCATGGGCGTGCTGAACGCGGACCCGGCGGTGTCGCTCAATGCGACCTTCGCCCCTTCGATGCCGCCGTTCGGGCATGCGGCGTTCGTCTCGCAGTCGGGGGCGTTGGGTATGAGTGTCCTCGACTACGCGAAGGAGTACGGGATCGGGATTTCGCAGTTCGTCTCGGTCGGCAACAAGCCCGACGTGAGCGGCAACGATCTGCTGCTGCACTGGGAGCACGACGACGCGGTCAAGGTGATCCTGATGTACGTGGAGAACTTCGGCAACCCGCGGCGGTTTCTGGAAATCGCCTCCCGCATCGCGAAACAGAAGCCGATCATCGCGCTGAAGTCGGGCCGGTCCAAGGTCGGCGCGCGGGCCGCGCTCTCGCACACCGGGGCCCTGGCCGCGAGCGACGCGGCGGTAGACGCCTTGCTCACCCAGGCCGGCGTGTTGCGGGCCACGTCGATGGAAGAGCTGTTCGACATGGCGATGGCGTTCAACGGCCCGCCGCTGCCGCGCTCCCGGCGCACGGCGGTGCTCACCAATTCCGGCGGCCCCGGCATTCTCATCGCCGACGCGCTCGAGCCGCAGGGTCTGGAGCTCGTGGACCTCACCCCGGAGACGATCGCGCGGCTGCGGCCGCTGTTCCCGCCCGAGGCGAGCCTGCGCAACCCGGTCGACATGATCGCCTCGGCGACGGCCGCCGACTACCGGGCGGCGCTCGATGCCGTGCTGGCCGACGGCCACGTGGACTCGGCCGTCGCCATCTTCGTGCCGCCGCTCGGGATTCGCGCCGAGGACGTCGCCGAGTCCATCGCGGCCGCGGCCCGCGAGCACCCGACCAAGCCGGTCATGGCCGTCCTGATGGGACGCGCAGGGCTCCAGGAGGGCAAGGCCGAGCTGCACCGCGCCGGCATTCCCACGTTCATCTTCCCCGAATCCGCGGCCCGGGCGCTGGGCGCCCTGCGGCGGCTCCGCGGATGGCGCGCCCGCCCGGAGACCGTGTACAAGGCGCTGCCCGTGGATCACGACCGCGCTGCCCGGTTGTTCGCCCAGGCCCGCGGCGCAGGCCGTCAGAAACTTTCGGAGCTCGAGGTGCTGGGCGTGCTCACGGCCTACGGCATTCCGACCGCTCCCGCGCAGCTGGCGCGCGACCCCCGCGACGCCGCCCGCGCCGCCACCGAGATCGGTTACCCGGTGGTGCTCAAGGTCGTCTCGCCGCAGATCGTCCACAAAACCGAAGTCGGCGGCGTCCGCACCAACCTGGCGACCGCCGTGGAGGTGCAGGAGGCGTGTGCGGAGATGCTGAACGGCGTCGCCCGCGCCGCGCCCCAGGCCAAGATCGACGGGGTCCTGGTGCAACGCATGGTTCCGGGCGGACGGGAGACCATCGCCGGCGTGAGCCGCGACCGCGCGTTCGGCCCCCTCGTGATGTTCGGACTGGGCGGGATCTACGTCGAGGCGTTGCGCGACGTCGTCTTCCGCATCCCGCCCATCGGTCCGCTCGAGGCGCACGACATGCTGAAGGGGATCAAGAGCGTGGCGATCCTCGACGGCGTACGCGGCGCCCCGCCGGTCGATTTCGCGGCGCTGGGCGAGGCGCTGCAGCGGGTGGCCCAGCTGGCGACCGATTTCGAGGAGATCGTCGAGCTGGACATCAACCCGCTGCTGGCCTTCCCGCACGGGGCCACGGCGGTGGACGCCCGGATCCTGCTCGCGCCCGCGACGACTAGTCGGGACTCCGGGCCCGCATGATCCTGGCCGTGGTGACGACCTGCCCTGTGTGCCGCATCGTGTGCTCACCGATGTGGGCGAGCAGGCCGAAGACCGTGGTCGGCAGGCGTCTCCGTCCGACCGTTCGTGCTGCGGACAGGATGGCGGTGTCCACGGCGCGATAGGCGTCGAGCGCCGTGCGAATCCGCTGCTGCGCGTGCGCGAGGAGCGCCGGACCGTCGGCGGGCGGTGTGCCCGGCATCTTCTCCTCGGTCAGCTCCCGGAGCTGCTCCACCGTCAGCGGCTCCCCGCGTGCGTACGTGAGGAGGCGGTCGGTGCTGGCGGCGATGTGCCGCAGGTGGAACCCGATCGACGCGGCGCCGCCTGGGCTGGCCCAGATCACCGCCGCGGGCAGATCGTCCACCGCCGCCGCCAGCTCCTCCGAGGCCTGGATCAACGCATGCGCCGAAGGCTGAAGCTGCGCGACGATCCCGTCGACCGGGCCCCGCAGCCAGGCTTCCGGGAGCGTCACTGCGACGAGGAGGTCGCCGCCGCTGCCTGCTGGCCGCCGTGCTTCTGGAACCAGCTCATCATGTAGAGCTGGGTGCGCATGAAATTGGTCGGCTTGGAGCCCGTGCCGTGGTATTCCCCGTTGAACCGCAGCATCACGGCTTCCACCCCCCGGTACTTCAAGGCCGAGTAGAACTCCTCCGTCTGCGGAATCGGCGTGCGCAGGTCGAGCTCACCCGTCATGAGCAAGGTCGGCGTAGTCACGTTGCCGACGTACATCAAGGACGACTGCTTGAGCCACTGCTCCGGCTTCTCCCAGAACGGAGCGTCGAAGAAGTTGTAGGTGAAGAGCGGGATGTCGGTCTGCCCCGCCATGCTGATCCAGTCGATCACCGGACAGCGGACCGCCGCCGCGGCGAACCGGTGCGTGTGCCCGATCACCCAGGAGGAGAGCACGCCGCCGCCGGAGCAGCCGGACACGTACATCCGCGTGGTGTCCACCATGCCGCGCCCGATCACCGTGTCCACGCCCGCCATGAGATCGTCGTAGTCCACGCTCGGGTAGGCGCGGAAGATCGCGTTGCCGAATGCCGAGCCGTATCCCGTGCTGCCGCGCGGATTGACGTACAGCACCAGGTAGCCGTCGGCGGCGAAGTTCTGGAACATGTAGCTGAAGCCGACGCCGTACATTCCGTGCGGCCCACCGTGGATTTCGAGGATGAGCGGGTACTTCCGGGACGGGTCGAACGACGGCGGCTTGACGATCCATCCCTGAATCCGCGCCCCGCCGCTCGAGCCGTACCATATCTCTTCGACCTTGGCCAAATGCACGCGGGCCAGGACGTCGGCGTTGACGTTGGTGAGCCGGAGCCCCGCATCGGGGCGGCGCAGATTGTAGCGCACCACGTCGGGCGGGTTCGTCGGATCGCTCCGGATGCCGACCGCGTTCAGGTTGCGGTCGAGCGAGGTGAGCGACTGCATGTGCGTCCCGCTCGTGACCTGGCGGGCGCCGCCGCCCGCCAGCGCGGCGAACCAGACATTCTGGGTGCCACGGTCGCCGGCGGCGAAGTAGAGGCCGCTGCCGTCGGGCGCCCAGCGCAGGCCACCCGGATCCCGATCCAGATCGCCCGAGACCTTCCGCATCCCGCCGCCGTCGAGTCCGATCGCCCACAGATCTTCCGCCCGGTAGCTGACGTCGGCGGAGTCGTAGCCGGTGAAGGCCACGGTGCGCCCGTCCGGCGAGACGACCGGGTCGTTCCAGGTTCCGGGACGCGTGGTGAGCAGGCGGATCGCGCCGCTCGCGACGTCCACCACGTAGAGGCGCGAGCCGCGGTAGTTGCGGTCGGCGCCCGCGTCTTTGAGCCCGTCCACCACGATGGACTTGCCGTCGGGCGTCCAGTCGTAGCCCACGCCCGACGAGAGCCCGTCGAAGCGCGCCCCCACGTTCCAGTCGCCGCTGGTGAGCTGGCGCGGAGTCCCGCCGTCGGCGGGGACGAGAAACAGATGCAGGTAGCCGTCTTCCATGAAGCCGCGGCGGTCCTGGCGGTAGTGCATCCGGTCCACCACACGCGGCGCCGCGGTCCAGTTGGCTCCGGTCGGTGCGGCCGGCATGCTGATGGTCCAGGGCGTCGTGTGCCGCACCAGCATGGCGAACGAGAGCGATTTCCCGTCCGGCGCCCAGCGCAGCTCACTGGGCGACTCGATGACCCGCGTGATCTGCGAGGTGGCGCCCTCGGCGTCCATCCAGCGGACGAACACCTGCGTCCCCTTGGGCTCCCCCTCGGCGAAGTAGGCGATGCGGCCACCGTCGGGCGACCAGCGCGCGCTCGAGCCCTTGGTCAGAAAGCGGGCCTTCGAGCCATCGGCATTCATGATCCACAGGGCCGACTCCCAGGAATCCTGCAGCCGGTTCACCCACGTCCGCGTGTAGATGATCTGCGACCCGTCGGGCGACAGCTGCGGGTCGCTCACCTGCTCCCAGTCGAGGTAGTGATTGACGGTGAGCAGCGTGTCGGAGGCGGTCTCCTGGGCCGCCAGCGGCGCGGCGAGTCCCACGAGCACCGCGAGCATGAATGGCGAATGTCTGGGCATCGGTCTTCTCCTTTTTTCTCAGCTGATAGCTGATAGCTGATAGCCGATAGCTGATAGCTGATAGCGCCTCTATGGTTTCAGCACAATCCACTCGATTTCGTTGAGCAGGTTCCCGACCGCCTCCGCCGAGTCGCTGCGATAGGTGAAGCAGCGGCCGGTGGAATCGCCCGCCATTCGCTCCACCCCGGCGAGCTTCGCCGTGGCCTCGGGGACCCACGACTGGAACGCCGGACGCGTGCAGAAAGCAACGGTGTACGGGCGCTCGATCCGCAGCGGCTTGATGCGGCCCGTCCGCACGCCCCGCACCGCGCGGGCCGCCGCGGCCCGGATCTGGCGCTGCACCACTGCGGGCGGGAACACCGCCGCCGCGCTGCGGCTCTCGGCGATCTTCGTCGTCACCGTCTCGAGCTCGCCCACCATCCCACGCGTCTCGGCGGTGAGCACGTTGTCCCCTGCAGCGAGGGCCAGGGGCACGCCCATTTCGCCCCCGATGAACGCGCCGATGCCGGCTTCGTTCAGCACATGCCCGTTCACGGTGAACGAGTCGAACGCGTAACTGTGGGCGATGATCCCCGGCGTGCCCGCGTTCGCGTGCGCGCCGATGATGAACAGCGCGTCCACCTTCGGGGTCAACCCGGTCTCCATCACGTTGGGCTTGGGATAGCCGCGCACCAGGATCGCCTCGGGGTCGAGGTCCTCGGGGTGGATGTTGCGGAACAGCGTCCCGCCGTGGCCCTCGTTCACGACGAACTGGGTGGCGCCGGCGAGCCGCGCTCCGGCGATCGCCGCGTTGACTTCGTCCGCCAGCTCCCTGCGAAAGGTCTCGTGCGTCGCATCGTGCCCGCCGCGCGCCTCGGGACGCATCTCGGTGGCGTTGCGCACCACGCCGGCGAGCCCTTCCATGTCGGCGATGATGTACACCGTGAAGCCAGTGGGCTGCATCAGCGCTTCGAGCTTCGAGCGGGCCTGCTGGTACTCGGTGACACCGTAGTACGCCTCGGGGGGCGTGGTGTCGCGCGGAGGTTGCTGCGGCGGCTGGGCCTGGGGAGGCTGCTGGGCGGCGAGCAGCGCGGGCATGGCGGCGAGCGCCAGCATCCGAAGCGTGCGCGCGCTCACCGCAGCACCACTCGTTCGATCGCGTCGAGCAGATATCCCATCTGCCGTGCGTCGTCGGTCGTCAGGCGGTAGGAGCGCTCGCCGGTCTTCTCGAGCCCGGTCCAGTTGAGCGAGTCCACACGGGCCACCACGACCTCCGGGTAACTGCGACGCAGGGCGAAGGCGACGTGATAGGGCTTGTCGAGCCGGAACGGCTTGAAGTCTCCCCGCATGGCGCGGCGCACCGCGACCGTGGCCGAGTCACGCAGCCATCGCCGCACCTGGGTGGGACTGAACGTGATCGCCGCCATGCGGCCCACTGCGTACTTGGTGACGATCCCGATGAAGCCGCTTCCCAGGATCGTCCGCGTCTCCGCGATCTCGGCGTCGTCGCCCGAGACGAGGGAGACCGCGACCCCGTACTCGCTCGCGATCAGCGCGTTGATACCGACCTCGTTCAGGCTCTTGCCGTTCACCGTGAACGTGTCGAACGCGAAGTTGTGCGCCAGGATGCCGGGCTGCCCGGGCCCCGCATGGGCGCCGGTGAACATCAGCGTTCCCACGGTCGAGTCGATCCCCGTCACCATGACCAGCGGCTTGGGAAACCCGCGGATGAGAATGGCACCGGTGTCGAGGTCCCAGGGGAGGATATTGGCGAACAGGTTGCCGCCGTGCCCCTCGTTCACGACGAAGGAGCGGGCGCCCGCGAGGCGCGCCCCGGCAATGGCCGCGTTCACCTCACGTGTCAGCAGGCCGCGGAAATGATCCCAGTAGTCAGGACTCGTCAGCGTCCGGTACTGCTCTCCTTCGTTGCC
>DATGDT010000206.1:0-2308 GCA_035310725.1 Gemmatimonadales bacterium
CCCGGCGTCGTTCAACTCGGGATCGACGCCCTTGTACTTGGTCCAGGTCGCCAGGTTACGGCCGGTCACGGTGATGCTCAGGGAGTTCGCCCCGATCCGCGACGCAAGGCTCGCCGGCGGCGTATAGGTGAGCGAGACTTCGCGCAGCTTCACGAAGCCGCCGTCCTGATAGAACCCGGTTTCGAGTCCGTAGAAGACGTTGGCCACCGCCGCCGCCTGATCGGACAGCGACGCGCTGGGATCCCGGCGCCCACGGCAGATGCCGAAGCCGCAGCGGAACGCCTCGGTGCTGTTGTCCAGCTTGTTGCCGAAGCGGCCGTCCAGCAGCCCGTAGAGCCGCCAGTGGCGCAGGAAGTTCACCTCGGTCGTCAGGGTGCCGCCCTGGGTCGGGAACGGTGAGCCCTGGAACACCTCCGTCGAGCCGACGTGCACCTCCGACGACGAAATCAGCCCGTCGCCGTTGTCGTCCTTGAAGGTGTACGGCCGCCCGAAGTAGCTGCCGAGCGGGAAGCCTTCCTGCATGCGCTGCGAGGCGCCGCCCAGACCGAAGATGATCGGCGAGATCCCCTGACCCAGCTCGATCAGGCGATTCTTGTTGCCCCACGCGCTGGCCGTGATGTTCCAGCCGAAGTTGGGGTTGTTGAGGATCTGCGCGGTCAACAGGAGCTCCACGCCCTTGTTGCTCACCTCGCCCAGATTCTGGAAACGGGTGGTGCTCACGCCGAGCGACGGCGCGAGCCGCCGCGCGATGAGCGCGTCCTTGGAGCTCTTGTTGTAGAAGGTGAACTCGAAATGCAGGCGCTGCGACACCAGGTCCGCATCGAGGCCCGCCTCGAACTCACTGGTCTTCTCGGGCCGCAGGTCCTGGTTGCCCAGGTTGCCGACCGTGATACCCGGCGCGTCGGTGTTGTTCGTGGCGACCGCCACCGGGTTGAAGAACTGCAGCGCGTCGGTGGGCCCGGGCTGACGGCCCGACCGCCCGAACGCGGCCCGCAGCCGCAGCGAGTTCAGGAACGAGACCTGCGGGAAGAACGGCTCCTCGCTGAGCACCCATGACGCCGAGACCTTCGGGTAGGCGATGAAGTCGAAGTTCGTGCCGAAGGCGGAATTGTCGTCGCCGCGCAGGGCGCCCGTGACGTACAACCGGTCGTGCACGGCGATCTGCTCCTCCACGTACCCGCCCACGGTGACGGCCTGGTCGATCGCCTCGCCCACCGTCGGGATCACCACGCCGTTGAGCGAAGAGGTGCCGCCCACCAGCTTGCGACCTGACGCGGTCGTCTGCGCGAAGAGGGACTTGAAGTACTGCAACCCGGCGGTGGTCGTGGTCATGATGTTGGGCGACAGCCGGTACTGGCCCGTGCCCGTGAAGTTCGCCGTGTAGTTGAAGACCTGTGTACGATTCGAGTTGCGGCTGCCGTCCAGGGTGTTCTGGTTGAACGGCACCCGTCCGGGCGGAATAGTCTGCTCGTCGAACCGGTTGGTCACATCGGTCCCGGCGACCGCGCGCAGCGTCAGGAAGCTCCACGGCCGGAAATTCGCCGTGAGACTCCCGGTGTAGCGCTCGATGCGCTGCCCGACGAAGATGTTGTCCACCTGGATCGGCCGCAGGAAGCCGTATCCCTGGTTGATCGTGTCGGCGCGTCCCAGCAGGCCGCTGGAGACGATGCCGAGGGCGTTGTTGTCGTTCTGCGGCAGCTGCAGCTGGCTCGAGGAGTACCCGGTGGACGCCTGGATATCCATCAGGCGGCTCACCTGGTTCGTCACGTTGGCCCGCAGGCTGACCCGCCGCAGGTTGTTGACCGTATACACGCCCTTCTCTCTCTCGAAATCACCCGAGAGGAAGAACGTGGTCTGCTCGTTGCCGCCCGAGGCGCTCATGCCGTACTGCTGCCGCACCCCCTGACGGAACGGAGAATTGACCTCGAGCGGATTGAAGCTGCGCACGGTGTCGATGGTGCACCCGCCGTTGGCCATCGTCGTCAGCGTGCACGCCGCGCCGGTGTTCGTCACCGACGTGTAGTTCGACGGCCAGGCGGTGACATCGTTCAGCACACCACCTTCGGCGTACGACGTCCACCGCGTGGGCCCCGGCCGCCCCCGCTTGGTGCGGATCTGGATCACCCCGTTCGCCGCGTCGGTGCCGTACAGCGCCGCCGCCGACGGGCCCTTCACGATTTCGATCGACTCGATCTCGTCCGGGTTGATGTCGTTGAGGCGGGACGGCAGCTGGCCACCCACGCCGATCGAGTTGGAGTTGGCATCGTTATCCACCCGGATGCCGTCCACCACGATGATCGGCTCGTTG
>DATGDT010000207.1:0-4053 GCA_035310725.1 Gemmatimonadales bacterium
ATGGAAATGGTGCGCGAGCCGGAGCGGTTCCAGGTCATCGTCACCAACAACCTCTACGGTGACATCCTCTCCGATCTGGGCGCGGGGCTGGTCGGCGGGCTGGGGATCGCGGCGAGCGCGAACCTGCACCCCGGCCGCGCGGGCCTGTTCGAGCCGGTGCACGGATCGGCGCCGCCGCTCAAGGGCAAGGGCGTCGCCAATCCGATGGCGGCGATTCTCACCGGCGCCCTGATGTTCGAGCAGCTGGGCCACCCCGAAGCGGCGCGCCACGTGGAGCGGGCCGTGCGCGGTGCGCTCGCGGACGGCGCCCGCACCCCCGATCTTGGAGGCACGACCACCACCGGGGCCGCCGCCGAGGCCGTCACCCGCCGTCTCGAAAGCGAAGTGCGCACGTGAGCAGTCTCCCGACCAGCCGCCGCGCCCTGGTCGCGCTCGCCGTGGCGAGCGCCGCCCCGGCCGCCATCCACGCCCAGCGCCCGACCACCATGGCCCACCGCTCCACCGTCTACGCCCCGCACGGCATGATCGCGACCAGCCAGCCGCTCGCGACCGCCGCCGGCCTCGCCGTGCTGCAGCGCGGCGGCAACGCGTTCGACGCGGCCGTCACCGCCGCGGCGGTGCTCAACGTCGTCGAGCCGATGATGACGGGGATCGGCGGCGACATGTTCGCCCTCGTCTGGGTCGCCAAGGAGCGCCGGCTCGTCGCCCTCAATGCCAGCGGCCGCGCCGGCGCCCTCATGACGCGCGAGGCGCTGCTCGCCAAGGGACACCGCTCCATGCCCCAGGAGACGGTGGAGGATGTCACCGTGCCGGGCGCGCTGTCGGGGTGGGACGCCCTGCTGATGCGGTACGGCACCATCACGCTGGCCCAGGCGCTGCAACCCGCCATCGGGTATGCCGAGGAAGGATTCCCCGTCACGCCGATCATCGCGCGCGACTGGGCCGATCAGACGGCGAAGCTCGCCCTCGACTCCGGCGCCCGCACGACGTTCCTGATGGACGGGACGCGCGCCCCGCGCGCCGGTGAGTGGGTCCGCAATCCCGACCTGGCCCGGAGCTTCCGGGAGATCGCGGCGCAGGGGCCCGGGGCGCTGTACGGCGGCGACCTGGGACAGCGGATCGTGGCGCGGGTGCGCGAGCTGGGCGGCTACCTCACGCTCGACGACCTCAAGAACCACCGCCCCGAATGGGTGGAGCCGATCTCCGTGCCGTTCCACGGCTACCGGGTGTGGGAGCTGCCGCCGAATAATCAAGGCCTGGCAGTGCTCGAGATGCTGCGGATGCTCGAGCCATACGACCTCAAGTCCCTGGGCCACAACAGTGCCGCCTACCTGCATCTGCTGATCGAGTCGAAGAAGCTCGCCTTCGCCGACGTGGCGCGTTTCGTCGGCGAGCCGAAGGCCCTGACGGTGCCGCCCGCCGCGTTGCTGACCGACGCGTACGTGGCGGCACGCCGCGCGCTCATCGACACCGCCCGCGCGGCGGACCGGCCGCAGCCCGGGAAACCCCTCACGGCGAGCGAGACGATCTACCTTACCGTCGCCGATTCGGCCGGCAACATGGTCTCGTTCATCAATTCACTGTACGACCTGTTCGGGTCCGGGGTCGTCGTGGCCGGGACCGGGTTCGCGTTGCAGGACCGGGGCGCCGGGTTCACGCTCGAGCCGGGGTTGCCCAACACCGTCGCGCCGGGCAAACGCCCGTTCCATACCCTCATCCCGGGCTTCGTCACCCGGCCCGACGCGGCCGGCGTGGAACAGCCCTGGCTGTCGTTCGGCGTCATGGGCGGCTCGATGCAGCCGCAGGGCCACGTCCAGGTGCTGCTGAACCTGCTGGTCTTCGGGATGGACTTGCAGGACGCGATCGACGCGCCCCGCTTCCGGCATTTCGACGGCCTGCGCGTGGCGCTCGAGCCGGCGATCGGCGACGATGTACGGCGGCGCCTCACGGCCCTCGGTCACGTCATCATCCCCGATTCGAACGTCGCGTTCGGCGGCGCCCAGTTCATTCTCCGGCTGCCGCGCGGCTATGCCGCCGGCTCCGATCCACGCAAGGACGGCATGGCGGCGGGACATTGAGCGCGCCGCCGGAGCAGCGGCGCGAGCTCACCCGCACGCTGCGCCAGGGCGATCTCGTCCTGGTGGTCATCGGCACGGTCATCGGATCCGGGATCTGGCTCGTTCCCGGCACCGTGGTCCGCAACACCGCCGGCGATCCCGGCGTGGCGCTGGTCGTGTGGCTGGTCGGCGGGATCTGCTCGCTGCTGGGCGCGCTGACCTTTGCCGAGCTGGGCGCGCTCCATCCCGATGCGGGCGGGACGTATACGTACGTGCGGGAGGCGTTTGGCCGGTTCCCAGCGTTCCTGCTCGGCTGGGCTCTGTTCCTCGCGATCAACACCGGATCCACAGCGACCCTCGCCGTGGCCTTCGCGACCTACGCCGGTGAGCTCGTATCGCTCGGTCCCGTGGGCCGCAAGGTGCTGCCCGTGCTGATGATTCTCGCCGTCTCCGCGGTGAACATCCGCGGCGTGCGCCACGCGGCGACGGTGCAGAACTGGAGCACCGCGGTGAAGGTGGCGGCGATTCTCGCGATCGCCGTCTGCGGGATCGCCCTCGGCTCGGGCGGCTCGGCGACCACGGGCCGCGCGTTCTCCACGCCGCTCTCACCCGGCCTGCTCTCGGGCGCGGGCGTCGCCCTGCTCGGCGTGCTGTGGGCGTACGAGGGGTGGATCAACGTCACGAATTCGGCGGGCGAGGCGCTCGATCCGCAACGCACCTTCGCCCGCGGCATCATCATCGGGACCGCGGCGCTGGTGGCCCTCTACCTGCTCGCCAATATCGGTTACCTCGCCGCTCTCGGACCCGACGGCGTCGCCGGCTCGCAGCGTGTCGCGGCCGATACGGTGCGCGAGCTGTTCGGGCCGGTCCCGGCGAAATTCGTCAGCGCCGCAGTGCTCGTGTCGGTGTTCAGCGCGGCCAACGGCCTCGCGCTCACCGGGCCGCGCATGTACTTCGCGATGGCGCGCGACGGCGTGTTCTTCCGCGCCCTGGGAGAGGTGCATCCGCGCTTCGGCACCCCGGCGGTCGCGATCGCCGTGGGCGGGGCTTGGGCGGCGTTGCTCACGCTGTGGGGCAGCTTCGAGCAGCTGCTGACCTACGTGGTGTTCGCGAGCTGGCTGTTCGCCGCCCTCGCGGCCGCGAGCGTGTTCGTGCTGCGACGCCGCCATCCCGACGCGCTGCGCCCCTTCCGGGTGCCCGGGTACCCGCTGACCCCCGCCGTCTTCATCCTCGCCGCCGTGGCGATCGTCGCCAACACCGTGGTGGCGCGGCCCGTCCAGGCTTTCTTCGGAATCGGCATCGTGCTGCTCGGCACGCCGGCCTATCTCTTCTGGCGGCGCCGGGCCTCGGCCTGAGCGCGCCCATCCCCGAGCGACCCCGCACGACGGGTTATATTCCCCCCTCTCGCCAGCGGAGTCGTTTCGTGAAGACCCAAGGCAGTCAAACCGATATCGTCTTTCTCTCGGGCGTCCGCACGGGCTTCGGCGCGTTCGGCGGCTCCCTGAAGGATTTCTCCGCCATCGATCTCGCCGCGATCGCGGCCCGGAACGCCCTCGAGCGGTCCGGCGTCCCTGCCGCCGACATCGGGCACTCGATATTCGGCAACGCGCTCCAGACCTCCGCCGACGCCATCTATATGGCGCGCCACGTCGCACTCAAGGCCGGGCTCCCGATCGAGACCCCCGCCGTCACCGTGAACCGGCTGTGCGGCTCGGGCTTCGAGGCGATCACGCAGGGCGCGCAGCTCATCATCCTCGGGGAAACCGAGGCGGTGCTCGCCGGCGGCGGCGAGTCCATGAGCCAGGCGCCGCACGTCGTGCGCGGCGCGCGCTGGGGCCTGCGCCTCGGCCCTGCTCCGCTGGAGGATCTCCTCTGGGAGGCGCTGAAGGACCCGCAGTGCGGCTTCTCCATGGCCGAGACCGCCGAGAACCTGGCCGACAAGTACAAGCTCGGCCGCACCGAGGTGGACCAGGTCGCGGTCGACTCGCAGCAGCGC
>DATGDT010000208.1:0-4607 GCA_035310725.1 Gemmatimonadales bacterium
TCGCTGCTGGTCCACAATCGCATTCTGGCCCAGGGCGCCGGCGTGTGCCTGGGCGACGTGGACGGTGACGGCCGGGCGGACATCTACCTCGCCCGCACCGAAGGAGCGAACGCGCTGTACCGCAACCTCGGTGGCTGGCGCTTCGAGGACATCACGGCGCGCGCGGGCAATGGCGTCGCGGCGGTGGACCGCTACTCCACCGGGTGCACGCTGGCCGACGTGGATGGCGACGGTGATCTCGACCTGATCCTGGTCGCCCTCGGCGGACCCAACACGCTGTTCCTGAACGACGGCGCCGGGCATTTCACCGATCAGGGAGACCAGGCCGGCCTGACCTCGTCGGCGGGGAGCACCACGATCGCGGCGGGCGACGTGGACGGCGACGGAGACCTGGACCTCTACGTCGCCAACTACAAGAGCTACACGACGCTCGACCGCATGTCGCCGCAGCAGCGCTCCTTCGACCAGCTGGCGCGGCAGCTGGGACCCACGAAGTTCGAAATCCGGGAGCCGTTCCGCACCGACTACAAGCTGGTCGAGCGCGCGGACCTGGGCGGGGTGAGCATCGTGCAGCGCGCCGACCCCGACGCGTTCTACCGCAACGAGGGCGGCGGCCGCTTCATCCGGGAGCCGATCGCCCGCAATCCCCGCTTCGTGGACGAGCACGGCCGCCCCCTGGCGGAGGAGCCGGAGGACTTCGGCCTCGCGGCCATGTTCGCGGATCTGAACGGCGACGGCGCACCCGACCTGTACGTGGCCAACGATTTCGAGGACCCCGACCAGCTCTGGCTCAACGACGGCCGCGGCAACTTCCGCCTGGCGCCCTGGAGCACCCTGCGCTCCACCAGCAATTCCGGCATGGCGGTGGATGTGGGGGACGTGAACCGGGACGGCGACCCCGACCTGTTCGAAGTGGACATGCTGAGCCAGGACACGCGCCGGCTCAAGACCCAGATCCCCACGCACACCGCCCTGCCCAAACGGCCGGGAGAGGGCGACGACCGCCCCCAGATGCAGCGCAACACCCTCCAGCTGAACCGCGGCGACGCCACATTCGAGGAAGTCGCGCGCTTCGCCAGTGTGGGAGCATCGGGATGGTCCTGGTCCACGCTGTTCCTCGACGTGGACCTCGATGGGTGGGAAGACATCCTCATCGGCACCGGCCACCTGTGGGACGTCATGGATGGCGACACCCAGTACCGGCTGCGCAACCGGCTCAACGAGATCGACTGGCATCGCATGCTGTTCGAGTTCCCGCCGCTGCCGCTGCCGAACGTGGCGTTCCGCAACCGCGGCGACCTCACTTTCGAGGACGTGAGCCGAGCCTGGCGCTTCGACCTGGGACCGGACGTGTCGCACGCGATGGCGCTCGCCGATCTGGACGGCGACGGCGACCTGGACGTCGTGATCAACCGGCTCGGGAAACCGGCAGCCGTGCTCCGCAACGACGCCACCGCGCCCCGGATCGCGATCTGGCTGCACGGCACGGCGCCGAACAGCGCCGGCATCGGCGCACGGGTGCGAGTACAGGGCGGTGCGGTACCACTGCAGGAGCGCGAGGTCGTCGCCGGCGGCCACTACCTCGCCGGCTCGGACGCCGAGCTCAGTTTCGCGACGGGGAGGGCCCAGCAGGTCACCCTCGAGGTGGACTGGCGCAATGGACGCCGGAGCGTAATCAAAGACGCCCGACCCAACCGCCTGTACGAGGTAGAGGAATCGCCGGCCGTGACGCCGACCCTTCCCTCTTCCCCCGTCCCCCTTCCCCTTTTCTCGGACGTCACCGACCAGCTCGGCGGCCACACCCACGTCGAGCCCTACTTCGACGACTACGTCCGCCAGATCACGTTGCCGAACGCCTTCAGCCAGCTCGGGCCCGGCGTCGCATGGGACGACCTGAACGGAGACGGCCACGAAGACCTGATCGTCGGCACCGGCAGGAGCGGCACGCTCGCCTGGTTCCGCAACGACGGCCGGCGTTTGCGGCCGGCCGCCACGCGCTTTCCCGCGGCGCCGGGAGACCTGACCACCATCCTGGGCTGGACCGACGGCCGCGGCGCGCGCACGGTGCTCGCGGGACTCTCGACCTACGAGGCCTCCCCCAACGACGCGCGCGCCGCCTCCGGCGTGGTCGCCTACACTCCCACGACCGGGGCGGTGACGCCGCTCATCCCCGGCGACAGCGCCAGCGTGGGCCCGCTGGCCATGGCGGACGTCGATGGAGACGGCGACCTCGACCTGTTCGTCGGCGCGCGGATCATCCCGGGCGGGTATCCGCTGTCGCCTTCGTCGCGGCTGTTCCGCAACGACGGCGGACGCCTCGTCCCCGATTCGGGCACGAATGGACTGTTCGCCGGTCTGGGGATGGTGTCGGCCGCCCTGTTCAGCGACATCGACGTCAACGGCTGGCCGGACCTGCTCGTGGCGCTCGAGTGGGGGACGATTCGCATCTTCCTGAACCAGCAGGGCCGCCTGGTTCCCGGCCCCGACATGCCCGGCCTCTCGGGCCTGTACAGCCGGTGGAACGGCCTCGCGACGGGCGACCTGGACGGCGACGGCCGGCTCGACATCGTGGCCACCAGCTGGGGCCGGAACATCGAGTACCACGCCAGCCCGGCCGATCCGCTGTATCTGTACTCCGGCTACTTCGTCGAACAGGGCCGACCCGTCGTGCTGCTCGCGCAGCAGGACCCACGGATCGGCGGCATCGCTCCCCTCACCACGTACGCGCGGCTCAGCCTGGCGTTCCCGGGCGCGGCCCAGCGGCTCCGCACGTTCGGGGCGTTCGCCGATGCCGATGTCAACGCGGTCCTCGGCCCGCTCGCCCAGGGCGCGGCCCGCCTGGGCGCCACGACCATGGACCACATGCTCTTCCTCAACCGGGGCGACCACTTCGAGGCGCGGCCCCTGCCCACCGAGGCGCAGTGCGCAACGGCCTTCTACGCCGGGGTCGCCGATTTCGACGGTGACGGAAACGAAGACCTGTTTCTGAGCGAGAACTTCTTCCCGACCGAGATCGCCGTGCCGCGCTACGACGCGGGCCGGAGCCTGCTGCTCCTGGGCAATGGTGCCGGAGTGCTCGAGCCCGTGGCGGGGCAACGCTCCGGGCTGGAGGTCTACGGCGAGCAGCGGGGCGCCGCGTACGCCGACTACGACGGCGACGGACGTCTCGATCTGGCCGTCAGCCAGAACGGCGCCGCGACCCGGCTCTTCCATAATACTGGGGCAGCTCCCGGCCTCCGCGTCCGGCTGATCGGGCCCCCCGCGAACCCGACCGCCATCGGCGCCTGGATGCGGCTGCGCTACGGAGAGAAGGAAGGCCCCGTACGGGAGATCCAGGCCGGATCGGGGTACTGGTCGCAGAACGGCGCGGTGCAGGTCCTGGGGCGTTCCGGTGAGCCCACGGCGCTCTGGGTCCGCTGGCCCGGCGGTCGCGAAGAGGTCGTTCCGTTGACCCGTGGCCAGGCGGAGATTACGGTGCGGATTCCATCGAAGGAGCTGCCATGAGATTCCCGCGAGTCGGCCTGTCCATCCTGCTTCTTGCCACCCCGGCGCTTGCGGCCCAGCAGGCGATCGATCCCGCACGCCTGGCGCAACACATCCGCGTGCTCTCCTCCAATGAGTTCCTGGGACGCGGTCCCGCGACGCCCGGCGAGGAGAAGGCAGTCGCCTACATCGCCGAGCAGCTCCGCGCCGCGGGAGTGCAACCGGGTGGACCGGGCGGCAGCTGGTACCAGGAGGTGCCCCTCAACCAGTACACCATCGTCGGCTCGCCCGACCTGCGTTTCACCGTCGGTGGCCGGCAACAGCCCCTCACGCAGGGCGAGCAGATCGCCGTGCGCGCCAGCATGCTGAACGTGGACCGGGTCGCCATCGAGAACGCCCCGCTCGTCTTCCTGGGCTACGGCGTGAAGGCGCCGGAGCGCAACTGGGACGACTTCAAGGGCGTGGACCTGCACGGCAAGGTGGGCATCGTCCTGGTCAATGACCCCGACTTCGAGACCGGGCAGGGCGATTTCGGCGGCAAGACGATGACATACTACGGCCGCTGGACCTACAAGTACGAGGAGGCGGCGCGCCAGGGGATGGCGGGGCTGCTCGTCGTGCACGAGACCGCGCCCGCCTCCTACGGCTGGGCGACGGTGAAGAACTCGAACACCAACACGATGTTCGACATCGTGCGCGCCGACCCCGCAGCGGTGCACCCGCTGCTCGAAGGCTGGATTCAACGCGACGTGGCGGTCGAGCTGCTCCGAGCCGCGGGCCAGGACTTCGACGCGCTCAAGCGCCTGGCGCAGACGCGCGACTTCCGTCCCGTGCCGCTCGGCGACGCGACATTCTCGGCGCATTACGCGGTACGGCACACGACGATCCGCTCACGCAACGTCCTCGGCCGCCTCCCGGGCCGCAGCCACCCGGACGAGACGATTCTCTACGGCGCCCACTGGGATCACCTGGGCGTCGGCGCCCCCGACGCGCGCGGCGACAGCATCTACAACGGCGCCGTGGACAACGCGACCGGCGTGGCGGCGCTGCTCGAGCTGGCGCGCGTGTTCGCCGCCGGCCCGGTCCCGGAGCGCTCGATCGTCTTCGCCGCCTGGACCGCGGAG
>DATGDT010000209.1:0-5980 GCA_035310725.1 Gemmatimonadales bacterium
CGTGCTGCACCGCGCCGTGGTCACCTATCTCGCCAACCAGCGGCAGGGGACCGCCGCGACCAAGACGCGCAGCTTCGTCTCGGGCGGCAACCAGAAGCCGTGGCGGCAGAAGGGCACCGGGCGGGCGCGGCAGGGCTCGACCCGCGCGCCGCACTGGCGGCACGGCGGGGTCGTGTTCGGACCGCATCCCCGCGACTACCGCATGTCGATTCCCAAGAAGGTGCGCCAGCTGGCACGCAAGTCGGCGCTGAACGCGCGGGCGCGCGAGGGCGCCCTGCTGGTGGTGGACGCGCTGGCGTACGAGAAGCCGAAGACCAAGCCGTTCGCCGAGCTGCTGGGCAAGCTGGGTGTGGCCGGACGCAAGGTGCTGGTGCTGACGGCGGATTCGCCGACGTCGCACAACGTCTACCTCGCGGGCCGCAACATCCCGGACGTGCGCATCCAGCGCTTCGTGGACGCGACCGCGTACGACGTGCTCTGGGCCAAGACGGTGGTCGTCGAGGCGCCGGCGCTGTCGGGAGCGGAGCCGGAGGAGGCGACCGATGCCTGATCTGCACCGGCTCATCGTGGGACCGGTGGTGACCGAGAAGTCGTCGGCCGCCTACCAGGCGCGCAAGGAATACGCATTCCGCGTGCACATCGAGGCGACCAAGCCGCAGATTCGCGAGGCGATCGAGAAGTTGTTCAGCGTGAGCGTCACCGATGTCCGGACCCTCGTGGTGCGCGCGAAGCAGCGCAGCTACGGGCGGCACGTCGGCCGGCGCCCGTCCTGGAAGAAAGCGATCGTGAAGCTGAAGGACGGCGACACGATCCCGGTGTTCGAGGGCTGATATGGGCATCCGACAGTTCAAGCCGGTCACCGCGGCGACGCGGTTCCGCTCGGTGAGCGACTTCGCCGAGGTCACGAGCGCCACGCCGGAGCGGACGCTGCTCGAGCCGCTGCGGCGCACGGGCGGCCGCAACAACAAGGGGCACGTCACGACGCGCCACCAGGGCGGCGGCCACAAGCGCCAGTACCGCCGGATCGATTTCCGGCGGAACAAGTTCGGCATCCCGGCCAAAGTGACGACGGTCGAGTACGACCCGAACCGGACTTGCCGCATCGCGCTCGTGACCTACGCCGACGGGGAGAAGCGCTACATCCTGCATCCCAAGGGCCTGGCGGTGGGAGACACGGTGGTGTCGGGGCCGGGCTCGGACATCCGCACCGGCAACGCGCTGCCGCTGTTCGAGGTCCCGCTCGGCACCACGGTACACAACGTGGAGCTCAAGATCGGGCGTGGCGGCCAGATGTGCCGCTCGGCGGGCACGGGTGCGCAAGTCGTGGCGAAGGAAGGCAACTACGTGACGCTGCGGTTGCGTTCGACCGAGATGCGGCGCGTGCGGGGCGAGTGCCTCGCCACCATCGGCGAAGTCGGCAATGCCGAGCACGAGCTGCTGTCGGTGGGCAAGGCGGGCAAGACGCGCTGGCTGGGCCGCCGGCCGCGGGTGCGCGGCGTGGCGATGAACCCGGTGGATCACCCGCTGGGCGGTGGCGAGGGCAAGTCCTCGGGCGGACGCCCGCCGGTGTCGCCGTGGGGCAAGGTGGAAGGCCGCAAGACGCGTCACAAGAAGAAGGCCTCGACGAAACTGATTGTCCGCGGTCGTAAACGGGGGAAGGCCACTCAGTAATTGCGGATTTCGGATTGTGGATTGCGGATTTGTCGGCGGTGCTCAATCCGCAATTCGCAATCGCCAATCCGCAATGGAGATTGAAATGGCACGTAGCGTCAAAAAGGGTCCGTACGTGGAGCCGTCGCTCCTGAAGAAGATCCAGGGGATGAACGACCGCAACGAGAAGAAGGTGTTCAAGACCTGGTCGCGGCGCAGCACGATCACGCCCGACTTCGTGGGCCACACCCTGGCGGTGCACAACGGCAACAAGTTCGTGCCGGTATACGTGACCGAGAACATGGTGGGGCACAAGCTGGGCGAGTTCTCGGCGACGCGGCTGTTCCGCGGGCACACCACGAAGACGGCGGCGGAGCGCGAAGCCGAAGCGAAGGAGGCGCAGGCCTAAGCCATGGAAGCCCGGGCGATTCAGCGCACGGTGCGCCAGTCGGCGCGCAAGATGCGCCTGGTGATCGATCAGATCCGCGGGCGCGCGGTGCCGGAGGCGTACGCCATCCTGCGGTTTTCGAAGAAGCACGCGGCGCGGCAGATCCACAAGGTGCTCAAGTCGGCGGTGGCCAATGCGGAGCAGCACGCGCAGCGGAACAACGTCGCGCTGGACGTGGACGGGCTCCGGGTGGGCTATGCGGTCGTGAACGAAGGGCCGACGCTCAAGCGGTTTACGATGGGCGCGATGGGTCGCGGCATGCCGATCCTCAAGCGGACGAGCCACGTGGAGATCCACGTGAGCGCGCCCGATGTGGTGACGGCCCCGGCGCCGAAACCCGCGGCCAAACCGTCGGGCAAGTCCAAGGAGAAGCCGGCGGCCGAGAAGCCCGCCGCCAAGGCGAAGGCCAAGGCCGCGAGCGCGACCAAGGGCAAGGCCAAGAGCAAGACGAAGGGGAGGAGCAAGTAAGTGGGCCAGAAAACACATCCCTACGGGTTCCGGCTGGGGGTCATCAAGCCGTGGCGCTCGCGCTACTACGCGCGCCGCAATTTCCCCGAGCTCCTGAAGGAAGACGACCTGATCCGCCGCTACCTCAAGACGCGGCTCAGCCACGCGGCGATCGCCGACGTGCACATCGAGCGGCGTCCGGGGAAGGTGACGGTCACGGTGCACACCGGCCGCCCGGGCGTGGTGATCGGCAAGCGCGGGGCGGAGGTGGACAAGCTGCGCGACGAGCTGGCGCAGCTCACCGGCAAGGAAGTCGGGATCAACGTCGAAGAGATCAAGCGCCCCGAGCTGGACGCCCAGCTGGTGGGCGACAGCGTGGTGCATCAGCTGCAACAGCGCATCTCGTTCCGCCGCGCGATGAAGCGGGCGGTGCAGAGCGCGATGCGGATGGGGGCGCAGGGGATCAAGATCAAGTGCGGCGGGCGCCTGGGCGGCGCGGAGATCGCGCGCGTGGAGGGCTACCACGAGGGCCGCGTGCCGCTGCACACGCTGCGGGCCGACGTGGACTACGCCACGTCGACCGCCAAGACGACGTACGGCACGATCGGCGTGAAGGTGTGGATCTTCAAGGGTGAGCGGACCGAGGAGCTGGCGGGCCGCACCTACTCGACGGGCGTCTGACGATGCTGGCTCCCAAGCGCGTCAAGTTCCGCAAGCGGTTCAAGGGCAACACCAACGGGCTCGCCACGCGCGGCAATACCGTCGCGTTCGGGCACTTCGGGCTGATGTCGCTCGATCCGGGCTGGATCACCAACCGGCAGATCGAGGCGGCGCGCGTCGCGCTGACGCGCGAGATGAAGCGCGGCGGGAAAGTGTGGATCCGGCTGTTTCCCGACAAGCCGATCACGAAGAAGCCGGCCGAGACCCGGATGGGGAAGGGGAAGGGCAATCCCGAGGGGTGGGTAGCGGTGGTGAAGCCGGGCCGGGTGATGTTCGAGGTCGAGGGGATCGAGGAGTCGCTGGCGCGCCATGCGCTCACGCTGGCCGCGGCGAAACTGCCCCTCCGGTCGAAGTTCGTGAAGCGGGAGGAGCGGTAAATGGCGCGGCAGCGACCCGACGACCTGCGGCAGCTGAAGACCGACGAGCTGGAGCAGAAGCTCGCCGTGCTGCGCGAGGAGCGGTTCCGCCTGCGGTTCCGGGCGGGGACGGAGGCGATCACGAACCCGCTGCAGTTCCGTTTGATGCGGCGGGACATCGCGCGCATCGAGACCATTCTGCGCGAGCGCGCGGTGGCAGGGAGGCAGGCATGAGGACCCGGCGGAAGACGCGGACGGGCGTGGTGACGAGCGACAAGCGGCAGAAGACCGTGACGGTGGCGCTGGTGCGCCGCTACGCCCACGGCTTCTACGGCAAGCAGGTGGTCCGCACCAAGACGGTGGCGGCCCACGACGAGCAGGGGGCCAAGACCGGAGACACCGTCCGGGTCGAGGAGACGCGCCCGCTCTCGAAGACGAAGCGCTGGCGGGTGGTCGAGATTCTCGAGCGGGCGAAGTAAGGGCCGGAGGGGACCGTGGTACAGCAGGAATCGATACTCAAGATCGCGGACAATTCGGGCGCGCGGAAAGCGCTCGTCATCCGCGTGCTCGGCGGGTCCAAGCGGCGCTACGCGGGACTCGGCGACATCGTGGTCGTCACGATCAAGGACGCCATTCCCACGGGGCAGATCAAGAAGGGGGAAGTGGCGAAGGCCGTGATCGTGCGGACGGCGAAGGAGACCAAGCGCCGGGACGGCTCCTACATCCGGTTCGACGAGAACGCCGCCGTGCTGATCACCGATCAGGGCGAGCCGCGGGCGACCCGCATCTTCGGGCCGGTGGGCCGGGAGCTGCGCGACAAGAAGTTCATGAAGATCGTGTCGCTGGCGCCGGAGGTGATCTGACATGAAGCCGCTGGTCTATCGCAAGTCGCGGCGCGTGCGGGGCACCGAGCCGGTGCGCCACAAGATGCACTTCGCCAAGGGCGACACCGTCCGGGTGATCCGGGGCGACGACAAGGGCAAGGAAGGCAAGGTCCTGCACGTGCACCCCAAGATGCTGCGGGTGACGGTGGAGGGCGTGAACATCGTGAAGAAGCACCAGCGGGCGCGGACCGCCGAGCAGGAGAGCAAGATCATCGAGCGGCCCGCCCCGATCGCGGCATCGAAGGTGATGCTGCTCGATCCCAAGTCGGGTGCGCCCACGCGGGTGCGCCGGCGGCGGGACAAGGACGGCACGGTCGAGCGGATCGCGGTCAAATCGGGACAGCCGATCCCGCGGGTGAGGTGAGCATGGCGGAGACCAAGGAAAAGAAGACCAAGCCGGCGAAGCCGGCGAAGGGTGCGCCGCCCGCGGAAGCGGCCGAGCCCCAGGTGGAGCTCGAGCCGGCGCCGCCGGCGCGCCTGCGGGCGCACTACGAGCAGCGCGTGCGGCCCAAGCTGCAGCAGCAGTTCGGGTTCTCGAACCCGCACCAGATCCCGAAGCTCGTGAAGATCGTGCTGAACGTCGGGATGGGCGACGCGCCGAAGAACCCGAAGTCGCTGGAGACGGCGGCGGCGGAGCTGGGCGCGATCACCGGGCAGCGGCCCGTAATCACGCGCGCCAAGAAGGCGATCGCGAACTTCAACCTGCGGGCCGGCGTGCCGATCGGCTGCGCCGTGACGCTGCGGGGGCCGAGGATGTACGAGTTCCTCGACCGGTTCATCTCGGTGACCGTGCCGCGGATGCGCGACTTCCGGGGGCTGCCGACCAAGAGCTTCGACGGCCGGGGCAATTACACGCTGGGCATCAAGGAGCAGATGGTCTTCCCCGAGATCGACTACGACAAGGTCGAGCAGATCCACGGGATGGACATCACGCTGGTGACCAACGCCGGCCGCGACGACCTCGCGATGGCGCTGCTCCGGGAGTTTGGCTGGCCCTTCCGCGGTGAAACGCCGCTGGCCGTGGCCTAAGAGGAGAGACGATGGCAAAGACTTGCTGGATCGAGCGGGCCAAGCGCACGCCGAAATTCAAGGTCCGGGCCGTGCGGCGCTGCCAGCGCTGCGGCCGGAGCCGGGCGGTGCTGCGCAAGTTCGGCCTGTGCCGTATCTGCTTCCGCGAGATGGCCCTCAAGGGTGAGATCCCGGGTGTCCGCAAGGCCAGCTGGTAGGGGAGTGACACGATGAGCATGACTGATCCGGTCGCGGATATGCTGACGCGCATCCGCAACGCGTGCGCCGCGGGACACAAGCGGGTGGACATTCCCGTGAGCAAGCTCAAGAGCGAGCTCGCCCGGCTGCTGCGCGACAATCACTACATCGCGGATTTCAAGATCCTCGATGACGGCGCCCGCGGCGTGCTGCGGCTGTACCTCAAGTATCATGGGGACCAGCCGGTCATCCGCGAGCTCCGCCGAGTC
>DATGDT010000210.1:0-5894 GCA_035310725.1 Gemmatimonadales bacterium
GCACGCCGATGCCGGGGAGGCGCCGGCGCCGCGATGCGACACGCACCGCGCCGGCCACGTCGAGCGACGGAGCCGACCGCAGCGTGTCCCGGTCTCCCGAGGTCCACAGGGCGCTGCGCTCGCCGCCCAGGACGTGCAGCAGCTGGTTCAATCCCGGCCAGGCTGTCGCCCGTACACGCTCGACGCCGTCGGGGCCGGCGAGCGAGGCGATCGCCCCGGACTGCGGGTCGAGTTTCACCCGGAATCCCCCCGCGGCCGCCTCCAGCGCATCGCCTTCCTCCACCGGGGTGGCCGGTGCGCGGGCACTCGTCGTGAGCGCGAGGTACCCGAGCGGCGGCACGTCCCGCAGCAGAAGGAGGGCGTCGCCGTCCTCGAGGTCCACACCCGGAACGCTCTGCCCGCCGTAGGTGAAAGCGGTGCCGGCGGCGCCGGCCACCCGGACGACGTCGCTGCGGGGCCAGTTGGCGGCGTTGAACACGACCCGCCCTGCGCCCGCGTTCGTGGCCCGGCCGATCCGCTCCAGCGCCGCGTTGAGCTGGCTCTGCGCCGCCGCGGCCGCCCCCTCCACGTAGCGCCGCTTGTACGCCCATTGCTCCACGGTCTGCCGGCTGTCGGGGGCGCTGACGCTTTCCGCGGCGCCCCAGGTGTGCTCGCCGAACAGCAGCAGGTCGCGCCACATCTGGCGCCGCTCCTCGGCGCGCGCGCGGATCCGGTCGGCCCGCTCCCCATCAGGGGCCTCGACCCGTGCGTCCCAGAGCGTCGCGATCTCGGCCGCCCGTGCCACGAGTTGCGCCGCGCGAAAGCGGGCCAGCTCGGCGGCGGTGGACGCGGCGCCGTCCTCCCAATACATCCCCGTGTCGCCGCGGCGCACCGGGATCTGTGCCGGATAGCGGCGCTCCACTTCCCGGAAGAACTCCTCGGCGCGCCCCGGCACGATCCGGGGGAACGCGTAGCGGCGGTTGTAGTCCTCCATGTTCGCGATCAGCGCCTCATCCATGGGCGCGTTGTCCCACTGGGCGCCGTACAGCAGCGCGACGTCGTACGGCCAGGCGGGCGACTGGAACGCGGGGTTGTCGAGCAGCCAGTCCGACAGGCGATGTCCCATCTCGTCGGCGCCGCGATCGAAGCCGAAGCGGAGCGCGTCGCCGTAGTGGTAGCTGCGCCAGTGCAGCACCCGGCTACCGTCCGGTCCCTCCCACCAGTACAGCTGGGGGTACGCCGTCCAGTCACCCGTGAGTCCATGCGGCTCCGCCTCGGCCCGGGGCAGCAGCGGCAGGGCGCGCTCGGGGTTCGGACCGCTCGCCAGGTAGCGCACTCCGCTCGCCGCCAGAATCATGGGGAACGTCAGCGACTGTCCGGGCACATCGGTGATCTGGGCCGTCACGTAGGACAGGCCGCGCTCGCGCGCCAGGAGCCCGGCCGGCCAGACCATGCGCGCCGCGGTCTCGTGGTCGAGCAGTCCCGTCAGGAGGTTCGCGAACAGCGCGTGGAAGCCGATCTTGCCGTCGCGGATCGCCTGGAGCAGGGCGTCCCCGGCCGCCTGGTCCCGGTTCTCCACGTAGGAGAGCACCTGCAGGGCGCATTCGGCGGACCAGCGATAGGCGGGATGCGCGGGCAGGCGCGCCAGGGCCGCGTCCAGGTTGCGGCGGTGGATTTCCAGGCAGCGCTCCTGCACATCGGTGTACCCGACGTCGGTGTGGTTGGTGGACAGCCAGTACAGCGTCCAGCGGCGCGGCGGGACCAGCCGCACCCGTCGCCGGCCGACGGAGCGTTTGCCGACTTCGAGCTCGATGCGGAAGTCGGCAGGCTCGGAGAGCGGTACCCACAGCTCGCCGGCGAGCGTCGTCCCATTCCGGGACGGGAGCAAGCCGGCGGCGCCGACCAGCGCCCCGTGGCGGTCGGTGACCGTCGCGCGAGCGGCGGGAGCGGCCAGTCCCGACACGGTGATCCGCACGAGATTCTTGCGTCCATCGGGCTGCTGATAGAGGGCGCTGGGCCGCGCCTCGACGGTCGGATCGGCTGGCGCAGCGGTGGTGGCGCGATGCTGTCGCAGCCCGCTGGCGGCCGCCGCGGCAGCGAGACGACCCAGAAACGCTCGGCGGTCGCTCATGAGTGTGCGTGGACGTTAGGACGGCGGCGGCCTTGACGCCAGCGCCCCTGCCACTAGTTTTTGCGCCCGTCGGGGCCCGTCAACCGCTCACCACCTTAAGGAGACAGCATGAAGCGTCTCGTCTTCGCGCTGGCACTAGTTGCTGCCGTCGGCGCGTGCAAGAAGGCCGAGCAGCAGCCGCCGGCCGCCGCGGCCGACAGCAGCAGCATGATGATGTCCGACAGCTCCAAGATGATGCAGGACACCAGCAAGATGATGGACACCACCAAGCACTAAGCCACTCGCTGTCCGTCGTGAGTGGAACGAGGCCCGGGAATCACCCGGGCTTTTCGTTTGCCAGGACCCAGCGGACAGTGCGCGCGAGGGCGTCGCGGGTGGTGACCGGGGGCGTCCAGTGGAGCTCCGACGTCGCGCGGTCGATCGGGTAGGGATTCTCCCCGGTGACGAACGACAATGCCCTGCCGGCCATCGCGGGTCCGCTCCACAGTCCGATGGCCACGCGCGCCAGCGGCATCGGCAGGCGCAGAAAGCGCACGCGCACCCCGCAGGCGTCCGCAATCGTCTCCAGGAACTGCCGTGCCGTGAGCGCCGGCGGCGCATCGGCGGTGATGTTGTAGGCGCGGAATGCGTCGGTCGGCGTCCCCGTCAGAACGGCGACGATCGCCGCGGCGACGTTGCCCGCGTAGACGCAGGCGAGATGATTGGTGCCCGGACCGACCTGCGGGACGACGCGGGTGCGGATCGCGCGTACCAGGCGGTGGATGAAGAGCCGGTCGCGCTCGCCGTAGATGACGCACGGGCGGATTGCGGTCGCCACGATGTCGCCGCGCAGCGCCGCCTCCTGCACCAGCGCCTCGGACGCGCGCTTGGTTCGGGCGTAGAAATCCTGCTCGGCGAGCGGGCGAAGCGGGTACTCCTCCGTGCGGCGTTCCGGCTGCGGACGGTAATCCGACGAGCCGCCGTACACGGAGACCGACGACACCTGGACCAGCCGCGCCCGCGTCGCGCGCGCCGTTTCCACGGCGAGGCGGGTGCCGCCGACGTTGACCGCCTCGTAGCCGGCCAGCGGCATGTCCGGCTGCTGCACGATCGCCGCCGAGTGCACGATCGCCTCGAGGCCGCCGTCGGCGGCGCGCCGCCAGGCCGCCGCGTCGGTCACGTCTCCCGTGATGACCTCGGCTCCCAGCGCGCGCACCGCCGGCGCGGCGGGGAGCCTCGTCAGCGCACGGACCGCGATCCCGCGTGCCCGCAGCGCCTCGATGACGTGACTGCCCACGAGGCCGCTGCCGCCCGTGACCAGAACCGTCACGCCGGATCCCAGCGCGGCAACGCGAAGGGCAGCGCGACCACGCGCGCCGCCACACCTCCAGCGTGCACCAGCGTCCCCGGGCCCGCTTCCCCTCGCAACAGCCCAAGACCGATCCAGCGACCCGGCGAGGTCAGCGTCGCGCCCTCCGGCAGCCACGCCACCGTGGACACGCGCCCGATTTCCCGGTCCTCCCAGAACACCGGCAGCGGATCGGCCGGGCCCGGCTCCCCTTCGAACTCGAGACCGACCAGCCCGCGGTTCGTGTGCCCGCGAAAGTGCAGCCGGCTGACTGTCTCCTGCCCCGTATAGCAGCCCTTCGTGTAGGACACACCCCCGATGGTGTCGAGCCGCACCTCCTGTGGCAGGGTGCGTTCGTCCACCTCGGCCGCGAGCCCCGGCCAGCCAGCGAGCACCCGGGCCAGCTCGAGCGCCGGGGGCAGGGCCCCGAACGCCCCCGCCTGCGTGAGCCGCGCGGCGACCTGGGCCGCGTCCGCCGGGGCGACGCTGATCTGCAGTGCGAACGGCGCGCCCTCGGCGGCGCGGGCGATCTCGCACGATGTGCCATCGAGCGCGACCGTGGCGACACGTCCCGCCACGGCAGGGGTGGGGATGCGCGCCGCCTCCGCGATGGCGAGCGCATGCGCCCCGGCGAGGCGCAGCACCGCGAGGTCACCCGTACGGTCGGTGATGCGCGCCAGACGTGGGGGAACCGAGCGTTGCAGAATCGCCAGCGCGCGCTCGCGGCCGCCGCCGGACAAGGGGACCGTGTAGTGCACCGTGGCGTCCAGGCGCCCCGCCCAGCCGTCGACCACGATCATGCCCTTGGGTGTCAGCAGGGCGCCATAGACGAAGGATCCGTCGCCCGGCTTCTCGATGTCGTTGGTGAGCAGGCCCTGCATGCACGCCACCGCGCCGCCACCGGCGAGCTCGATGACGCCCACGTCGGCCGGTGCCACAACTGCCCCCGCCCGCAATGCCTGCACGACCGGTGCCGCCCACGGGCCCGGTGGCAGCCGCAGCACGGTCGCGGGGGTGGGCGGTGGCGACGGAGGGGTAGTCACGCAGACCTCGACGTCGAGCGCCGATACGGCTCCAGCGCCGCGATCCACTGCGCAACGAGCGGCCAGCACTCGGCATCGGCCCTGGGGTCCAAGAGGAGGCCGGGATGATCGAGCTGCGGTCCGACGACGGCGAAGGTCGCGGGGACGACGCCTACCCGCTCGGCCAGCGCGCGGCAAGCCGCGGGCGGCGCGAACATCCGGTCGCCTTCTCCGGCCACCGTCAGCACCGGGGTCCGAGTCTGTCGCAACGGGGCGAGGTAGTCGAAGCCACCGGCGCCGACCCATCGTCCCCGGGTGTTCCACTGCATCCACTCCGCGAGTGTGAGGGCGGCCTCGTCCTCCGGTCCCATGCGAAACGCGCGGGCGGGGAAGCGGCCCAGCGCGTGGCAGATGGCGATCATGCCGAGGGCGAACAGGCGCCGCAGTGGTCCCATGACCGGTGCCGGCGTGCCGAGGGTGACGACAGCCCCGAGCGCCTCCGGCTCGCGTGCCAGCAGCGCCAGTCCGATCGCCCCACCGACCGAATGTCCGACCCACACCGGGGGAATGCCCCCCGTCACGTCCCGGACGTAGCTCGCCAGCGCGGACGCGTCCTGCGTGATGGTGTCCTCGAAATGCCAGGTGTGCGGGCGCGGCTCCCGGGCGGCGGCTCCGTGGGAGCGCCAGTCCGCCAGCCATACGTCGTAGCCCACCGCCGAGAGAAACACCGCGAGCCCCGCGTTGCGGGAGCCGCCGCGCAGCCAGATGGTGTGACTCGAGAACGCGCCGTGGACCAGCAGCACGGCCTTGGCCGGCGGGCGGTCGCCCAGGGACGGGGGCGTGACGGCGTCCAACCGGTAGAGCACGAGATCGACGCCGTCCCCGGTCCGTACCGTCACGGTCATCATCGGTAGAACCCCGCCGCGCGATAGGAGACGTCCAGCAGCTCGACGGGGTGCCGTGCGCCGGCGCGGGCGCCGGCGGCGAGCAGCCCGGCGCCGAGCTGCATCACGCATCCGGGGTTTCCCGTTGCCAGGACGTCGGGCGGATCCTCGAGGAGACGGGACAATTTCGGGGTGAGCACGGCGCGCGACAACTCCGGCTGCAGCAGGCCGTACAGGCCGGCCGAGCCGCAGCATTGCGCCGAGTCCGCGGTGAGTCGGACCTCGAGCGCGGGGATGGCGCGGAGGACGGCGAGGGGCGGCTCGACCACTTTCTGGACGTGGAGCAGGTGACAGGGTGCGTCGTAGGCGACGCGCAGATGGAGCGGCGCCCCCGGCGCCGGTCCGTGCTCGGCCAGAACCTCGGTCACGTCCCGCACGCGCGCGGCGAACCGTACGGCTTCGGGCTCGCCGTCCAGCAGGGCGCCGTAGCCTTTCAGCTGGGCGCCGCAGCCTGCGCTGTTCACGACGATCGGCGCGTCTCCTGGACCGAA
>DATGDT010000211.1:0-19501 GCA_035310725.1 Gemmatimonadales bacterium
TCGGAGCGCCAGTCCTTGGCGAGCTCGACCGCGGCGCGCGCCAGGTTTCCCGGATAGCGCTCCAGCTTCTCCTCGAACTTCTCGAACAGCGTGAACGCGTCGGCCGCCGCGCCGGCGAACCCCGCGAGGATCTTGCCGCCCTTGAGCGCGCGCACCTTCGTGGCGTGCGCTTTCATGACGGTATCGCCGACCGTGATTTGGCCGTCGCCGCCCATCGCGACCTGGCCGTCCTTGCGGACGCACAACACCGTCGTGGCGTGAAACGTAGGCAGCGACACCGGCGACCTCGCCCTTTCCCTGATCCGTCAGGCCCGCGGATGGGCCCGGTGATACACCTGCTTCAACCGCTCGACCGACGTATGAGTATACACCTGCGTCGTGCTGAGCGAGGCGTGCCCGAGCAGCTCCTGCACCGCCCGCAGATCGGCGCCCGCGTCCAGCAGGTGGCTCGCGAAGGAATGGCGCAGCGAGTGCAGGTGCAGCGCGCGGCCCCGCGGCAGCGTGTCGAGCAGTCCGCGCAGCGCGAGCTGCACACCCCGCGGGCTCAGCCGGCCGCCGCGCGCGTTCAGAAACACGGCCCGCCGCCCGCCCGCCGCCGGCGCCCGCGACGCGAGCAGCCGGTCGCGCTCTCCGAAATAGGCGCGCAGCGCACGGGCGGCGTGGCTCCCGAGGGGAACGATCCGCTCCTTGCGCCCCTTGCCGCGCACCTTCACCTGGTCGGACACGAGATCCAGATCCGGCTCGGACAGGCCGGCCAGCTCGCTCAGCCGCATGCCCGTCGCGTAGAACAGCTCGAGCATGGCCAGGTCGCGCGCGGCGCGGAATCCCCCCTCGGCCGCCGCGCGGCGCTCCGCTTCCGCGAACAGCTGCTCGGTCTCCGCGCGGTCGAGGTACGTCGGCAGCCGGCGCTCCAGCTTCGGCGTGCGCGCGGCCCGCGCCGGGTTCACGTCGGTGCCGTGCGTGGCGGCGAGGAACCGGTAGAAGGTCCGCAGCGCCGACAAGGCCCGCGCGGCCGAGCGACGGGCCAGGCGGCGCTCTTCCAGCGCCCCCAGCCAGCCGCGGATCGCCAGGCGGTCGACGCCGCTCCAGCTCCAGCTTCCGCTCCCGCCGTAATAGCGGTCGCAGAACTCGGCGAACCCCGCGACGTCGCGCGCGTACGCCTTCACGGTGTGTGGCGAGTCGTTGCGCTCCTTGGCCAGGAAGGCCGTGAACTCGGCGAGCTCGGGTCTGGGGGGGGCGCTCACGCCGGCACCAATCCTTCGAACGACGTGGCGAACGTCTCGATCCCGGCGAGCGCCCGTTCCGCGAGCTGCTGGCGCTTGCGCGCCTTGTCCCGCACCGGTCGCTCGAGCGGGTCGAGCAGGCCCCAGTTCGCGTTCATCGGCTGGAACCGCGCCGCGTCGGCCTCCCGCAGGTAGCGGTACAGCGCGCCCAGCATCGTGGTCGGCGGCGGCAGGAGCGGCGCCTCGCCCTGCAGCATCCGGGCGAGGTTCAACCCCGCGAGCAGTCCGGTAGCCGACGACTCGGTGTACCCCTCCACACCCGTGAGCTGGCCCGCGAACAGCAGCTTCGCGTCGTCGCGCGCGGAGAGATGGGGCGTCAGGGTCGCCGGGGCGTTGACGTAGGAGTTGCGGTGCACGCTGCCGAAGCGCAGGAACTCGGCGCCGCCCAGCCCGGGGAGAGACCGCAGCACGCGCTGCTGCTCGCCGGTGCGCAGGCGAGTCTGGAAGCCGACGAGGTTCCACATCTGTCCGGCGCGATCTTCGCGGCGCAGCTGCACCACGGCGTACGGCATCCGGCCGGACCGCGGATCGGTCAGCCCGACGGGCTTCATGGGCCCGAAGCGCAGCACGTCGCGTCCGCGCCGCGCCATCTCCTCCACCGGCAGGCAGCCCTCGAAATAGGGCGTGCGGTCGAACTCGTGCGACGGCTCGTAGCAGTCCGCGGCCAGCAGGGCGGTGACGAAGGCCTCGTACGCCGCCTCGTCCAGCGGGGCGTTGAGGTAGTCGTCCCCGTCTCCCTTGCCGTAGCGGGAGGCCCGGAACAGCGCGTCATGATCGAGAGAGTCGTCGGCGACGATGGGCGCGATGGCGTCGAAGAACGCCAGCGTCCCGGCGCCGAGGCGCTGCGCGATGGCGGCGCTGAGCTGGGCGGAGGTGAGCGGCCCGGTCGCGATGACGGCGGGAGACGACAGCTCGGTGATCTCCCCGCGCACGAGAGTGATGCGCGGATGGGCGGTGAGGCGGTCGTGCACGGCGCTGGAGAACGCGACCCGGTCCACCGCCAGCGCCGCGCCCCCCGGGACCCGGGCCGCATCGGCCGCCTGGAGGATCACGCTCCCCAGCCGGCGCATCTCGGCCTTGAGCAGGCCGTGAGCGTTGGTGACCTCGACCGATTTGAACGAATTGCTGCAGACGAGCTCGGCGAGGCGGTCGGTCTGGTGGGCCGGCGTGGCCTGCACCGGACGCATCTCGTGGAGCGTCACGGCGATGCCCCGTTCGGCCAGGGCCCAGGCGGCTTCGCTGCCGGCGAGGCCGCCGCCCACGACGGTCGCCCTCAGGCCGCGTCCGGCTCCGGTGGTGCGATCTCCGCTCCGGCGTCCTCGAACCCGCACTTCAGGCACTTGCGCGTGATTCTCCCGTCCTTGGTCTCCTTCTTCGTCATGCCGGCAAACCCGCAGCTCGGGCAGATCTCCGTCGCGTAGGGACGATCCCACACGGAGTAGTCGCAATCCGGGTAGCGCGTGCAGCCGAAGAAGTTCCGTCCCTTGCGGGTGCGACGCTCGGCGATGTCGCCCTGGCCGCACTTGGGACACGTGATCCCGAGGGGAACGGGCCGGGTGTGCTTGCACTTGGGGAAGCGCGTGCAGGCGAGGAACTCCCCGAAGCGCCCCGTCTTGATCACCATCGGGGCGCCGCATTCCTTGCAGATCTCGTTGCTCGGCCTGTCGGGCACCTTGTCGCGCCCGATCGGCTTGGTGAAGCGGCAGTCGTCGGGATACTTGACGCACGCGATGAACGGTCCGAAGCGTCCGCTGCGCACCTCGAGCGGGCTGCCGCAGGTGGGGCAGCGCTCCTCGTGGAGCTTGGACAGGTCGTGCACGTCGTTCAGGATGGACGGAATGTCCACGCTGGCGAGCGCCTCGTTGAACGGGCCCCAGAAGTCGCCCAGCACGGACTGCCACGCGAGATCGCCTTCCTCGACCTTGTCCAGCTCGGTTTCCATTTGCGCCGTGAAGCCGACCTCGAACACCTCCGGGAAGCAGATGCGCATCACCTTCCACACCTTCTCCCCGAGCGGCGTCGGCGAGAAACGGCGCTCCTTGGTGGTGGCGTACCACCGGCTCTGCAGGGTGCCGATGATGCTGGCGTACGTGGACGGCCGGCCGATGCCCTTCTCTTCCAGCGCCTTGACCAGGCTGGCCTGGCTGTAGCGTGGCGGCGGCTCGGTGAAGTGCTGCGACGGGACGACCTGGCGCAGCGTAGGCCGGTCGCCCTTGGCGAGGGGCGGGATGGGCCCGAAGTCGTCGCCGCTCTTGGCCTCCTCCGGCTCGTGGCCCTCGTGGAACAGGACGCGGTAGCCGTCGAACAACGGCACGGAGCCGGTGGCGCGGAACAGGAAGCGGCCCAGATCGAAGTCCACCGTCGTGAGCTCGTACAGCTCGGGCGTCATCTGCGACGCGACGAAGCGCCGCCAGATGAGCTGGTACACCTTGAAGAGATCGGACTCGAGGTACTGCTTCATCGCCTCCGGCCGCCGTGCGACTTCGGTGGGGCGGATGGCCTCGTGCGCGCCCTGCACCCGCGACGCGCTCTTCTTGCCAGCATGGACGTTTGGGCCGGCCGGCAGGTAGCGGGCGTCGTAGTTGGCGGCGATGAAGTCGCGCGCCTGCGCGATAGCGCTGTCGGCGACGCGCACGGAATCGGTGCGCATGTAGGTGATGAGCCCGACGGGGCCTTCCTCGCCGACCTCGATGCCTTCGTACAGCGCCTGGGCGGCGCGCATCGTCCGCTTCGCCGAGAAACCGAGCTGCTTGGCGGCTTCCTGCTGCAGCGTGCTAGTGATGAACGGGGCCGGCGGGTTGCGCCGCTTCTCCTTGCGCGTGACGTCGGTGACGACGAACGGGAGGGTCGAGGCCGCATCGACGATCTCCTGCGCGGCCGCCCCGGTGTGGATCTCCGGCTTGCGGCCGTCGAGCTTGTGGAGCCGGGCCTGGAACGCCTGGCCGTCCTTCTCGAGATCCGCCTCGATGGTCCAGTATTCCTGCGGCACGAAGCGGCGGATTTCCTCCTCCCGCTCGCAGATGAGCCGCAGCGCGACGGTCTGGACGCGACCCGCGGAGAGCCCGGACTTGATGCTCTTCCAGAGGAGCGGGCTCGCCTTGTAGCCCACCAGGCGGTCGAGAATGCGCCGCGCCTGCTGCGCGTCCACCTTCTTCTGGTCGATGTCCAGCGGGTTGGCGATCGCCTGCGAGACGGCGTCTTTGGTGATCTCGTGGAACAGCACCCGGTGGACCCGCCCGCCGTTGCTCAGCTGGGACGCCACGTGCCAGGCGATCGCTTCGCCCTCGCGGTCGGGGTCGGTCGCGATCAGCACCTGGCTCGCGCCCTTGGCCGCTTTCTTGATCTCGGCCAGGGTCTTCGCCTTTTCCTTGATCGTGACGTACTCGGGGGTGAAGCCGTTCTCCACGTCGACGCCGAGCTTGCGGGGCGGCAGGTCGCGAATGTGCCCCACGGTCGCCTTCACTGTGTAGCCGCGGCCCAGATACTTGCCGATCGTCTTCGCCTTGGTGGGCGACTCGACGATCACGAGCGCGCCCCCGCGCCCTCCCTCGTGCTCCAGGTCCGTATCGTTCGGAGGAGGAACGTCGACCGCCGCGGTCTTCGCGGCGGCACGCCGGCGTCGCGCCGGCTTGGGGCTCGACTCTGCAGGAGGCTGCTTCACGGTCTTCTTATTCTTACCAGCCACTGATCAACCCTTCCTCAATTTCCGAGGCACGCATCTTTACCATCCTGCTCTCCTCCGCGCAAGCTCGACCACCTCGTCGGCGACTTTCGCCGCGCTCTTGCGATCGGTCTCAACTTGCGCGTCCGCTTCGAGATAGAACGGCTCGCGCTCGCGGAGCAGCTGCTGCATCCGCAGTGCGGGGTCCACCCCACTCAACATCGGACGGTTCCCGTCCGGCTCGGCGCGCGACGTCGCCGTGTCGGGACGCGTCTTGAGGTACACCAGCAGCGCGCGGCCGCGCGCCGAGGCGAGCGCCCCCGGTTGCGCGGCCCATCCGCCGCCCGGGATGATCACGGCCGGCGGCCCGGCGAGGGCGTCTTCCATCTCCCGCCGCTCGAGCTCCCGGAACGCGGCTTCACCGTGCTCGGCGAAGATCATCGCGATGGGCCGGCCCTCCTTGCGGGCCACGATGGCGTCGATGTCCTGACACGGGGCCCGCACGGCGTCGGCGACGAGCCGTCCTACGGTCGACTTGCCGGCGCCCGGCAGCCCGAGCAGTACCACGTGACGCATCATGAGGCCGCTCCCTGCGGCGTGCGGGCCCGGACCCGGGCGAGGTAGCCGTCCACGTTGCGTCGCATCTCGCCGAGCGAGTCACCGCCGAACTTCTCGATCATCGCTTCCGCCAGTACCAGTGCCGTCATGGCCTCCGCGATCACCCCCATCGCGGGGACCGCGGTCACATCGGACCGCTCCGACTGCGCCCGTGCCACCGTGCCCGACGCGAGATCGACCGTCGCCAGCGGTGTCATGAGCGTGGAGATGGGCTTCATCGCGGCGTGCAGCACCAGCGGCTCGCCGGTGGACATCCCTCCCTCGGTCCCGCCCGCGCGATTGGTGGCGCGATGAAAACCGGGGAGGATCTCGTCGTGCACTTCCGAGCCGCGCCGCCGGGCCGCTTCGAAACCCAGGCCCAGTGCCACGCCCTTCACCGCCGGGATCGACATGATCGCCTGCGCCAGGCGGCCGTCGAGCTTGCGGTCCCAGGAGGCGTGCGACCCGAGCCCCACGGGCAGGCCGAACGCCACGACCTCCACCACACCGCCCAATGTATCACCGGCCGCCTTGGCGGCGTCGATGCGCGCGATCATCTCCCGCTCGGCCTCCGGGTCGAGACACCGTACCGGGCTCGCGTCGGCCGCTGCGTTGAGGGACGTGGGCAGCGGCGAGCGCGGCGCCGCCATGACCCCCCCGAGCTCCACCACGTGGCTCGCGACCTCGATCCCGAACTCCCCCAGCAGCCGCTTGCACACGGCGCCGCACGCCGTGCGGGCCGCCGTCTCCCGCGCGCTAGCGCGCTCGAGGATGTCCCGCGCGTCCTCACGGTCGTACTTCAGGGCGCCGGTCAGGTCGGCGTGTCCGGGGCGCGGGCGGGTGACCTGTCGCCGCCTGGGCGCATCGCCCGGTCCGGCCTCAGGGGCCATGACGTCCTGCCAGTGCTCCCAATCGCGGTTCCAGATCAGCATGGCGATGGGAGCGCCGATCGTTTCGCCGGCGCGCAGGCCGGACAACCATTCGATCTGATCGGCCTCGATCTTCATCCGGGCGCCGCGCCCATGGCCGGCCATCCGCCGCTTGAGCTCGGCGTTCACCGAGGCCGCACCCAGCGGCAGGCCGGCCGGAATCCCTTCCAGCACGGCCACCAGGCCGCGGCCGTGGCTTTCCCCCGCCGTCGTGAAGCGGAACGTCACGCCCTCCTCCATCCGGGAATACCCCGGACAATAACACGCGAGCCCGACCGGGGGGTCGGGCTCGCGGCGGTGCCGCTGCGCCGGGGGTGCGCCCTCATCGGGCGGCCATCCGCGGCGGTGCGGTCAATTGCTGCTCGACGGCGTCACGAGGTCGTCCACGATGTGCGGCGTGATCAGGATGATGAGATCGCGACGCTGTTCGGTGTGCGACGTGAACCCGAAGAGCTTGCCCACGATCGGCAGGTCGACGAGCACCGGAATCCCCGACTTCGTGACCGTGAGATCGGTCTCGGTGAGTCCGCCCATCACGATCGTCTGGCCGTCCTCCACGAGCACCTGGGCATCGGCCTGCTGGGTCTGCAGCGTGAATCCGATGTCCACCGACGCGGGCTTCACCGCGGACCGCTCGGCGTGGAGCTGCATCAGGATCTGCCGGTTCGCCGTCACGTGCGGCGTCACCTTGAGGTTGATGCCGGTCTGCTCGAAGCGCACGGTGGCGCGGGGCACCTGCGAACCGGCCCCGCCGGTCGCCTGCGACGACACGTCGATGATCCGGATCGGGATGCGGTCGCCCACGAGCACTTCCGCCGGCCGGTTGTCGAGCGTCGTCACCGAGGGCTCGGCCTGCACGTCGGCCAGCTCGACCCGCTGCAGCGCCTGCACGAAGGTCGTGAGCGTGAAGTTCCCCACCGCGGTCGAGAAGATCAGGCGCAGGGCCGGGTTGATGATCTGCTGGTCGGCGTTGCCGATCGCCGAGAGCGAGTTGCCGCCCAGATCGACGATCGTCTGGTCCGGGGTGAAGGGCTTCCCGGCCGTGTCGAGCCGCGAGACGAGCTTGTTGAAGAACTGCGTGGGGGACCCCAGGTCGTATTGCAGGCCCAGCTCCTCCACGTCGGTGCGGTCCACGAGGATGATCTTGGCCTGGATCGAGACCTGAGGCGTGCGGATGTCCAGTCCCCGCACGAAGCTCTCGACGTCGTTGATCCGGGTCTGCACGTCGGTGATGACCAGCGCGTTGTTGACCGTGTCGGCGACGACCGCGCCGCGCGGCTTGGACACGATCGAGGCGACCGCGGGCACGAGCGCGCTGGCCTGCGCGTAGTTCACCCGCACCAGCCGCGTCTCGACCGGCACGGTGGAATCGGAGCGGGCCAGGTCCTTCTTGTCCACCACCACCAGGATGCCGCCCGGCTGCGTCAGGACGTCGAGGCCCTGCGATTGCAGCACCGCGTTGAAGGCCAGGTCCCAGGGCTGGTTCTTCACTTCGGCCGTGACCTGCCCCGTGATGCCCTTGCTGACCACGATGGTACGGCCGCTGAACGCCGCGAACCCCGCCACGACGTCCTGGATATCGGCGCCGTCCCACTGCACGGTGATGCGCGGCGCCTGGGACTGCACGGCGTCGGCCCGGTGCAACGCGAGGTAGTCGTCGACGCTGTGCAGGCCGCCGACGCTGGGCGTCACCACCCGTGCCGCCGTCGGATCACCGGTGACGGGGGGTGGGGCGGGCTCCGATGCAGCCGGCGCCGCGGCGACCCGCGGTGTATTGCTGCTCGACCAGGCCCCGAACGCCGTGCGCTCGGTGCCGATCTCCACGCGGACCTGGCCGTCGGTCCGCTGAATCTGGTAGTCGGCGAGCGCGTCGAGCTCGATCACCACGCGCACCACTCCGGGGCGGAACTGGGCGTAGCGGATGTTCCGGACGCCGCCGCGATTCTGTCCGTCGTACAGGGCCGCCGGCGCCGTAAGGCGGGCGCCCAGCAGATCGATGACCAGCCGGGCGGGAGCGTCGAGCGTGAAGTCCTGCACCTCCACCGCGCCCTGCAGGCCGATGACCACGTCAACCCGTCCGCTCGCCGGCGCCACGGAGACCGCGCGGACTTCGCCGTCCCGTTTCGGATCGGCCGACAGGCGCGGGGCCGCCGCAACGGCGAGGCACGCGATCGTTACGATGCTGCGCTTCATGGACTCTCCTCCTGCTTGGCGAGGGACAGCGTCTGCTGCCGCTCGAAGCCGAATTCCTGAACGGTGAACACGACTTCGCGCGGGCGGATCTGGGTGACTCGCAACCGGCCGATCACGTCGCCCACCCGTGCCCGGTAGCGCTTCGACGTCGTGATATCCCGCAGCACGACGACACTGCGCGCCGCGTAGCGCTCGTCGTAAATCACCGCCACGAGCTTGAGATCCGTGATCAGGGGACGCACGTCGCCGGACTTCAGCAGCGACATGAACGGATCACGGCCCGCTCCCTGATACGAGAACACTTCGCGGACCAGTGTGAGCGGCGCGGTATCCGCCTGCGCCAGGGAGTCGCGGGCGCTGTCCGCGCGCGCGGTCTGTCCGGCGGCCGGTACCGCGAGCCAGCAGGCGGCGACGATCAGGTTACGGACGCGCATTGATCGCACCCCCGGCCGTCGACGTGGAGGGGGGAATCCGCTTCACGTAGGTCCGCAGGTCGAAGCTCGCCTCGAGCAGCGCCCCCAGCGTATCCCCGACCAGCTTCTGGGTCTGCTGGCTGGCCGCCCGCAGCACGAGGGCCTGCGGAACCATGATCCGGGGCAGGCTCGATACGTCGGCCAGGAACTCCCCGATCTGATCGTAGTGCCCGTACACCTGGAGCCGGTAGCGATAGATGTCGAAGGCCGGGGCGCCGGCCTTCTTCTTTCCGGTGTCGCCGGCCTCTCGGTACGTGAGCGCCAGGGGGGGCCCCGGCTCCGGGCTGAGCGGCTGAAAGCTGCCCAGCTGGATGCCGCGGACCTTCGCGCGGTTGGAGATGTCCTCGAGCAGGCTCGGGACTTCGTTCTGCTCGGGCACGAGCCGGCGCATCAGGCCCAGCGCGGCGCGGTAGCGCTCGACCGAGCGGCGCATGCTCTCCACGCTGCCACCCGCGAGGTCGGCCTTCGCTTTGCGAACGACCGCGTTGAGGCTGTCGATCTCCCGCCGGGTGGCGGTGATGGACGCCGACTTGGGGCTCTGGACCTTGGTCCAGAAGAAGTAGCCACCGGCCAGGCAGGCGACGATGATCAGCAGCATCACCTGGCTGCGCGAATCCTGGGGAATCCCGAGCGCCATGGCTTACCTCACCGACTGCACCAGCGGCACCGTGCGGACATACAGGGAATCCGCCTGGCGATACCGCACGGTGATGTTGAATTCAGTCACGGGCCGGTCCTGTTCGATCACGGTCGTCGCTCGCGTCGGCATCACGTCGACCAGCCACGGCGACGCCGCCAGCTGGCGCAGGAACGTCGTGTAGGCCTGGATGTCCACCGTCCGGCCATCGATCCCCACGCGCACGCCCTGTGCGGCGCTCGTGTCGGCCGGGGCCGGGGCCGCCCCCGGGGGGAGCCCGACGGCCGGCGCCACACCCGAGGTCGCCTGAATGCCCGTGAGCCACGTATAGGCCGGCAGCGCCTTGGTGATCTCGTCCAGCAGGTGCGGCCAGATGTAGCGATCCCCGTCGATTCCGCGAATGATCGTCATCTCGGCCGACAGGGAATCGCGCACGCGCTCGGCCTGGCGCTTCTGGGCCACCACCGCATCGTAGCGTCGCTTCTCCGCCTGCACGCCGCGCAGCACGCTGTCGAGCCGCGCGAGCCGCGCCGTGTTCACGAGGTACAGCGCCAGATTCCCGCCGATGAGAATCACGCCGGCTGCGATGGCGCCGAGCAGCCACGGATCTTTCACGTTCGTCGCGAACGAGCGGAAGTCCGGCATCCGGAGCCCACCGCCTCCGGCCGCCTTCCGCTTCTGCCCCGGCAGCAGGTTGATTTCGATCATGCGGCACGCCTCAGGGCCAGTCCAACACTCAGCATCAGCAGCGGCGCGACCTCGTCGAGCGACACGGACTCGTAGACCGTGTCGCGCACCTTCAGCCGCTGCACCGGATTGGCGGACTCCACCGGCACCTTGAGACGCTGGGCCAGGGCTTCGTTCAGCCCCGGGATGCGCGCGCCGCCGCCGCTCGTGAACACCCGCGACAGCCCCCCGGCCGAGCGCGAAGCCGTCGCCAGGAACGCCGCAGCCCGCTCCACCCCGACGGCGATTTCCTCGCCGCGCGCCTCGACGTAGCCCCCGAGATCCGCGCTCTGCGCCGCGCCGGTCACGACCCGCTCCGAGTCCTCGGCCGAGAGTCCCTTCTCCCGCTGCAGGTCTTCCCGGAAGCGCCGCGTGCCCACCGACAAGTCCCGGGTCAGCACCGGCACGCCGTCGTCCAGGATGTTTACGTTGGTCACTTCGTGGCCGATGTTGACCAGACCCACCACGCCGTGCATCGCCTCGGGGTAGTTCAGCTCGAAAGCGTTGTGGATCGCGAACGCATCGACGTCGATCACCGCCGGCTCCAACCCGGCTTCCCGCAGCAGGCTCACCCGGCCTTCCACCAGCTCGCGCTTGGCGGCCACGAGGAGCACGTTCATCTGCAGCCCCTCCGCATCCGGGTCGAGGATCTGGAAGTCCAGCTCCACGTTGGCCATGTCGAAGGGCACGTGCTGCTCGGCCTCCCAGCGGATCACGTCGCGGGCCTCGGCCTCGCGCATCCGGTCCATCTGGATCTTCTTGACGATGACGTCCCGGCCACCCACCGCCGTCACGACCCCTTTGGGTTTGACGCCGGCTGTGGAAAACAGACCACGAATCGCCTCGGCGACGATCCCGGGGTCCATGATCTCGCCCTCGACGATCGCATCGGCCGCGACCTCTGTGGTCGCCACTCGCACAAGCTCGGGCTCCGCCCCCCGGTGGTCGATCACCACCAGCTTGACGATGCCCGAACCGATATCGAGCCCGACCGAGGTCTTTTTGGCACCAAACCCAAACAGGGCCATGTCTCCCCAGGGTATTGAAGGAACACGATGGGACAAGGGCAAACTACGGTAAGACCGGAGCCTTATCCTGTCAAGCCTCGAACCTACTTGAGGCTAATCAAACAACTGTTTTGTAGGAATAGAGTTAGCTGACTCAGAAGAGGGCTTTCCAGCTCCTGGTGCGCAGCGGAACGAGCTGGCCCGAGCTCAGCAAAGCCTTTGACAACAAACACTTAGAGTATGTGATGGAGAGTACTGCAGGAGGGGTTGTCTGCGAGCCGAGGCTGCCGGCGAAAACGGCCCCGTTCAGGCGGACTGCGCTATCGCCCGAGGCGACGTCCAGTCCGCCGCGCACCATGAGCAGGCCGGCGAAGTCATAAGGTCCATGCACCGTCAGGTGACCTTCCACCAACAAGATCCCCTGCCCCCGGCCAGAGAGCAGCTCGAGGTCGCCCGCTACGTAGACGATGGGTCTGTAGGCGCCACAGGGACCACCAGGGGCGTTAGGGTCACCCCAGTTCTCGGGCACCAAGGGGTTGCATACTGTCCCGACAGTGGCTGGACGTGTCTGCCAGGTGCCACTCGCCAGGGTCAGGGTAGCCTGAGACATCAGATCGTGGAACACCAGCAGATCCTCGAACGCGAGACCGGAGTCGGCCCATGGGCGCTCGATCGACGGAGGCGATCCCTTGATCACCGAGGATGCCGTCGCGAGCACCGAGGGGGCTGCGACGCCCGCCACGGCACTGTCGGCCGGCGGACAGTCCTCCGAGCCTGCGGGCGGCAAATCCTCCCCGCTGATAGTCGCCGCGTCGTCCAGCCGGACCTGCCCACCGGAGGTGAGCGCGGCAGTGGCGGCGAGGTGGACGGGTCGAACGCGCACCAGCCGGCCGAGTCGTGCCTCGGTCGCGCCATCGCGCACGCTGACTGCCAGAAGAAACAGTCCCTGATTGAGCCTCCGAATCGTCAGGTCACTCCCGACGGTACCGAGTGAATCGCGAACCCCCGGTAGTGCCCGGTTCAACGATCCCGGCGTCCACCCCTGCAGTGCCTCGGCGAGATCTGCCTCCGCCCGCGTGAAGGTGTGGACCAGCCGCCGACCCGCCTGACCCGCGCGTTGCTCCTGGAGGATCAGGAAGACCGCGACCGTCAGCAGGGCCGATCCGATCACCAGGGCCCAGAGCACCAGGGGCAGGGCGATGCCACGCCTCTCGGCAGCGACGCAGCGCATGACTCAAAACCGCGGGTTGTTGCGCAGGAAGACCACGCCGACCAGGCTGTCCAGTGGTCGGTCGAGCCTGCCGTCCCTGGTCCGGATCGCCTCCACGGTCCGCGCCCGGACGCGGAACTCGATTGCCCTGACCTGGGCTGCCTGCGCGGCTGGAGCGCCGGTCGAGTCCAGATAGGTGAAGACCAGACCATCGTCGGTGACCGGGCCGAGCACCGGCTGCAGGTCGGACGATGTTTCCATCCCGACGTACCAGCGCCGATCGGCGGAGGACCGATACAGGCGGTAGGTCACCGTCTCGAATCCCAGAACCGGCGCTCCCGCGGCGACCTGCCCCGTTTCGAGCGTTTGCCCGGTGGCGAATCGAGGGAAGGCAGTCACGAGTCGTCCTGTTCCCCCGTCCGGGCAGGTGTCGGGCTCGAGGGCCGTGATCGCCGCCGCAACCCAGTCGTCGTCTTCCGGGGAGAGTGGGTCGCCCTCCCTGAACACCCACAACGAGTCGGTCGCCGGGTTGAGATCGCTCAGCTCCGAGAACGCCGGGGTGCGGAGCGTGAGGCGCACCGATCCGGGCACGTCGCCCGGCCACGGTGGGCGACACAGAGCGGCCAGCTGGCGGGCCGCCCGGATGGTGACGGCCGTCGGGGCCATGGCCACGACGTCGCCATCCGCGGCGTCCAGCTCCCGCAGCTCGGCCGGCAGAAACGCCCCCGCCACGCGCAGGCTCTGGCTGACGTCGATCTCCTGCGTGGCGGCGCGGTAGAAGTTCTGCGTGTGACAGAGGACGCCCGCCGCGGCCGACGCAAGGAGGCCGGTCAGCGTGAGGGCGACCAGCACCTCCACCAGCGACACGCCACGCGAGGTCAGGGCGCGCACGAGACCACCGCCCGCAGCGTTTCGGCCGGGGCTGCCGGGCCCATGGTCAACGGACCGGGCGCCGTCACCAGGCGTACTTCGTAGCCCGCCCCGGTCGGGCTCCAGCTCCAGTGCAGTGCGGCGAGCGCGCTGCCTCCCTGCATGACGAGCTCGGTGCCGTTGGTGCGGGCGTTGCAGGCTCCGGCCTGGAGCCGCTCGAGCCGCACGGCGGCTGCCGCCGACACCCGGACGGCGCGCCGCGCGCGGGCGACCAGGCGGGTCAGCGCCGCCGTCTCGGCCGCCAGACCGAGCGCGCCGACCGCGAAGACGAGCAACGCGACCAGCACCTCCACCAGCGTGACTCCCTTCGAACGAGCCATCATGGGCCCGATGATACGATTGCCCGTACGGGCGACCGATGGCCAAAGAACGCGAGCCGGGCTGTTTCGTCGCGACAAACAGGAAGCCCGGCGCCAGTGCTGACGCCGGGCCCATGACCCGTGACGGGATTGCGACCCGATCAGTGGGGGGTCAGCAGCTTCCAGTAGGCGTTGATGTCGAACCCGGTCGGATCGACCTCGTAGGTGTGTCCGGGTACGAAATGGCCGGTGGTGGGAAAGTAGGGCGGCGGGTCGGTGGCGCCGCACCGATCGTATGTGTAGCGCTTCACGTATCCCTCCCCCGTGGGCCATTTCCCCACGGCCCCTCGGTTCGTTTGGATCACGCCGCCAGTGACGGCCAGACAGCCCCGGCCGCCCACCTTGCCGCTGCCACACGGTTCGGCGGTTCCGGAGCCCTGGTCGTAGTTCTGAACTGTGAAGACATCGAGCGCCAGCACAAAGCCGTCGATGAACTCGTCCCACGTATCGTCCCAGTGTGTCGGGGCCTTGTCCTTGAGCCAGGGGATGGGGTCGTTGATGAGGTTGTCGGCCACCACGATGGCCTTGCCGCTGAACAGACCGAGAATGTCGGCGCAGTTCACCGTGCCCGGGTTGGTGACATAGTCGATGTCGTCTGCGATCACGATGTTGTCGGTCGCGGCGACGGTTACCCGGCCCCGAAGCTTGCCGCTCACGGCGACCTTGCCGTCGACGTAAATGACGCCTTTGAAGTTGGGATTGAGCGCGCGGTTGATGGGCCAGAGATACGAGGCCTCCACACCCTTGACCACCGTGAGACGCGGGTCCACCGTGCCGGTCCAGGGCAGCCAGCTGCCGCGCGCGTCGCCCGGGGTGAAGCCATTGTTGAGGCTGTCGGCACCGCCGAGGAAACACGCCCGCGGCTTGGTGGTGTCTCCGGGGGCGACGGACTTTGCGTCCGCTCCGGTGGTCGCGGTATGGCGCTCGAAAGTCTTGAATACGCCAGCGTCCACGTGACCGCAGTTGGGGGAGTTGCGCACCCCGTTGTTCGGTCCGGTCCCCGACCACTGGAACGTATCGGCGACCACCCACCAGGCGTTTCCGGGGCTGGCGACCTGGTACACCTTCATGAAGCCCTCGTCGGCGTCGGTCGAATCGTGGTCGCCGTCGAGATCCACGGCCACGAATTCGATGCGGGTCGTGGCCTGGCCCTGGTTTCCGAACGTCGTGCTCGTGATCGCCGTGCCGCCGATCTGGGCCTGGGTCTTCAGTTTCGCCAGGTCCGCGGTGGTCGGCATCGCGATATAGGGCGCGTGTTCCCGAAGCCCCTGCTGGTAGACGCCGTAGGCCTTCCCTTGAACGGTTTTCGCCGTCGAGACGGGGCCGTGGAAAGTGGCGCCGGTCTGGTCGATCTGCAGGGCGTCGTCCGAGTGCACCGGGCCGAAGATCTGATCACCGTTGCCGAAGCGGATGTTTCCTTCGACCGTGGTGAAGTAGGCGTACTTCGAGAAGCTCTCCTGGAGGATCTCGTTGCGCCGGATGATCTGGTCGCCCTGGGCGTCCCGGGTGACGGCGACGATGCTGCCGAACACCCCGTACTGGCCGGTGGTCACGCCGCTGGGGCCGACATACAGCCAACGCCTGACGTTCGGGATGGGCGTCCCGACGGCGTCGACCACGGTCGCTCCCGTCTCGATCGCGTTAAAGCCCGAGGCGGGATACAGCGTGGTGTCGCCGGTGGCACGGGCGCCGTTGATGCGCGAGCGCGCTTCCTCCAGGCCGGCATCTGCCGCGGTCTCGAGCACGTTCTGCCGGGCATCGTGGCGGCTGATCAGAGCGGCGCCCGATCCCAGCAGCGCCGCGCCGCCGACGATGGCCGCCACCGCCAGCACCACCAGCAGGACCACCACGAGCGCGATGCCCCGCTCATTGCCGAACACCCGGGATGTCTGCATGGGCGCTTCCCCTCCTCGAGCCTTCATGGGATGTCGACCGGGGCACTGACTGCGAGCGTCGAGTTCGACGGAGTGCAGTCCTGGGCCGCCAGCGCATAGACGTATCGGGCGCCGGAAGTCACGGGCCGATCGGTATACAGGTACGGTGTCGTTCCGGTCGGCGACAGGCTCACGTGGGGATCGCCCCACGCCACGTCGCTCGCCAGCCGGCGCCAGATCACGTATCGCTCGACATCCCGCTCCCCGGCCAGCTCGTCGACCGCGGCGTTCCAAGTCAGGTCGACGCCCCCGCTCGTGGCATTCCAGACCGCCGTCAGAGGCGTCCCCAGGATCGGTTCGTCGCCGCACGTCTTCCTGACGGCGAGTCCCACATTGGGGAACCGGATGTACCGGCTCAGGGACCGGCGCCGTTCCGCCGCGCCGCTCAGCCCGTTGGTGACGGCGAACGTGACCCGCACGCCGCGCACGTTGTCGATCCGCGCGGCCGGCTCCGTATCCGCCAGGGTCAGGTGGATCGGGACCGAGTGCCACAGCGGGAGGTCTGCGTCCGGCACCGGCTCGATCGAGTTGTCGCCGCCGCCCACCGGGACAACCTGTCGAAAGAAGCGGAAGAACGGAACGCCCGGTGCATGGAGCAGATTGCGCGACACGAGCTCGGGGGCCAGCGTGTTCACCCGCCGGTACAGCACGTAGTCGTCGGCCCGCGGCGTACTCGTGTCGGGAGCGAAGAAGAACACGATCGTTTCGGCGGGACTGTTGAGCAGGCCCGTCATGTAGCTCGTGTCGGGATAGGCGACGGCCGAGAGCGGAATCGCCGTGCGCTCCTCCTTGGTCATCGCCGCGGTGCTGGTCGGTGGGGCGTCGGGGGTGTAGTAGACAGCGAACACGTCCCCGGGCGTGTTGGTGGCGTAGTCGGCGTTGAACGCGACGACCGAGGTATCGAGGTAGATCAGCGCAGGCTGGATGTCGGGCGCCCCGGTGCCGGCCGTCCGCAGGTCCTGTTCCAGCTCGTGGAAGGCAAAGCGGCCGTTCTGCAGCATCGCCACCCGCTGGGTGCCGAGAGTGAAACTCCGTCCCTGGGCGCGCAGGAAGGCGAGCGTGCCGGCCAGCGCGAACGAGAACACGACCAGCGCGATCATCATCTCGATGAGCGTCATGCCGGCCTCCGCCCCACGCCGCGGCGCGTTCATGGGGCCGCCACCGTCGTCGAGCGGGCGAGCGGCACCGTGAGCCCCGGCCCGGTCACCGTCACCGTAATCCTCTTGTAGTCATTGGCTTGTCCGATCCCCCCGACGCGCACGATCCGCGTCGTCCGGGTATACCCGGGGAGCGTGGGGAAGGACGTCTCGGTCTTGCCATACAGGGTATCGATGACATCGTAGCGGGGGTCGGCGCGGATCAACTCGATGCGATCCATCGCCAGCTCCTGCGCCGCTGCCTGCGCCGAACTGGTCGCGGCGGTGTGCACCGCCCTCCCGGTACTGGTCGCCAGCAGCATGAGCACCACGAGCAGGATCGTCAGGGCGAGGATGACCTCGATCAGGGTGAATCCGCGGCGTGAGACCATGTCAGAAGGCCTGCCGCCAGGCGGGCGGCCCGTAGCGGTACCAGGTCGCGCGACCGGTCGCCCGTTCGACCTCGACCGAGCGCGTGTCCTCCAGGTGCTTCCCGGACTGCACCGCCCGGGTGGAGGTGAGATAAAATCCGCCGTTTTCGCTGGCACTCCCGTCCCGGTGAAAGACCAGCGCCGGCAAGCCGTTGACCACCCTGGTGAATGTGACGGGACCGGCGCCCATGGGCCGGGCTGGCGCCTCGGCACGTCCGAACACCACGCCCTCCGCGAGCGTCATGCCGCGCTCCCGCTCGCCCGCATCTTTCACGCCGTTGTTGTTGGCATCGTCGAAGATGTGGATTACCCCGTTGGGGACGTCGAAGGTGACCACGACGTCGTGCTGCTGGGTGATCGCCTGCCGCTCGGCGGCGAGGAGCGTCATCCCAACGCCCTGCATCCCCGCTTCCAGCCGGTACTTGACCACGTCGATCCTGGGGGCGGTAATGCCGACGAGGAGGCCGATCACGACCAGCACGATGAGCATCTCGATGAGGGAGAACCCAAACGGGCGCGGCCGGGCGCGCCTCGCGCCCGGCCCCACCAGTGGTCCGAGAATAGGGGTACTCGAGAATCTTCCCTGCCGTTCCATGACGGGCCTCCCGTACTGGAGCAGCCTGCCCGCGCGGCGTCGGGCCACCGTGAAACCTGGTGTCAATCTACCGCATTCGCTGTGTTCGCCGTTACGTGTCTTCGTCCTCCCGTGCCCGGTTGAGGGGTGCGGCGCAGGCGCCACACCCGGCTGTCTAGTACAGCTGGCTCCATCCCCGCGAGCGGTCCGGCGCCACGATGCCGGTCATGTTCAGCGCCGTCGTGATGGCGCACTTCGAGTAGTTCAGCGTGGCGTGCCCGCTCAGGCTGTTGAGGTTGAGATCGGCGTTCTCCGCCATGACGGCGCCCCAGAAGTGGGCCTCAGTGGAGCCGCCGCCCGCTGTGCTCAGGCTGCCTTTGACGATGACGATCCCGTAATACTCGTACGACCCCTGAATGCTGAGATCGCCGTCCACCAGGAGGATCCCCTGCCCCTGAACGCCGTTCAACGTGGCATCCCCGGAAATGTGGACGATCGGGAAGTAGCTGCCGCAGGCCGCCGATGGATTCAGCCCGTCGCCCCAGTTGGTGGGGTTGCTGCGGTCACACACGCCGCCGCTCAGGGTCGGTTCGGTCTTGTAGGTCCCGCTGGACAGCTGGACGCTGGCCAGCGCCGCGATGTCGTCGTAGGTCACATCCCCGAACTGCGAGAAGGTGGAGGAATGCACCGACGAGTCCTTGAGGAACGGCGGGTTCCCGCCCAGGTGGGGGCCGCCGCTGGTCTGTACCACCGCGCTGTCGGGAGCGCGGACCCCGGCCTTGGTGGTGTCGCCCACGGTGTCGCAGTTGGCGGTCGTCCATCCGCTCGGGATGAAGTCGTGGCCGTCAACATATGCGTTGCCCGACAGCTTGACGCTCCCCTGCGTGGTGAGCGCGCCCCCGATTCCGATATCGAGCAACCGCACGCGCATCAGCCACCCCAGGCGCTGGCGGGCACCGGCGCCGTACGTCGCGCCAGCCGCGCTGGCGCGGTCCCGTCCGGTCACGTCCACCAGAAAGAGGTTGTTATTGAGCTTGCGGACCACCCCCGTATATGAGCCCGTCCCGCCCCCCGTGGCGGTGGGGGTGAACACGAACGAGTCAGCGGGATAGACCTTGAGCGCGTTGTAGACCAGCGGTTGCCAGTTCCGCACCACCTCGTTGATCGCGGCTTCGCCCACGCCGAACGACTGCTGCACGCGCAGCGAATTCTGGCCGACCCGCTGCTCCTGGGTGCCGGCGAAGAACGCCCCGGCGATGAGCGCGCCCGCGACCACCAGCGCGAAGATCGCCACCGCCAGCGCCATGCCGCGCTCGTCCCGCAAGACCCGTGTCATGCCTGCCACTCCTTCCAGAGGTATCCGGCCTAGAAGCGCCGGTTGTTGCGCAACGCCACGCTGGTCCGCACGCTGTCCACCACGC
>DATGDT010000212.1:0-1504 GCA_035310725.1 Gemmatimonadales bacterium
CAGCGGGGCCGGCGCGCCGACGGTGAGGAAGTCGTGCACCTTGCGGATCGCGTCGCTCGTGCCGGGCGGCGCCACGATCGTCCCGATGCGCCACCCCGTGATGCTGAACGTCTTCGAGGCGCCGCTCACCGTGATCGTGCGTTCCCGCATCCCGTCGAGCGTGGCGATCGGAATGTGCTTTCCTTCGTAATAGATGTGCTCGTAGATCTCGTCCGTCACGGCATAGCTGTCGTGCCGGCGGCAGCACTCGGCGATCCCCTCCAGCTCCGCCGCCGTGAACACCTTCCCCGTCGGATTGTTGGGGGTGCAGAGCACGATGGCGCGGGTCCGGTCCGAAAAGGCGGCCCGCAACCGGTCGAGATCGAGCGGCTGATCGGGAGCGATGGGGACGTAGACGGGCTTCGCGCCGCACAGGATCGCGTCCGGGCCGTAATTCTCGTAGAACGGCTCGAACACGATCACTTCGTCGCCGGGATCGACGATGGCGAGCAGGGTGGAGGCCATGGCTTCGGTGGCGCCACAGGTGACGGTGAGCTCGGTCTCGGGATCCACCGTCATCCCGTACCAGTCGGCGTACTTCCGCGCGATGGCGTCGCGCAGATGCTTGGCGCCCCACGTGATGGCGTACTGGTTGATGTCGGCCGCGATGGCCCGGGCGGCGGCGTCCTTCAGGATCTGGGGAGCCGGGAAATTGGGGAACCCTTGCGCCAGGTTGATCGCGTCGTATTGCGCCGCCAGCCGGGTCATCCCGCGGATGACGGATTCGGTGAAGGAATGCGTGCGGCGGGCCGTGTGCATGGGGCCCAATGATAACCTGCTTGACGGCCTCCAACTTGCAGGCTCAATTGGCTCGGTCCACCATGCGTCCGACCTCCCTGGCCGTTCAGCCGCGAGTGCTCCAGGGCCTCGCCGCCGTCGGGCTGTCCCTCGCGCTCACCACCTGCGCCAGGGAACCAGCGGGGCCGCCGCGCCATGCGGCGTTCTCCGTGGCGCCCGTGCTGCCCAGCGGCGTGAGCCTGGTCAACCTGGCCGTCGACAACGTCCGCCTCATCGTCGTGCGCCTGCCGGCCGATACCGTCGTGGACCGGACGTTCGCCTTTCCGGCGAACCAGTCGAGCGTCGAGATTTCGGCCGACGTGCCGCTCGAGCAGTCCCCCGAGACGTTCCAGGTCACGCTCCAGCTGCTCTCGGGGACGACGGCGTTGTTCGCGGGATCGCAACCGGTGACGCTCACGGCCGGCGCGACCCCGCCGCCTACCCCGATCCCCGTAGACACCTACATCGGCCCCGGGCAGAACGTCGCCACGCTGACCATCAGTCCGCTGGACTCCGTGCTCACCCAGGGCGGCACGCTGCAGTTCCGCCTGACCGCGAAGGACGCGCAGGGAGTGGACGTGCCGACGTTCTACGCGTCCTGGACCACGAGCGACACGAACGTCGCCAAGGTGAGCATGACGGGGGTGCTGACCGCGCCGCTGTCCCGCGCCGTCATCAACGTCATCGC
>DATGDT010000213.1:0-3719 GCA_035310725.1 Gemmatimonadales bacterium
GCATCCCAAGGCAGCCTGGTGAGCGTCGCAGGGGGCCGCGACCGCACGCATGTCTCGCACAACACACCACCCTCGGCGGTGCTGAACGCCACCGGCACCCCCTCCCCGCCCTCCCCGACCACCGTGGAGTCCCGCACGCAGGCGCGGAGCGACGGCTCGAATCCGAGCACTCCGAGCAGGCGCCAGACGGCGCGAATCCCCGCAGCATGCAGTGTGTCCCCGGAGACCACAACCAGGTCGTCCAGCGATCCGGTGAACGCATCGTACAGCGCGGGGAGCGGCGCCGGGGACGCCATGCGCACCATCAGCTCGGCCAGCACCGTGGCGGCGGCGAAGCGATCCAGATCCCCGGCCAGCTCGCGGCGCAGCCGCTCCACGTCGAACGCCGCCAGGGTCTGCAATTCACGGTTGTCCCGGTAGTAGAGCTGTGCTTCACCCTCGCTCAGCAGCTCGAGGCCAGCTCCGAAGCGGCTTTTCGGACGCGACACGCCCTTGGCGATGGCGCTCTGCACCCCGAGGTCCCGCGTCGCGAGACGGACGATCTTCGACGTCTCGCTGTAGCGGTAGGTACGCAGCACGACAGCAGGAGTCGTGACCAGGGACATGCCCTACAAGATAGCCACTCCCGGTCAGGGTCCCCGCTCGATCACGATGTATCGCGCGTCATCCCGGGCAACGGTCTCGAACCAGGCGATGAGGTCCCCCACCCGGTCGGGCGAGTAGACGCCGCGTGCTCCGGTCAGGCGACGCGTCACGTGCAGCACCCGCCCGTCCTGCGTGTAGCGCGCTTCGTAGTGCCCGAAATCGCTGGGCGCGTCCACGTTCGCCGGAAGCCGCGCGTGCCACCCCTCGGGCAGGGTCAGGTTCAGGTCTTCCTCGTCCACTCCTTCCCCGCTGACACCCGGAGCGCTGATGGGAAAGCGTCGGGGGCCGCGCGCCCGCAGATCGTCGGCAAGCCCCTGGGTGGCGTACGTGCGGATCGGCAGCGTCAGGATCACGGTGTTGCCCGAGCTCGTGGCCGCCCGGCCGTTGTGGATGGCGACGGCCATCTGCGGTTCGGCGGCGAGGTCCTTGCCGTCGAACAGCACCAGGCTGTCCCCGCTGCCACCGGGAAACATCGCGTTCGCGATGGTGCGCGCAATCCTGGTTCGCTGTGTGGAATCGATCGGCGAGCTGAAGTCGTTGCGCATGGAAAACTGGGGCGCGCCGGACACGCGCCGCCCCACGTGACCGTTGAACATCCCCTCCGGCGTCAGCTCGCCCTGGATGGTCGAGACGTCGACGTTGCCGCTCACCGGATCCAGCGGCAGCGTGACCGTCTCGCCGCGCCCGTCGGGATGGACCACCACCGCGAAGCTCCCCTGTTCACCGGGCGGCAGGGTCCCGAACGGCGCGAGGCTCGCCGTGAGATCCACGAAGCGGTAGCCCCCGGGCACGGGAATCGCCGCGATCATGTGGTCGAACTGGCCCAGCGTCGGCAGGGTGCTGTCCGCGGTCCCGCTCGAGCTGAGCAGCACCGGGAAGGCCGTCACGCTCATCTTGCCGAGCAGCGCAATGAACAGAGTCGCTTTGTCCTTGCAGTCGCCGTAGCCGGTCTCGAGCACGTCGCCCGGGACGCGCGGCTGGTAGCCGCCTACGCCGAGCGACAGCGAGACGTACCGGATGTCCTGGGCCACCCAGCGGTGCACGGCTTTCAGCGAATCCTCGAGGGTGTGGGCTTGTGCGACCAGCTCCGTCAGCTTGCCCTCGAGCGCAGGGCCGACGGCGTAGCGGTCGCGGGCGAGCCCGGCGTACCAGCGGGCGATGTCGGCCCAGCTGTCGATGCCCGCCATGTCGATGCCGGCGTATACCGTGTCGGGCGACCCGGCGTACGGCTCACGCTCGACGCGCGGCACGTCCTGCGTGGCCCACTGGTACACGCGGCGGCCGCGCGCCTCGACCACCTGCGGCCGGAAATGGAGGTTGCGCTCCTGGATGTGCGGCTTCATTCCCACCGGGACGTCGAGCAGCAGGCGCGAACGCCGCGTCAGACGCGCGGTATGCACCGACCACCCCGAATAGAAGTCTCCAGCGAGGGGCGGCTTGAACCGCTCGGTCGTGAAGCTGTAGTCCACGATGGTGCCCGGCGCCACGCCGGCCAGCGTCAGCCGGATCACCTTGCTGTCGGAGTAGACCGGCGCCGACATGGCGACCGGAGAGGAGGACTCCTGGCGGTGGCTCGGGCCGTCGCTGATCACGGTGCCATCCGGCTTCACCACGCGCACCCAGTTGATGCGCAGCTTCTCGCGGCCCGCGTCGTAGCTGAACGACTGCTCGGCCCAGTCTTCCACGGCATCCTGGGTCAGGATCTGGACGACCTGGCGGTAGGTCCGCGTGGTACGGCCGTCCGCCTGGACCACTACGACCCCGTCGTCCAGCAGATAGATGTAGGGGTCGTCGGGGTAGTCCTTGGGGTCGACGGCCAGGCGGTAGATCGAGTCGCTCCGAACCGAGGGATCACCGCCGGGCGTGATCACCGGAGCCTGGGCGGAGAGCGAGGCGGCGAGCAGCGGCATCGCCGTGAACGGCAACCGGCGCATGGGACCCTCCAATCGAAGTCCGTGCCCTCTCTACCGCAAACTCCGCGCCGGGAGATGGCGCCCCTATCGCCCGAGGGTCAACTCCCCGCCGAGCAGCAGGGTGCGGCGGGGTGCCGGAAAGTGCAGCACCTCCTCGTAGGGGGCGTTGAACAGGTTCTCGACCCGACCCGTGAGCTCGAGCCCCGGCCACGGACCCCGGCGGGAGCTGAGGCGCAGCTCGACGGAGGCGTCGACCACCGTATACGACGGCAGCGTCACCAATCCCGCAGGAAACGTCGAAAAGTCCTGGTCCACGCGGTCCCCTGTGTGGCGGGCCGTGACGGCGAACTCCCCCCGCCCCACGACGGGACCGCTGAGCTGCACGCTTCCGCTGTGCGTCGGGCGGCGCAGCAGCCGCTGCTGCGTTCCGGCGTCGCGCGAGCGCAGGTAGGTATAGGCCGCGTCCAGCGCGAAGCGGCGGCCGAAGGAGGCGCGCAGCGACAGCTCGAGACCGCGGGCGGTGGCGTCCCCCACGTTGACGTAGTTCACCGAGTCGGAGCCCAGGGGCGTGGAACTGTACTGAATGAAATCCCGGAAGCGCTGGTCGAACCAGGTAGCCTGCACGCTCAGGCCGTCCCCGGTCAGGGCCTGCTCCACACCGATCTCCCAGCTCCTCGACCGCTCGGGCCGCAGCGCCGGGTTGCCGCGTGCGAAGCCGGTCGCGAAGTTCTCGAAGAACGACGGCTCCTTGAACCCGGTCCCCGCCGACGCGCGCAACCGGGTCCCACCCGCGGCCCGCCAGGCGACACCCGCCCGGCCGGTCAGGTGGTTGCCGAACTGCTGGTTGTCGTCGAGCCGCCCACCCGCAGTGAGCGTGACCGCCGTGCCGAGCCCCGCCAGCAGCTGTCCGTAGAGCCCCGAATTGCCGCGCGTCGTGTCGAGCGTCGTGCCGGTCTCGCGCTGCAACTCCCTCTCGACACCCGCCGTGAAGGTCACCGTCGGCGGCAGGCGAACGTCGGCCCGTGCTCCGATCAGCAGACGGTTGAAGACGTCCCGGCTCTGGAAGCAGCAGAACAGGCTCGTGTCGCCGGGGCTGTCGGCCGCGTCGTCGAACCGGCTGACCTCCCGGTGCCAGTCGAGGTTCGCCCGGGCGCTGAGACG
>DATGDT010000214.1:0-11263 GCA_035310725.1 Gemmatimonadales bacterium
CGCACGCCGGACCCGGCCGCCACGATCACGACGGCGACGTCAGGCGGCGAGCCGGCGGGCGAGCTCACCGACATGCGCGATCGCCACGACCTCGAGTCCGCCGGCCACGCGGGACCGCGACGACAGAAAGACGCGACGGAAGCCCTGGCGCTGGGCTTCGGTCAGGCGGCGCTCGAGCCCGGCGACCGGACGCACTTCCCCACCCAGCCCCACTTCGCCCAGGAACAGCGCATCGGCCGGCACAGGCCGGTCGTGCACGCTCGAGGTCAGCGCCGCGAGCACCGCCAGATCGGTGGACGGCTCGAGCAGGCGGACCCCGCCGGTGACGTTGACGAACACGTCGAGGGCGCCGACCGGCAGCCCCCCGCGCCGCTCCAGTACCGCGAGCAGCACCGCGAGCCGTCGCTGGTCGAGTCCCGTGGCCACTCGCTGGGGCGTCCCGAAGCCCGGTTTGGACGCGAGCGCCTGCACCTCCACCAGCAACGGGCGTGTGCCTTCCATCAGCGCCGTCACGGCCGAACCGGAAACCCCCGCGTGGCGCCCCGCGAGGAACGCGGCCGCGGGATCGGCGACCGGCTCGAGCCCCGTCGCGGTCATGTGGAACACGCCGATCTCGTCCACCGACCCGAACCGGTTCTTCACCGCCCGGAGGACGCGGTGGTCGAGCGTCGCCTCCCCCTCGAAGTAGAGCACGGTGTCCACGATGTGCTCCAGGGTACGCGGGCCCGCGATCCCGCCTCCCTTGGTCACGTGACCGACGAGGAACACGGCCGGCCCCGCTTCCTTGGCGAAGCGCATCAACCGGGCGGCGCACTCGCGCACCTGACCCACGTTCCCCGGGGCGCCCTCGAGCGCTTCCGTGTACGTCGTCTGAATCGAATCGAGGAAGACTGCCTGGGCACCGATGGCACCGGCGTGGTGCAGGATCGCTTCGAGGTTGGTCTCGCCCAGCACGTGGACGGCGCCGGCGTCGGCATCGAGGCGGTCGGCGCGCAGCCGCAGCTGCTCGGGCGACTCCTCGCCCGACACGTAGAGCGTGCGCACACCCGCGCGCTCGAGGTGGGCGGCCGCCTGCAGCAGCAGCGTGGATTTGCCGATCCCCGGCTCGCCTCCCACCAGGATCACCGACGAGGGGACGATGCCGCCCCCCAGAACGAAGTCGAGCTCTCCAAGACCGGTCTGCCAGCGCGCCACCCCCATCTGCTCTACCGCGGACAGGCGGACGGGCGGTCGGTCAAAGGCCCGCGTCCCACCGACCGCCCGACCGCCTGACCGCCTGTCCGCCAGCGGTTCTTCCACCAGCGTATTCCACGCCCCGCACGCGTCGCAGCGCCCCGCCCACTTGGGCTGCTCGGCCCCGCAGTCGGTGCAGCGGAACAACGAAACGGGCTTAGGCACCGGTGGCCCCCGGCGGCGCATCGCGGTGCGACCGGTTGTCGAAGCGCGTGTACTCCTTCTTGAAGTACAACTCCACCGTTCCCGTGGGACCGTTGCGCTGCTTGCCGACGATCAGCTCGGCCAGTCCCTCGATGCTGTTGCCTTCCTTGTCGGTCGGTCCCTCGTACATCTCCGCGCGATAGATGAAGCAGACCAGATCGGCGTCCTGCTCGATGGCGCCGGACTCGCGCAGATCGGAGAGCTGCGGGCGGCGGCCCTCGCCGGTGCGCTGCTCGGGGGCGCGCGACAGCTGGGACAGCGCGACCACGGGCACGTCGAGCTCCTTGGCCAGCGCCTTGAGCGAGCGGGAGATGTAGGAGATCTCCTGTTGCCGGTTCTCGGTGTTGGACGGCCCCTGCATCAGCTGCAGGTAGTCCACCACCACCATGCCGATGTCGTGCTCGGCCTTGAGCCGGCGGGCTTTGGAGCGCATCGCGAGCGGCGTGAGCGCCGCCGAGTCATCGATCCAGATCGGCGCCGTGCCGAGCAGTCCCGCGGCCCGGGCGAGCTTGGGGTAGTCGTCGTCGCGCAGCGCGCCACGGCGCAGCCGCTGCGCGTCCACCAGACCCTCGGAGCACAGCAGCCGCTGGACCAGCGACTCCTTGGACATTTCCAGCGAGAAGACCGCCACCCCGATCTGGTGCTCGATCGCCGCGTGCTGGACGCAGTTCAGCACGAACGACGTCTTCCCCATGGACGGCCGCGCGGCGATGATGACCAGGTCGCCCCGCTGGAACCCGGCCGTGAGCCGGTCGAGATCGAGGAATCCGCTCGCCACCCCGGTGACGATCCCCTGCCCGCCCTGGAGCTGCTCGATGCGCTCCATGGTCGGCCAGATCAGCTCCTTCAGCCGGGAGAAGTCCTCCGAGCGGCGGAACTGGGCCACCTGGAAGACGCGATGCTCGGCGTTGTCCAGCACTTCACCCGAGTCGCTCCGGCCCTCGTAGACGTCCTGGATGATCTCGGTGGCCGCCTCCACCAGCCGGCGCAGCACCGCCTTGTCGCGGACGATGCGGGTGTGGTACTCCACGTTGGCCGCGGTCGGCACGACGTCGATCAGGGTGGCGATGTACTCCATGCCGCCGGCCCGCTCGAGATCGCCCCGCTTCCCCAGCTCGTCGCGCAGCGTGACCGGATCGATCACGTCGCCGCGCTCGGTGAGGCTCACCATCGCCCGGAACAGGACGCGGTGCGCCTCCTTGTAGAACATCGTGTCGTCGAGGAACTCGGCCGCCTTGAGCGCCGCGTCCTGGTCGAGCAGCATCGCGCCGAGCACGGCCTGCTCGGCGTCGTTGCTCCAGGGCGTGCGCCGGCCGGCGACGTCGAGGTCAGCCGTCGAGGAGACGGTGGGCGATGCGGACGTCATCCCAGGTCGGTTTCTTCCAATTCGGGTTGCGGAGCAATGCGGCCGGGTGGTAGGTCACGATCAGGGGTATACCCCGGAACCGGTGCACCTTGGTGCGCAGTGCTCCAAGCGACTGCTTGGTGTTGAGCAGCGTCTGCGCCGCCGTGTTTCCCATGGCCAGGATCACTTTCGGCGCCAGCAGCTCGAGCTGCCGGAACAGATAGGGCACGCAGGACGCGATTTCGTCGTACTGCGGCGTGCGATTCTGTGGCGGCCGGCATTTCACCACGTTGCAGATGTACACCTGCTCGCGCGACAAGCCGATCGCGGCCAGGATCTTGGTGAGGAGCTCGCCGGCTTGCCCCACGAAGGGCCGCCCGGTTTCGTCTTCGGTCCGGCCCGGCCCCTCGCCGACACAGACGAGACGGGCGGCGTCCGGGCCTTCACCCGGGACGGTGTGGGTACGGCTCTCGCACAGGCGGCATTTCGTGCACTCCGCTACGAGCTCCGCCACCTGGGCCAGCTGCGTGACGTGCTGCAGCGGGTCGGCCGCGAACAGGTCCCGGGCCGGCGGATCGTAGCTGATGCCGACGGGCGGCAGATCCATCTTCGCCGGCGCCGGAGCGCTCGCCGGAGCGCTCACCGGGGTGCTGGGTGGGACGCTCCCGGCGGGATTCGGGCCGGGAGCGGACGGCGCTCCGGACGGCGGCAGCATCACCGCATCCGTTCCGAGGAGCCGTTGCTGTTCCAGATAGGCGCGCGCCAGTGCCCGCCCGTCGCTCACGTCAACTCGTGCTCCACCGCGTCGAGGATTCGCTGCGCCACGTCGCGCTTGTCGAGCAGCGGGAGCTCCAGGGGAGCCCCCGACCGCCCGAGCAGCGTGACTTTATTCGTGGTCACCTCGAACCCCGCACCGGGCTCCAGCGCGTCGTTCAGAACCACGTAGTCCAGCCGCTTCGATTTCAGTTTCTCCCGGGCGCGCGCGAGCCCGTCACCGGTCTCGAGCGCGAATCCAACCACCAGACAACCGGACGGCCGCTTCAGGGTCGCGAGAATGTCCGGCGTCGGCTCCAACGCTAACGTGATTCGTCCACGGCCGCGAGGGCGTTTGCGCTTGTCCGTCTTCGTGGGACGGTAGTCGGCCGGGGCCGCGGCCATGAACAGCGCGGACGCGCCGGCGAGCGCCTGCTGCACCGCGCGCTGCATCGCGTCGGTGGTTTCGACGCGCACCGTTTCCACTCCCGGGGGCGGGCCGAGCGTCGTCGGTCCTGCCACGAGCACGACCTGTGCGCCGCGGTCGCGCGCCGCCTCGGCCAGCGCCCACCCCATGCGTCCGCTCGACGGATTGGTGAGCACGCGGACCGGATCGAGATGCTCGCGCGTGGGGCCTGCGCTCACCACCACCTTGCGCCCGGCCCAGCGGGTATCCGCCCCGAGCTGACGCAGCACCGCGGCGAGGATCGTCTCCGGCTCGCTCATCCGGCCCTGCCGCTCGCTCGGGCCTTCGGCGAGCGCGCCGGTCTCGGGCCCGATGAACGTCCAGCCCCGCGCGAGGAGCGCCCGCAGGTTGGCCTGGGTGCCCGGGTGGGCGAACATGGCGTCGTTCATGGCGGGGGCCGCGAGCACGGCGCCGGGACGCGCCAGCAGAATCGCGGTCAGCAGATCGTCGGCCATCCCCATCGCCGCGCGAGCCAGCAGCTGCGCCGTCGCGGGGGCCACGACCACCAGATCCGGTTGCTTGGCGAGGGCGATGTGGGCCAGCGCTCTGTCCCGCTCCCACAGGGAGGTGAGGACGGGCCGCCCGGTGAGCGCCTCGAACGTCAGCGGGCGGACGAACTCGGTGGCCGCGGCGGTCATCACGACGTCCACCGTCACGCCGGCCTCGGCGAGCCGCCGGGCCAGCGTACAGCTCTTGTAGCAGGCGATGCCGCCCGACACGCCGAGCACGACGTGACGGCCGGCGACGCTCATCAGGCCTCCGTCCGCCGCCGCCGCACCAGCTTGTACTTCAGATTCCCCTGCACCAGCTCGCCCAGCGCGCGGGTCGTCAGCTTCTGCTCGAATTCCACGCTGCGATCGCGGGGAAACTCGTTGACGAACCGCGCGAACTTCGCCGCCACCAGAACGCCCAGATACTTGTTCTGCGTCTGATTCGCGACTTCCTGCGGAGTGATGATTCGCATCGGGTCCTTTTCCTCTGCTCGGTTCAGTCGTTCGTTCTCGCCCGCGGCTGATGCCGCTCGGCGGCTCTCACCAGATCCTCGACCAGCTGCACCAGGCGCGGGATCGTCGGGCGGTGCGCCCGTGTCCCGTCCTCGTCGATGATGCGGCCGACTTCCGCGACCACGGCGTCGAGATCGTCGTTGATCACGATGTGCTCCCAATCGAGCGCGTGCCGGATTTCCTCGGTCGCGCGCTGCAGCCGTCGCGCCAGGACGTCCGGCGCCTCGGTCTCCCGTCCCACGAGGCGCTCGATCCAGGTGTCCGGGTCGGGCGGGAGCACGAACACGCTGATCGACTCGGGCGGCGGACACTCCTGCTGCACCTGCCGCGCCCCCTGCACCTCGATGTCCAGGAGCGCGTGCTTCCCGGCCGCCAGCACCGTCCGTACCTCGCGCCGCAGCGTGCCGTAGCGGTTCCCGGCGTACTCCGCCCACTCCAGGAATTCCCCGGCGGTGATGTGTCGATCGAACTCCGCCCGCGTGACGAAGTGGTACGACTCCCCGTCACGCTCCCCCGGTCGCGGCGCGCGTGTCGTCGCCGACACCGAGTAGCCCACGTCCGGGCGCCGCGCGAGCAACGCCCGGGATATCGTCGTCTTGCCGCCCCCCGAAGGAGCGGACAGGATGACGACCCGCGGCGTCACTCCAGATTCTCCAGCTGCTCCCGGAACCGCTCCAGCTCGCCCTTCATCGCGATCACGGTCTGCGTGATCGTGGCGTCGTTCGCCTTCGACCCCATCGTATTGACCTCGCGCAGCAGCTCCTGCGCGAGAAACCCGAGCTGCTTGCCCACCGCGCCGTCGCCCTCGCCGAGGGCCGTCCGCACCGCCGCCAGGTGGGTGCGAAACCGCACCAGCTCCTCGCTGATGTCCACCCGGTCGGCGAGCAGGGCGATCTCCAGCGCGAGGCGCTGCTCGTCCACGTGCACGCCGCTCGCCAGCTCGGCGACGCTCTTGCGCAGCCGGGCCAGCTCGGCCGCGAGCCGCTCCGGCGCCCGCTGCTCGACGGTGCGGGCGCCCGCCTCGAGCGCGTCCACCCGCACCAGCAGGTCGGCGGCCAGCGCGCGTCCTTCACGTTCGCGCATCGCGAGAACGTCCGCGGCCGCTCGCTCCACGATCGGCTGGACGTCGGCCCAGCGCGCCACCGTGCCGTCGCTGGTCGTCGCCAGCACGTCGGGATGCCGCGCCACGAAAGCGAGGTCCGGCTCCCCTTTCAGTCGCAGCGACTTCTTCAGCTGGCGCAGCGCGCGCACCACCGCGCGCGCTCGGTCCATATCGATGGCCACACCGCCCGCCGCCGCCGGCTGCTCGATCCAGCGGGCCGTCACCGCGACGTGACCGCGCTCCAGCAACCGCCGCAACCGGTCCCGCAGGTCGCTCTCCAGCCCGCTGAGATCGTACGGCAGCTTGAGCTGCGGATTGAAGTAGCGGTGATTGACCGTGCGGATTTCCACCCGCAGGCGTCCCTCCGCTACCGTCCCTTCGGCGGCGCCGAACCCCGTCATGCTCCGCGGCACAGACTTTAACTTTAGTCGCTTAAAGAACTTAGGTCAATCCGCTGTCGGCTATCGGCTATCAGCTACCGACGGGCGATATGGCTGTCGACGGCTGATAGTCGACAGCAGTTAGCCGATAGCCGATAGCCGATAGCTAGTTTCTGAAGAACCACGCCACCCCGTAGTACTGCGCCCGCTTGGGGTAGCCGAGTCCGGTCACGTAGCTGCCGCGCATCGCGTCGTAGTTGCGCGTGATCCAGTAGGCCGTGAAGTCCGCGATGCGCAGCTGGATGTTGGTCGTGACGAACGTCGCGGGTCCGAGCGGGATCGAATCGCCCCCGACATCACGTCCCCCCAACGCGCTGCGACTCCAGCTCTCGGCCGCGACCTCGCCCCGGAGGGAAAACACGCCGCTCTTGTACACACGCCAGAACTTCGAGTAGAACGTGGCGGAGGCGCGCGCGTGCTTGGGCGGCTCGAAATCGCCGCCCCCCTGCACCGGATCGAAGTACCAGCCGGAGAGCTCCACGCCCGCCAGCGGGCGCACCGCGGCGTACACGGAGAGGTACGTGCTGCGCGGCCGCGCGCCCAGCTCCGCGACGGGGGCGATCCCCGCGGCGAACCCGAGCGGCGCAAACGGATCGCGCCGCAGCCGACCGGCCTCGAGCGTGACGCGCCGCCGGTCCCAGCGCAGATACGCGGCATAATCGGTGGCCCATTGGTACGTGCCGGTCACCAGCGGCGCCTGGAAGTCCTCCAGCCGCGCGACTTCCCCACGGACGGAGAAGCCGAGCGGCAACGTCAGGCCGGCCGACACGTGGGCGCGATTTCCGTGTCCGGGGTCGCCGTAGTAGGATCGGCGCCCATCGGCCGCGAGCGTCAGGAACGGCACCGGCTGCCACGCGACACGACCTTCCAGCTGGAGCGGGCGCCCCGCCCCTTGCGCCCGCACGGTAAAGCCCAGCGATGCGCGTGAGCGCGTCTCGGAAAGCTCGAGGATCGCCTGATAATGGGCGGGAGACAGGCTGTCGGGCAGAGCCTTGTCCCCGGTGACGCGGCTCCGCACCAGGCTCAGTCCCACCCGTTCTCCCAGGCCGTCGGTCCGGGTCGCGAAGAAGGCACGCAGGAACCCATCCTGCCGCCGCTGGCGCCACCTCTCGACGAGGGAGCTCGCGCTGTCGCGTCGCCAGGCGGAGCTCAGGGTCTGGTAGGAGACGCCGAAGCGCGGCGACGGCACGTACTCCCCTTTGAGCCACACGTCCACGGAGTTGAACGCCGTCGTGGAGGAGCCTGCGACCCCGTCGATGTTGCGGTAGTCGGCGGAGAGCGAGAGTCCCAGACCGGACTTCCAGCGCTTGGCGAACCCGCCGCGGTATTGCGCGATCGAATTGCTGCCCGTGCTGATCCGCACTCCCGTGCGCGGCGCGGTGGAGCGCGGTCGCGTGGAGACGAGATAGACCCGCAGGACGGACGGCAGGACCTGCACGTCCACCCGCTCCACGGGCCCGAGCGGGATTCGCGCCGGGTCGAGCCACAGCGAATCGCGTCCCAGCGGCAGGTAGGGCACGCCGTCCCAGTAGACCTCCAGGGCCAGGGGGCCCTGCCCGCCGTACACCGGCACTTCGGCCGCCCCGAACCACCCGCCGCGGGCGACGTACACGCCGGGAATTCGCGCCAGCAGATCGGACAGCGTCGTGATGTCGGACAGGACGAGGGAGTCGCCGTCGAAGCGCCAGCGCGTCCCGCGCGGCAGCGGGCCGGACGGGATCGCCTGGGCGAACGTGGGGAGGTAGCGCTCGATCGTGTCGCGCGCGGCGCTGTCCGCCGCCGCGCGCGCCGAATCGGCGCGGGCCGAATCCGCTTTGGTCGTGGGACGGGGCGGGCCCGTGTCCACCTGGGCCGCGACGCGGCCGCCCGCGACGAGGAGAGCCCCCGCGATGAGGAGGCTCCGGGTCATCAGGTCCCGGCGCGCCGCAGCAGGAACTCGCTGAACAACCGCACGCCGAACGCGGTCGGTCCCTTCACCTGATGCGGGGCCTCGTTGTCGGTATAGGCGGTCCCGGCGATGTCGAGGTGCACCCAGGGATATCCCTCGACGAATTCCCGCAGGAACCAGCCGCCCGCGATCGACCCCGCGCCGCGTCCACCGGAGTTCTTGACGTCGGCGATGTCGGACTTCACGAGGTCGCGGTACTCGTCCCACAGCGGCAGCGGCCAGCACCGCTCCCCGGCCCGCTCGCCGGCGTCGCGGACTTCGGCCGCCAGCGCGTCGTCGTTCCCCATCACCGCGCTCGCCTGGTTGCCCAGCGCGATCACCACCGCTCCGGTCAGCGTGGCGGCGTCGATCACCGCCGCGGGCTTGTAGCGGCGCGCGTACGACAACGCGTCGCACAACACCAGCCGCCCCTCGGCGTCGGTGTTCACGATTTCGATCGTCTTGCCGAGGTGACTCTTGATCACGTCCCCGGGCTTGACGGCGGTGCCCGACGGGAGGTTCTCGGTACTCGAGATCAGGCCTACGACGTTGAGCGCCGGGCGCAGACGCCCCAGCGTCTCGAACGTCCCCAGCACGGCCGCCGCGCCCGACATGTCGTACTTCATCTCTTCCATGTTGGCGGCCGGCTTGATCGAGATCCCCCCGGAGTCGAAGGTGATCCCCTTCCCCACCAGCACGACGGGCGCGGCGTCGCCCGCGCCCCGGTAGTCCAGCACGATGAACCGCGGCTCCTGCGCGCTCCCCTGCGCCACTGCGAGCAGCGCGCCCATCCCCTCGGCACGCAGCTCGGCGGGGCCGAGCACCGTCACGGCGAACCCGTGGGTGCGGCCCAGCGCCTGGGCCTGCTCCGCGAGGTAGGTCGGCGTACACACGTTGCCGGGCTGCATCTGCAGCCCGCGCGCCAGCACGTGGCCGGCAGCGACCGCGTCGCCGCGCACGCGCCCCGCTTCCGCCGCCTTCGCCTCGGCCGCGTCCACCACGACATCCACCCCGGCGAGCGCCGCGCGCAGCTCATCGCTGGGACGCTTCAGCTCCACGAATGCCCAGCCGCCGTGGGCCGCCCCTTCCACGGCCGCCTGGGCGATCGCCGCGCCGGTGAGCTTGTTGCGGGCCTCCGCCGCGACGCCGAACGCGAAGCGTCCCGTGCCGAGCACCCGGGCCCGTTTCGCCGCCACGGCCGCGGCGCGACGCACGGCGCTGACGCTGACCTCGTTGCCCTTTCCCATGCCCACCAGCAGCACGCGCCGCGCCTTCCCGCCGCCGTAGGCGAGCAGCGTCTCGTCCCGCTTTCCCTTGAAGTCCCCGTTGGCGAGCGCGCGCCCCAGCGCGCCGCCCGTCGCCTGATCGAGCGGCGCGAGCGCCGCCGGGAGCGTGGTCGCGGTGGCCACGGCCACCGCCAGCAGCGGGGTATCGATCTCGGGGAACGGTTGCGCCGTGAGCGTGCTGTTCATGCGAGGTGCTCGATGATCGCGTCGGCGAACGTGGAGGTGGAGACTTCGGTCGCGCCCGGCATCTGGCGCGCCAGGTCGTAGGTGACTCGGCCCCCGGCGATCGCGCCTTCGATCCCGGCGATGATGGCGCGGCCCACCTCGGCCCAGCCGAGCTCGGCGAACATCATGGCGCCGGAGAGGATCACGCTCCCGGGATTGATCTTGTCCAAACCGGCGTACTTGGGCGCCGTGCCGTGCGTGGCCTCGAACACCGCGTAGCCGTCACCCACGTTGCCGCCGGGCGCCAGTCCGAGCCCGCCCACCTGCGCGGCACAGGCGTCGGACAGGTAGTCGCCGTTCAGATTGGGCGTCGCGAGGATGGAGTATTCTGCCGGACGGAGCAGCAGCTGCTGGAACATGGAATCGGCGATGCGGTCTTTGATGACGACTCGTCCCGCGTCCCCCGTCCCCTTGCCCATATCGGCCTCCGCGATCGTACGATCACCGAATTGCGTCTTCGCGGTCTCGTAGCCCCAGTCGCGGAACGCGCCCTCGGTGAACTTCATGATGTTGCCCTTGTGCACCAGCGTCACCGACGGGCGGCCCGACTCGATCGCGAAGCGGATCGCCTTGGCCACGAGCCGTTGCGAGCCGAACTTGGACATCGGCTTGATCCCGATCGCGCTGCCGGGCCGGACCTTCTTCCCCAACCGCTCGAGCAGGGCGATGAGCTCGTTCGACTCCTTGCTCTCCGCCGGGAATTCCACTCCGGCATAGACGTCCTCGACGTTCTCGCGATAGATCACGATGTCGAGCTTGCCCGGGTCCTTCACCGGCGCCGGCACGCCCTTGAACCAGCGCACCGGACGCACGCAGGCGTACAGATCGAGCAGCTGGCGCAGGGCGACGTTCAGCGAGCGAATGCCGCCGCCGATCGGTGTCGTGAGCGGTCCCTTGATCGCCACGCGGTGCGCGCGAATCACCTCGAGCGTCTCGTCGGGCAGCCAGTTGCCCGTGGCCTTGAACGCCTTCTCGCCGGCCAGCACCTCGCGCCATTCCACCTGGCGGCGGCCGCCCGAGGTCTTCTTCACGGCGGCGTCGAACACCCGGCGCGACGCGCGCCAGATGTCGGGGCCCGTGCCGTCGCCCTCGATGAAGGGGATGATGGGGTTCTCGGGCACCACCCAGCGCCCGTCCCGATAGTCGATCTTCGTGCCGCTCATCGCTTACCCTCGCTTCCGCACCGCAACCCAGCGGCGGTTCATGTGCCCCATGTATTCGGCGCGCGGCCGGATGAGGCGGTTGTCCGCGTGCTGCTCGAGCACGTGCGCGCACCAG